>JAFUFY010000066.1 GCA_017469645.1 Campylobacter sp. | reverse complement strand
ATAATCATAGATTTGTTTCATAAGCTTTTTAACTTTATCACTCCAAGCACTTTTACTATCTTTTCTAAAATCTAATTCCATTAAATTTGTGCCGAGCTTGTCTGCTTCATCATAAACGCTTTTTACATCTTTTAAAAATGAAACGACATCTCTAACTCCTGTCTGAATAGCAATTTCTTTTGCATAATGGTCTAGTTGAGAGCTATAATGTTGTGTAGTTTCTACCCAACGATTAGCTTCTTTTAACCATTCGGCAACCTGTTGTAGGTTGTGTTGCATAGTTTGAGCGTTCATCGCACCATCAACTACTGGAATACCAGTTGCAAATACCAAATTTGCAGAAAGTGCCGAAACTAGCACCATTTTTGTAAAAATTTTGTTTTTCATTGTTTATCCTTTCGATAAAAATCTTGTATTAAATTTAGTTTTTCTTCGTAAGTTTTTGTTTCATCGTAAATAATTTCTTTAAGGCTATCGGCATTTGCTTTTGCGGTTGAAAGAATTGCTAAATTTGAACTACCTATTGATTTCAAATCCAAATTTATTATTGCTTTTTCAACGCCGTTTTTTCGGATTAAGAAATTTCTATTTTTTACATCGGTATTTTTTACAAAATCAAATTCTTCTTTACTGACACCTAAAAATTCATAGTCTTTCCATTGACCGCTTGGATTTGCCATAAAAACAATTGTCGCCGATTGTTCGATAATTGCCCTTGAAATAGGACTTTTTGCAAGTTCGTCGATACTTTGCGTTGCAAGACAAATGAAACCATTTTTCTTTGCAATTGTTTTTTCTTGGTTATAGACATATTCGGCGACTACTGGATTTTGTATCCAATCCCACGCTTCATCGATAAACATTGCAAATCTTCTACCATCACAAATATCTGAAATTCGCCAAAGTATGTAAAAAGATACAACGCCGTTGATTTCTTTATCTGCCAATAAATCAGTGCCGTCTAATCCATAAACATTGATATTATCATCTTCAAAAGTCAGCTCATCTCTTTTGTTATCAAATACCCAACCAAATTTATTACCTTGCGACCAAAGTTTTAATCGTGATTTTAAAGAATTTCGCTCTCTTACATCTTCTGTAATTTGTTCTAAAAGTAAAGAAATGCCATATTCTCTCTCATCTTTACTAAAATCGTTCATTATGCTAACCACTGCTTCATTTAAACTTTCTTCTTCGAGTGTGGATAAAATTTCACCATTTCTAGTAACTAACATTTTTACTAGAATTTGTAATCTTCTAATATTTTCAGGCGTATTATCTATTTGAAATGGATTAAAACCTGTCGGCTTTCCAGCTTCTATACTTAGATATTTTCCACCAATAGCAAAAATATTTGCTAATGCTGAAAAATCTTTATCAAGATAAAAAAATGTAGTTTTTTTCTTATCATCAGGCGTATTTGTTGGAAAACTCTCTTTACTTGCATATTTACACATTTGATTTAAAAGAAAGTTCATAAAAACAGATTTACCGCCACGAGATACACCTAAAACAACAGAATTTCCAAGCTGTGTTATATCACTAGAAAAATCTTTTCCGCTAGTGTTGTGCCAGTTGAAATAGTAAGGTTGTTTGTTTGGCGTTTTTAAAATCGTAACCGCATCTCCCCAAACATTACCGCTTCTCATACCTGTCAAAAAGGCGTGAAAACCGATGAAAGAAGCGTAATTTTTTGAAGTTATAGTATGAATTCGTGGTCTTATATCAAAATTTGCTGGAAATTGTGCGAAGTAGGTTGCTGGTAGAGCAATATTTGCTTGACTTGTCAAAAAACCCAAATTATTACCGAGAGTAGAAATAACCAAATTTGTGTTTTTTTCTACTTCTTTTAAAGTATTTCCATAAATAAGAATTGAAAAATGATATTCGCCAAAAATATACTCTCCTGCAATTAAATCATTTAGGGCTTCATCAAGCTCTATTATTTGAGTTACAGCATCGTCTTCTGCTGAATTTAGTCTTTTTTGTTGTCTTTCGATATGAGTTTTTGCATTTACTTTTTGCATAGGAACGAAACTTTGTGTAATCGTATATTCAATATTTTCATACATAAGTAAATCAAAAAGACCAGCCCAGCTTTCGTTTGGATAGTCTTTAATTTCAATCATTTTACAAAAACGCTTTGAGTTATCATTAAAATTTAGTTGCATAGTTGAATTTGCAAACATAATATTGTCTAAATTTCCGTTTAAATATTCATTTATAGGTGCATTTGGCGTTCGCACTTTTTGAAATTTGCCTGAAATTAAAAAGTTATAAAATTCAAGTTGCCTTGAAAATTTCTTGCCGTCAATTTCATAACATTTTAGTCTCTTGGCAGTAAAATCGCTTAAATTTGCTTCTATGTTTTCACAATACTCTCTAAAAATTTTAACATAGCCGTTCATTTCTTTAATGCGTTTATCTAGCTTTGTCTTTTTAAAAGATGAACGCACGGCTTTTGTCGTAAGCGGAGAATAAATTGCTGTAAGAAAGTAGCGATTTTGTTTTAGGTCATTTTCTTTAAAGCCGTCATAATAGGCTTTATCTAAATCTCTTAAAAACTGATTAGAAAATTTTGAATTTTTAAAACTATCTGACATATTGTGTCTAACACTATGAGTATAAAACGATACATTTTTATTATCAAATTGCCTTAAAAACATATTGATTTTATTTTTTTGATATTCAAGCATTTCATCGTTTTCTACTTCAAAAGCGACACCTACAATTTCCCAAGTTGCGAGTAAATCATAATTTTTTGTGATTACAATATCATCAACAAGAGCTTCATAAGGTAATAATTTTTGTAAATTTGGAACCGAATTTAGCCCTAAAATACTTAATTTTGGGGCATTAAAATTCGGTTTTACTTTGTCATACTGCGAAGTGATATATGTTTTTTGATTTGAATAAAATTTCTTTGAAGCTGGTTTAGTCCAAAATTTGGCTTTCAAAAAAAGTAATCTAAAAATAAAATCATCTTTTTTTGAAATTTCTTTCATAATAAATACTGCTGGAACAACTGCAACGAGAAACAAAATTTCAATCCAAAAGGCAAGTAAGCTTATGAAAGCCAAAACAACAAACAAAGGCGTTATAGGAACACCAAAAACCATTGCAGGACGAGTTAGTCCTTTGTAAATCACTTCGCCACTCATAGATTTTAACCCATTAGAAGTGAAGCAATTTCACTTGCACTTGCGATTAAAAGACCACCGATGATAATCGGAGTGCATTCTCTGATTGTTTGACCGCCAAAAAGCACTTTGTAACCAACCACCAAAATAGCAATGGTAACAGTAACAACAGCCAAAATTTGAAGCCAATCGGCGACAGTTTCTAAAAGTGTTTTGGCTTTGGTTAGACCACCTGCGGCAAAAGCGACATCAGGAAAAATAACGCACGATAGTGCGAAAACTACGAATAAAAGTTGAAAAAGTTTTGAGTAATTTTTTGTTGTAGCAACAGAAGTTGAAGTTAATTGATACGAGTTATCAAATCGCCCGTCTCTCTCT
>JAFUFY010000065.1 GCA_017469645.1 Campylobacter sp. | reverse complement strand
AATCTCGTCAGTATCATTAGCATCGTAATCTGTCGAATTTTCTAAAATTTCTAAATTTTCTAATTTCATAATCCTGCTCCTTATAAGAAAAATATTGAGAATGATATTGGAAATTTATTTAAAAAAATATAAAAATTAAAATAGCAAATTTTGATAAAATAACCATATATAGGTATTTATATCTAAATTTACTTAAAAAAACTTTATATTAATTATCAAAAAGAATTTAATTTTTTTAGAAATTTTGATGAATTTATTTTGCGTTTTCTACGCTAAATGAGTCCAAAATTTCGTTTTTAAAACGCAAAAGTTCTATACTATTTTTAAGCGCTCTATTTTCTTCGAGCAAAACTTCGTGTTTGCTTCGAAGCTCGGCTATATCGCGACTTATGTAGTAAATTTCGTTTCTGATATACACAACAGGCACGGTCAAAAAGAAAAAAATCATCATCACTATCCACACTTTTAACAGCGTGTAAAATGGTATTTCTTTGGTTTTTTTGATTTCGTTGTCGAAATTTAGGACGATTTCGTCTTTTTCGTTAAAACCAAAAAGCGGTTTTTGCTCCATTTATGCCTTTCTATCTATCTCAAAAACTCTCATCTTAGCGCTACTTGCGCGAGAATTAGCCATTAACTCATCTTTGTTAGCCGTAATCGCTTTTTTACTCAAAATTCGCCCAAGTGCGTGGTTACCGCCACATTCGCATTTGATAAAAAAATCAGGGCAAATGCAGTTTTTTTCCCACTTTTTGAAGCGATTTTTCACAATCCTATCTTCTAATGAGTGAAATGAGATTATAGCGACTTTTGCTTTATTTATCTTTGAATTTTCGATTGAATTTAGTAAATTTGTTAGTTCGGCTAATTCATCATTAACTTCTATGCGAATGGCTTGAAAAACCAAAATCGCTTCGCTCACACTTCGCCCTTTTACGCTTTTATTTCCGACGATACTAACTAACTCTTTTGCGCTTGTTATTGTTTTGTTAGTGCGATAAGCCACGATTTTATCGGCAATCTTATGCGAATTTGCTAACTCGCCGTATTCGTTAAAAATTCTTGTTAGTTCATCTTTCGAGTATGAATTTACCACAAATTTTGCGTCTTTTTCACTAGTTTTATCCATACGCATATCTAGCTCGTCGCTTTGCAAAGCAAAACCGCGTTCGTTTTTATCGATTTGAAGTGATGAAACGCCGATGTCAGCTAAAATGCCACGCACCGAATTTGTGTCGATTAAATTTAAAATTTGCGAAAAATTACTTTTGTAAATTTGAACTCTATCTCCAAATTCGCTCAAACGATTTTTTGAAAATTCGATAGCCTCATCGTCCCTATCACAAGCAATCAAATTCACATTTGGATTTGATTTTAAAATTCCGCTACTATGACCACCATAACCCAAAGTGCAGTCGATTATAACGCCATTTTCTACGCTTTTAAAAACTTCTAAAACTTCGTTATATAAAACGGGAATATGTGGAATTTGCAAATTTAACCCCTAATTTTTCTTTTTTTAGTATAATAGCAAAATTTAATTTAAAAGGCAGATTAATGAATTTAGATTATTATTATAAAACTTTGCAAGATATTTCGCTTTCGATGTTTAGAAAGAGCTTTTTTGGCATTTTTCACGGCTCGATTTCGGCAAAAGTCGAAGAAAATCAATTTATGATAAACAAAGAAGACACCATTTTTGATAGCGTAAAAAAAGACGATTTGGTTTTGCTTTACACAAAAAAGGATTATCGCTGGAACGAAGCTAGTTTGGATGCTGATATTCATTTAAATATCTATAAGAATATAAAAGAAGCAAAATTTGTTTGTTATGCGATGCCGCCGTATTTGGTTTCATATACTTTCGAGCATGATTTTATAATTCCAAAAGATTATTTTAGTTTTATGAAATTCAAAAAAATCGAAATTTACGACCCTAAAAATTTTGAAGATTGGTATGAACGAGCCCCGCACGAAGTTTATAAATATATGCTTGATGAAAATAGCGATATTATGATTATTCGTGGATATGGCGTGTATGCGTATGCAAGGACTGCTAGTGCGTTAGCCAAAAAAATCGCACTTTTAGAAAATAGTTGCAAATTACTAAATTTGAGTCAAAATTAGTTTTTTGTTAGTTAAATTTACTAACAATTTGTTAGTAAATTCATTACAAAATACCGAATTTTTCAGCATTACATAAGTTTTATGTTAGTATAATTATGGTAATTTTTGTTAGTTAGAGTTAGTAAAGGATTTCAATGATAAATTGGATGCAAAAACACAAAAAGTCGCTCATACCTACAATTTGGATAAGCACAATCGCATTTGTAGGAGCCGGATTTGTCGGCTGGGGAGCTTATGATTATAACAAAAACAGGGCCGGAGCAATCGCAAAAGTCGGCGATATAAAAATCAGCAATCAAGAACTAAATACCAAATATAGAGAGCTTTATTCATATTTTAGTTCGACAAGCGAAGGATTTACGCAAGAAAAAGCAAACGAAATGCACCTTGATGAAATAGCTGCTTCAAATCTAATCCAAGAAGCATTGCTTTTAAATTTTGCAAAAGATCTAGGCATAAAAGCTACCAAAGAAGACATTGCAAAATACATAGTTACAGCTCCCGAATTTCAAGTCGATAACAAATTTAACAAACAGCTTTACTCACAAGCGATTAAAAATTTAGGCATAACAACGGCTGAATTTGAAAAGAATTTAGAAAAAACGATAGTTTTGCAAAAGCTAATGGAAGGAATTTCTTACGAGCCTACTGATACTGCGCTAGAAGCGTTTCTTTCTTCAAGTCTTATTCAAGATAGATTAAGTATTGAAGTCGTCAAACAAAGTGATGAAAACATAACTGTTAGTAATGACGAACTTATGAAATTTTGGGAAGAACACAAAAGCAACTATATGACAAAACAAACTTACGAACTTGATACGCTTTTTGTCGCACCACAAACAACACAAGTCGATGATAAAACGCTAAATGAGTTTTTTGAAGCACACAAAACTACTTATAGAAACGAAGATGATACGCTAAAAAGTTTTGAAGAAGCAAAAGATAGCGTTTTGGCTGATTATTTAGTTGAATTCAATAAAGACGAAGCCGTAAAAACATATCTAAATGTAAAAAAAGGCAGCATAGCCACTGATAACAAAATGATTGTTAGTGATGAAAATTTTCCTGTTAGTGAGTTAGAAAATGCTAAAATAGGCGAATTTATCAAACCTTTTGAGTATAACGGTGGAAATTTAATAGCAAAAATAACAAAAATCAACGAACCAAAAACTATGGAATTCGAACAAGCCAAAACTATGGCAGAAGCTGATTTTATCGTAGAAAAGAAGGAAGAATTATTAAAACAAAAAGCCGAAGAAGCGTTAAAGAATTTTAACGGTAAAGATATAGGTTTTATCGCAAGAGATAGTGCAAACAGCGTTAGTGAGTTAGCAGATTTTGAATTTGCTATGCTTTTAAACGATGTTTTTTCTAACAACAAAAAAGAAGGCTATACTATTTTTGGCGATAAAGCAATAGCCTATAAAATCACTGAACAAAAATTTCCCGATACGGAGCAAATTTCACAATACAAAGATGCACTCAAAGGTGAAGCTTCGTATATGATGAATTCTGCATTGCAAAATGATTTATTAAAATCTCTTCAAAAAAGATACAAAATAGAAAGATTTTATAAAGGTAGAGATAGTGAGTGAGTATATTTTAGGGCTTGACATAGGCTCTGTCGAAATTCGTGCCATTATCGCAAAAAAAGATGAAAATTTAGCAGTTTGTGGTATGGGCAAGGCTAAGACATACGGCGTAAAAAAAGGTATCATCACAAATATCGAACAAGCTGCAAACTCTATAAAACATGCAGTTAATGACGCCGTAAAGAGCGCAGGACGCAGATACGATAAGGTTATAGTTTCGATTTCTGGTGCCTATACAAAAAGCGTTCCATCACAAGGCATTATAAGCGTTCCGGATCATGAAATCGGTATAACAGAAATCAAAAGAGCTATGCAAATGGCAGAACACAACGCAAATGTTCCAAATGATTATGTCAAACTTCACATTTTACCTTATGATTTTAAAGTTGATGAGCAAGACCACATAGAAGATCCTTTGGGTATGAGCGGAAACAGACTTGAAGTTTCCACTCATATCGTTATTGTCCCTGAAAGTTCTGTTAAAAATTTAACAAAATCAGTAGAAATGGCAGGAATAAAAATCGATAATATCGTTCTTTCAGGCTACGCTTCGGCTATTTCAACCCTTAGCAAAGATGAAAAAGAGCTTGGTGTTGCACTAATCGATATGGGTGGCGCAACTTGCGATATGGTTGTGCATTTAGGAAATTCGCTTCGATATAATGATGTTTTACTTATCGGCTCAACTAACATAACTAACGACTTATCAAAAGCGATTCACACACCGCTTCCGTATGCAGAAGAGATAAAACTATCTTATGCCGATTTAATCGATGAAGGCAAAAGAGAGATAGAACTTCCCGTTCTTGGCGAAGACGAAAGCACTCATAGTGTTAGTTTAGAAATTATAACAAATGTTATTTTCTCGCGCATTGAAGAGACTTTGATGTTTTTGGCTAAAAAACTTGATGAAAGCGGATATAAAGATAAAATCGGTGCAGGAATCGTCCTAACAGGCGGTATGACAAAGCTAGATGATGTTAGAGAACTTGCAATGGCAATCTTTGATAGCATTTCTATCAGAGTTGCAAGACCAAGAAATGTTAGCGGACTTTATGAAATAGCAAAAGACGGAGCAAATTCTTGTGCTATCGGACTTTGTTTGTATGGATTTGGCGAATTTACACCTTATGAAATCGATTCAAACGGCGAACTTCGTTATAAAGATGAAGTTATCAAGCCGTCAAATTCAAACGATATTTACGCAAAAGAGATTGCAACGGCAATCGACAATGAAAACGGCAAACGAGTTGAAGTCGGAGTTGGTATGGACAAAAATGACATGACTTTACCAAAACTTCCTGAACCAAATGTTTTGAAAAAATTTTGGAATTACATAAAACAACTATTTTAACCAAGGAGAGATTTTATGCAAGGTTATAGTATAGCAGAAAAGAAAAAACCTGTTTTTAGTGCCGAGATTAAGATTATCGGTGCAGGCGGTGGCGGCGGAAATATGATAAATCACATAGTCCGCACTATGGAAAATAGCGACAAAGTTGATTTGATTGTCGCAAATACCGATAAACAAGCACTGAACGGATCTAGTGTAAAACTCAAAATTCAACTTGGAAATAACGGACTTGGTGCTGGTATGGACCCGGAAGTCGGCAAAGCAGCAGCAGAAGAATGATATGAAGACATAACAGATGCTTTTAGCGGTGCAGATGTTGTCTTTGTTAGTGCAGGACTTGGTGGCGGCACAGGCACAGGAGCAGCTCCTGTCATAGCAAGAGCCGCAAAAGAGCAAAAAGCTCTAACAATCGGCGTTGTTACTACTCCGTTTAGTTTTGAAGGCAACAAAAGAATGCGCCTAGCACAAGAAGGTATCGCCGAACTTAAAAAAGAGTGCGATTCTATTATTGTAATTCCAAATCAAAAATTATTAAGTCTAGTAGATAAAAAAGCAGGATTTAAAGAAGCTTTTAAAATGGTCGATAGTGTTCTAACACAAGCCGTTTCAGGTATGACTTCTGTTATTATTGAAAGTGGGGATAGCGATATAAATGTCGATTTTGCCGATGTTAAAATGGTAATGACACACAGGGGTCTAGCTCTTATGGGTGTAGGCAAAGCAGAAGGCGAAAATGCAGCCAAAGAAGCTGTGCAAAATGCTATCCAATCACCGCTTCTTGAAGATATGTCAATCAACGGTTCAAGAGGCGTTTTGGTTCATTTCAAACTTCACCCTGATTGCTCACTATTTGAAATCGATGAAGCTATGCAAATCATTAGAGATGCAGCACATGAAGATGCGGCAATTATTTTTGGAACTACAAGCGATGTAAATATGGATAACAATCGCGTTGAAGTTACTCTAATCGCAACAGGTTTTGGTAACGAAAGCGTCGAAAAAGACGAGCCCAGTAAGGATTTAAACAGCATTAGACAAGAAAGATTTTCTCAATTACGAAGAAAAGTAAGCGGTAGTGATTTTGATAACGCTTACGATGAGCTTGAAGAGCCGTCATATTTAAGAAACAAAATGGATTAATAATCCTATCAAATTCTCCTTGGATAAATTTATCGCCCTACTCTCGGGCGATAAATTCTTTATTTTTCATTTTATTAAATTTCATCGATTTTATGATTTTAAATATCAAAAAATTACTTCACATACGGGATATACTCGCCGTATCCTAGCTCTTGCATTTTTTCAAGCGGAACAAATTCAAGCGAAGCTCCGTTTATGCAGTATCTAAGACCGCCTTTTTCTTTTATGCCGTCATTGAAAACATGCCCCAAATGGCTATTTCCGAGCCTAGAAGTAACTTCTGTTCGCACCATACCATGACTTTCGTCTTTTGCATAACTCAAAGCGTCCGTAGTTATGGGCTTTGAAAAGCTTGGCCACCCGCACCCTGCGTCGAATTTATCCGTCGAGCTAAAAAGCGGTTTTTTTGTGACGACATCGATATAAATGCCCTTTGCGCTCAATTTATCAAATTCGCTCGTATATGGGCGTTCGGTCGCTTTTTCTTGCGTAACCGAAAACTGCAAAGGGTTTAAATTTGCCTTTATTTCGTCACGGCTAGGAAGCGCAAATTTACTCTCATCATAAAGCGGTTTGGTCGCTAAATTTAGATCAATATGACAATATCCATTTGGATTTTTCCCCAAATAATCTTGATGATACTCTTCTGCTTTGGCGTAATTTTTCAGCGGCAAGATCTCGACGGCGATTTTTTCCTTATATTTTTTTTGCTTTATAGCAATGAAATTTTGCAAAAATTCCTTATCACTTTCATCTGTGTAGTAAATTCCCGTGCGATACTGTCTGCCGACATCATTGCCCTGCTTATCGACGCTAAGCGGGTCAATCACTCTAAAAAAATGCTCCAAAATCTCGGCAAATGCCACGACATTTTCATCAAATTTGATTTTTAGAGTTTCTGCGTGATCTGTATTTTTGAGCGAATAATAATCAGTTTTTTCGCTCTTGCCATTTGCATAGCCTACTTCGCTCTCCACGACGCCTACAACTTGCTTAAAATAGCCTTCCATACCCCAAAAACAGCCACCTGCTAGATAAATTTCTTTTAAATTTTGATTTAAATTTGCCATATTTCCTACCTTTAAATTTGTATCGTTTGCATTTAGAAATAACGCAAAAAATAGTAAAATTTTTAAAAATTTAAACATTTTTTCGCCTTTTGATTTTTAAATTTGTGCGAATTGTAGCCTAAATTTGTAAATTTGTTAAATTTTTGCCCATTTGTCATTGCGAGAAACTGCGTAGCAGTTTCGTGGCAATCGCCAGAGCTTAAACTACAAATTTAATCTTTTGCAAATTTAAATAATTTTGTTATTTATCAAATTCTTTAATCTGTAAATTTACATTATGGTAATTTTGCCACTGGCGATTGCTTCGAATTTACTTCGTAAATTCTCGCAATGACAATGGAGGTTTTTTTATTATTCATTGAATTATTTTGAATTTGTGCAGCAAATTTGATGTAATGACAAAAGAATTTAAATTTTAATTGATTTAAAAAACTCGCAAACACTGACTTCTAGGACATTTGCGATTTTGACTAGGTGTTCTATGTTGAAGTGTTTTTTGTTTATGCCAAGTTCAGCCATAGAAATCGTGCCGACTGCCTTGTGTCCTATCGCCATAGCTAGGCTTAGTTGCGAAACACCCTTTTGTGTGCGTATGCGTTTGACATTTTCGCCTATGGTTTTGTAAATTTGCTCCATTTGTTCGTCAGTAATGGTGCAGTCTTTCAATTTCGCCTACCTATGGTTAAACTAACTGTAAGTATATAAATATTATAATTTCTTATCAACTAACTATGGTTAGTTAAAATTTAAAAAAAGGAGTTCTAATGGCTATCACACATGCTGTTGAAGAAGGAAACTATGTAAAGGTTTATGATGGTAATCGTCAATTGTTTTCTAAATATCTCAATAGAAATACTGGCGATAAACTAATGGGTTTTACTAGCAGCTCTGTTAGTATAAAAGAAGGTAATTATATTAAAACATATAATGATAAAGGAAGTCAAATTAGTAGCAATTATGTAGGAAAATAAAATATTCTACTATGCTTTGCGTATTTTACGCAAAGCATCTTATAAATTTAAACCTTACTATTCCAAATTAAAAGAATTTACAAAACAAGCAACTTTAAATTTGAAAAAACTAAATTTGCAAATTTAAACATTGGCGATTGCTTCGAGTTTCCGCGAAACTCTCGCAATGACAAATCAAACAAATTTATTCAATATTCTGCAAAAATATTCAAGACAGAGTGTGATTAGTTATTGAGATTTTTAACGCTTACAAGGGAGATACGGCTAGTCGCCACCACCCAAAGTAAGCGATTAAAAATCTCATTAAATAATTCCGATATTGGGAATTAATGTAAAAAGTGGCGAATTCCTGTAAAATACATCGCCATGCCAAACTCATCGGCAGCTGCAACTACTTCATCATCACGGATTGAGCCGCCCGGTTGGATTACGGCTTTTACGCCCACTTCATTAGCGATTTCTATGCTATCTTTGAAAGGAAAAAACGCTTCACTAGCCAGTGCGCAACCTTGCAAATCTAAGCCCAAATCCCTTGCTTTTGCCACAGCTGCGCGCGCAGCATCGACACGGCTTGTCATACCCATGCCAATCGCCACCATTGCCGAGTTTTTCACATACACAACGCAGTTTGATTTAGTCAGAGCTGCCACCTGCCAAGCGATTTGCAAATCGGTAAATTCGCCCTCATTTGCCGAACGCTTGGTAACGCATTTGGCATTTTTGACCTCATCAGCACCCACATAGTCGCGTTCTTGATAGACAAATCCGCCGTCTATGAATTTAAAGTCATATTTATCATTTTCGCGCATTAAAAATTTATTCTCTTGCGTGAAAATTTTAATGCGTTTTTTGTTTGCAAATACTTCAAGTGCGGCGTCATCGACATTGGCTGCAATTATGACTTCCACAAAAATTTCATTGATTTTCTCTGCCAAAGCCTTATCAAGTGTGCCATTTATCGCCACCACGCCACCATAGGCTGAAACAGGGTCGCATTTAAGCGCTTCGGTGTAGCTTTCTAGCAAATTTGATTTTATGGCAAACCCGCACGGATTTGCGTGTTTGCAGATACTCACTGCTGGGGCTTCGCCAAAGCTACTAGCTAACATAACTGCGCCGTGAATATCGGTCATATTGTTAAAACTAGCTTCGCCTTTTAGGGCTTTGAAATTTAGGCTAAAAAAGTTTTCAAATTCATACAAAGCGCCCTTTTGGTGCGGGTTTTCGCCGTATCTTGTCGCCATGACTTTTGAGCCTGTGATAAATTTTTTAGCGCCAAAACCGCCGTTAAATCGCTCGTTCATATAGTTTGCTATCATGCTATCATACGCAGCAGTGTGCTCGTAGGCTTTTATCATAAGGCTTCGGCGAAATTCCAAATCATCGGCTTTTGCTTTGATTTTTTCGATAACTAAATCATAATCCAAAATGTCCGTTACTATCAAAACATCTTTGAAATTCTTTGCAGCACTTCGCACCATAGCAGGACCGCCGATGTCGATATTTTCGATAATCTCATCAAAATCATCTGTGCGAATCGTGGTTTGTTTGAAAGGATATAAATTTACACAAACCAAATCAATCCCGCCAATGCCGTGTTTTAGGGCTTGTTCGGCGTGATTTTTGTCATCCCTTTTGTGTAAAATTCCGCCGTGAATTTTGGGGTGCAGGGTTTTTACTCTGCCTTCAAACATCTCAGGGCTTCCTGTGTAGGCACTCACTTCCACAGCATTTACGCCGTTTTCGCAAAGTAGCTTATAAGTGCCACCCGTGCTTAAAATTTCCCAACCCAAATTTGCCAAATCTTTTGCAAATTCCACTACGCCGTCTTTGTCGCTAACGCTGATTAACGCTCTCATAATCTCTCCTTAAAAATAACAAATACTATTTTTTATCTCATCATCTTCAAATTCATTTTTTCGCCACGAACTCTCATCGTTTAAAACAATCCACCTTTGCTCTTCGGTACGATAAAACCAATCTTTATCTATCTGGTAATAAAGCTGAGTCCCGTTCATTTCGATAATATTTGCGATATTATTATCGTGATAACTATTTTCGTCATAATCTGTAAAGGTTTTTTGCCCCATTTGTGCGTAAAGTTCGCTTAGATTATCTAAAATTTCGCCAAGTCGCTCGTCCATTTTTTCTACATTTAGCCCGATTTTTTGTGCTTCTCTAATCAAAATAGGATAATCATGCGACGGATAAGCACTATTTAGCTTTTCGCTGATTGATTTGATTTTTTCTTCATCGTCAAAGTGATAACGCAAAATTTCATTACAAATTTTTAAAGACAGGCTACTTGCACGATCAACAGCACCAAAAACAAGCGGGTGAATATATTCATAAAGCGATTTATAAGGGTTTTCATCGTTTGCTTTTTCGTTAGTTTTCCATAATTTAACAACCCTATCAAGCTCGTTCATAGAAACGCTGACTAGGTCGTTTGTATTTGTGCGAGGCGATAGTTCGTGGCGAAGCGAAGTATCCACAGAAGTAAGGTATCCAAGCGAACTCATTATGATTTTATTTGCACCAAGCGACATCATAGTAGCAGCAGAAGCGCAGTTTGACGGCACCAAAGCAACTAGCTCATCGCAGTGATTTCGCAAGATAGATATTATTTTAAGTGCCGCTATGCCACTTCCGCCGTCGCTTTTGATATAAAGATATAGTTTTTCAAATTTGCGACCTTTTAGCTGACGATAAAAGCCAATGGCGTCGTTTTCGCAAACCGAGCCTGAATTTGAATTATAATAAGTTATAAGCGGAGCATCTAAAAATTTTTCAATCTCAGCAATAATCTCTTGCGTTTGTAAAAAAAGCATAGGTGGTTGTTTTGGCGTTTTTATGGTGTTTTTTAAATTTTGTGAATTTTCATTTTTATTATTTTTAGAAAAAAGCACTCTAACTCCTTTTAAGTTTTTTAAAAAATTTATTATAGACATAGATAAATTGATAATTATACTCAGCAAAAATAAAATAATAGCTAAAAATATACCATAAACAAGAACTTCTGCTAATATATCTATCATTTTTTACTGTCCAAATTTTTCTTTTAAAATTTCATACGCTTTGTTGATTTCTTGTAATTTTTTTGTGCCTTCTTGCACGATTTCATCATCTGCGCCCTTGCCCATTAAAATATCTGGGTGATATTTTTTCACTAGCTCACGATATTTTTTCTTTATCTCATCAAACGACGCATTTTTTGAAATGCCAAGCACTCCGTAAGGGTCGAATTCCGGCTCTTTTTTATACGAGCTAGAATTTCTTTGGTAACCACTTTGATTGTAGTTTCCGCCATAACCGCCACGGCTGCCGTAGTTTCGCCCATAACCGCTTTGACTTTGGCGAGAATATCTATTTTTCCAAGCACGAGCCTGCTCAAAATCGCTTTGAAATTTGGCAAAAATTTGCTGTTTTAGGCTCTCGCTGATTTCAAATCCGTCACAAATTTGGCTTATGGTATTTTTTTCAGATTGGCTAAATTCGCCATCGATATAGGCTAAATTTAAAAAATAATAGATTAATCCAAACGCCCTATTTTGGTCAAATTTGAACCTTTGCTTGTATTCAAACGCTACGCTAAAAACATTGTTTAAATTCTCTTTTTCGATATTGTAAATTTGTTTTAACTCATTTCGGACTGCGCTATTTCCGCCTAATTTATATGTCAAATCATCTAAGCTTTGGCTGATTAGCTCGGCTTCTATCTCATTTACTCGCCCGTCGCTTTTAGCCACTTTTGCCAAAAGCGCAGTTAGGTATTTGGCTTCTTCAAATGAGAGCGAATTTGCCCTACTTTTGCCGCCAAACACCCCGTCTTTGGACGCTATGATATATAAAATAATTAAAAAAACGATAGTCCAAAACGACATTTTTAATCTTCGCTTCTAATAATCTCGCTAAATTTATTGTAATAAATTTCTCGCATTTTGCTTAAATCTTTGCAAACATCGTTTATAACGAATTTTTTTTCGCCTGTGCGACCTAATTTAACAAAACTTAGACCCAAACTTTTAGCTAAATTTTCAAATTTCGCTTCATCGCTCACGCCAAAAATCGCCCTTGAAAAACTCTCATCAAAAATATCTCGCTTATCATCGCACGGCATTTTAAACTCTCCACCCATTTTGCCTACACACGCCATTTTAGCTAGCGTTATTGCCACACCGCCGACACCGACTGAGTTTGCAAATTTAAAAATGCCTTGCTCGTTGCCTTTGATTGCTAAATTCCATAAATTTAACTCTTTTTTATAGTCTAAATTCGGCAAAACCCCGCCGATTTTATTTAAAATCGTTTTCATATACAAAGATCCAGCAAACACGCCCTTTGTTTCGCCGACTAGATAAACAGCGACATTTTCGCTCACAAAATGGCTAGGCAAATTTGCATTTTTATTTACACCAACGGTTACGATCGCAGGGGTCGGCTGGATACTAACGCCCTCTGTTTCGTTATAAAGGCTCACATTTCCGCTTACAACAGGCGTATTTAGCTCTTTACACGCCTCTTTAATTCCTTCGCAACCTTGCGCAAATTGCCACATAACTTCCGGATTTTGTGGATTTCCATAGTTTAGACAATCTGTAATTGCTAACGGCGTAGCACCGCTAAGAGCGACCTTGCGACCGCTAACGGCGACAGCTAATGCTCCGCCGACTTTTGGATTAACAAAATTCATACGAGTATTACAATCCATACCCATTGCCAAATTCACGCCATTTTCTTTCACTCGCATTACAAAAGCACCCAAAGTTCCCGGTTGTTTTATCGTGTTTGTGCCGATATTTGCGTCGTATTGATCGTAGATTAGATTTTTATTTAGAATTTCAGGTTCGCTAAACATTTTATCGAAAGCTTCGTTATTATCGGTATTACACTCGCAACCACAAAGGCTAAAATTTGCTATCTCGTCCAAATATGCTGGTCTTTTTGTAGGGCGGTCTAAAACAGGTGCTGCTTCGCTTAAAGGCTCGATTGGGATAACGCCAGCTAGCTCACCATGCCAGTAAAGCTCCATTTTACCGGTATTTGTTACTTCGCCGATGACTTCTGCGTCTAAATCCCACTTCGCAAAAATCTCTTTTATCTTATCTTCGCAACCTTTTTTCGCGCAAATTAGCATTCGCTCTTGGCTTTCGCTTAGCATTAGTTCGTATGGCGTCATGCCACTTTCACGCATAGGGACACGATCAAGGTGCATTTTCATACCGCTTCCGCTTCGTCCTGCCATTTCAAAGCTACTCGAAGTTAGCCCTGCTGCTCCCATGTCTTGAATTCCAACGACAAAATCAGTCTTAAAAAGCTCCAAACAAGCTTCCATTAAAAGCTTTTCGGCAAACGGATCGCCAACTTGCACGGTTGGGCGAAGAGATTTGTTCTCATCGTTAAAGCTATCACTTGCCATAACAGCTCCGCCAAGCCCGTCCCTGCCTGTTTTTGAGCCTACATAGATGACTGAGTTTCCCACACCTTCTGCCTTGCCGTAGAAAATTTCATCACTTTT
>JAFUFY010000064.1 GCA_017469645.1 Campylobacter sp. | reverse complement strand
TTACTATTAGTCAGTAAAGTAACTCTCGACCAAAATTGTCATGCTAACTTCTTTCCATTTTATTGTAAATTCAAGGACAAGGTCTTGGGGAAGATGATTGGTAATACTAAGGTAAGCAGTGCACTTTACTACTTTAATGATGGATCGATCAATTCAATGCATATCATGACAAAGTAATGGTTCATAGAAGAAAGACCACTAAATATAAAAAAATTCACTTTCTTTGAGTATAAATTTAGAAATTTTAGAAAATTCGACAGATTACGATGCTAATGATACGGACGAGATTATGCTTAGTATCGGCTGGATGAGCGATGAACTTTATAAACAAAGGCAAGGGCGAGATTGGGCGTGGTCGCATTGGGATGTCGATAGAAGCTATGATTATACGGCTATTGCGAAACTTGACGGCAAAGTTATAGGCTCGTTACAAGCTATGTGTGATAGAGATAATTTTGATAAAAGTTTTCTATATTCTATTATTGTTCATAAAGATTTTCAAAGAAAAGGTGTAGCAAAAGCGCTAATGAAAGCTTTTGATAGCAAATTTTCTCACACAAAAGTTTTTACGATAGCTCCTGTTAAAAATGGCAAAATTGAGGCAGAGAAATTCCTAAATTTTTGTGGATTTAAGCAAGAAAAAGAGAAGAAAATTTGTGCCAAATTTAAAGATTACAAATATGATAAAACAAGCGAAAATAAAGAAAGCAAAATTGCAAATTTAGAAATTTTGGAAAATTGTGCAAATTTTAATCTAAATGATATAAAAGAAATTCGTGCAACAATTGGTTCAAAATCGCAAAATATCGCACTTTTAGACGAACTTAGAAATGTGGATTATTACGCAGTGGCAAAAATTGGTGAGAAAGCAGTTGGCATTTTAACGGCATTTTGCGATAGAGACAGGGCATTTACTGGCTATCTTCATAGCGTTGAAGTTCATAAGGATTACCAAAGACAAGGTATAGGACGAGCTTTGATGAGAGCTTATAATCGCTATTTTGGCGATAAAATTATGACTTTTACAGCCGTGCCTACAAAAAACGGCGATGAAAATATCAAATTTTTATCAAATTTCGGTTTTGTAGAAAGAGCAGAATTTTTCGCACCTTTTTGCAGAGAAAATATAGATTAATTTTTTGCAAATTTGGCGTAAATTCGCTAAATTTGCAACATTTATAATGCATAAATTTGACAAAATTTGGCAAAACTTAAAAAATTTACTTACTTTTGCACTAATTTATCCAAAACATATTTTTCTAAATCTCGCTTTGGAATTTCGTTTTTGACGGCTTCGTCGTAAATTTGCTCGACTATTTGGGAGTATTTCTCATAAGGAAAATACAAAAAGTGGTTTTCCCACGCTTTTTTGATAAGCTCGTGCGTTAGCTCTTTTCTCGCCCACGCCTTAAAGCAATCAAAACATATAAAAACTGTCGCCGTTGCCACCATAACGGCTATTAGTGATAAATGCACATCGATTTTGGCAAAAAATGCGTGAGTTAGACCTATTACCGGCACCAAAACTATAAAAGCAAAAATTCCAAATAAAATATAAGATTTTCCATAATTAAATTTGAAATTTAGCTTTGCAGGATCTACTAGCATACCTTCGTTAAATTCGGCATTTGCTTCAAGCAAATCGCGAAATAACACAGGCTTTTTTGAGACATGAAACATTTTTTGCAAAACTAGTTTTTTTAGGTTTTTACACATAAAATTTCCTTGAATTTTTTGCGTATTATACAAAATTTTGTTTAAATTTATGGCTAAAAATCGTCCGAATTTGCCGATTTAAATCAATTTAATCAATATTGAGTTAAAATTACGCAAAAATTTATTAAAAAGGATTAAAAATGAGTTCGAATTTAAGCGGAATAGTTTATATAAACGGCAAATTTTGCGACGCAAAAGAAGCGAGTATAAGCCCGTTTGATCGTGGTTTTATATTTGGCGACGGAATTTACGAAGTCGTTCCTGTGGTAAATGGCAAACTTGTCGATAGGGCCGATTTTTGGGAGAGATTTGAGCGAAGCTTGGCTGCAATAGAGCTAAAACTTCCGATGAGTAAAGAAAAATACGAAGAAGTTTTTTACGAAGTCATCAAACGAAACGGTATCGTTGAGGGCGGAATTTACACACAAGTTACGCGTGGCGTTGCTATGAGAGATTTTGATTTTCCTGTTGGTTTGGAAGAGACTTGCTTTGTTTTTGCATATCCAAAAGAGATTTTTAATAACCCTGACGCGACAAAGGGTATCGAAATCGTAAGTTTGCCTGAAATTCGCTGGAAAAGACGCGATATAAAATCAGTTTCGCTTTTAGCGCAGTGCATAAGCAAACACGAAGCGCACAAAATGGGAGCTGATGAGTGCTTTTTGGTCGAAGACGGCTTTGTAACGGAGTGCAGTAGTTCATCTGCTTTTATCATCAAAAACGGCGAACTTATCACAAAACCGCTTTCAAATGAAATTTTACCCGGAATTCGCAGAAAGGTTATTTTAGGTTTTGCTGGCGAAGCGGGGCTAAAAGTGGTCGAGCGAAAATTTAGCATGGAAGAGGTTTATGATGCTGATGAAGCTTTTATCAGTGCAGCGACTTTAATGCTACTTCCTGTCATAAAGGCTGACGGTAAGCCAATCGGCGGCGGAAAAGTAGGAAAATTCGTGCCGATTTTAAGGCAAATGTATGCAAACAGGCTTAAAAAAGAAGCTGGAATTTTGTAAATTTTATACTAAACAAAATTAGTAGCTTTATCGCAAAAAATAGTAAAAAATCACGGCAAATTTAAAGAGAAAGGTCTTTAAATTTGCCGTTTTTAAATAGAAAATTTTATCGTTAAATTATTTAAGAATTCTCTTTAAAAATGGCATTAAAATTAATTTAAGAAAAATAGCAGAATTTATAAAAAAAATGTTTATTTTTTTAAATTTTAAAAACTTAATATTGTTTAAGAATTTTTAAAATTACCAAATTTAGGACTATAATGAAAAATCAGCTTTCTATTTTATCTGAAATTTAAATATAGCTTAACCAAATTTGGCAAATTTGTTAAATTCCAAAAAGTGTTACTTTTTGTAACACTTAAAATTAAAAAAATCATTTTTT
>JAFUFY010000063.1 GCA_017469645.1 Campylobacter sp. | reverse complement strand
TTAATCAAAACGCAGACACTGAATTTAAAAATCAAATTTATGATGTAGCATGAGATTTACGCCCTTGGCGAAAGGGTCCATTTGAAATTTTTGAGACATTTATCGACAGCGAGTGGCAAAGCCAGATTAAATTTAATCTACTAAAACCATATCTAAATTTGCGTGATAAGGTTATTTGCGATGTCGGGTGCAATAACGGGTATTATATGTTTCGTATGCTAGAACTCTCACCCAAAAAGCTAGTAGGATTTGATCCGAGTGTGCGGACATTTTTGCAGTTTAAATTCCTAAATAAATTCGCTAAAACGGGCATTGTTTATGAGTTAAAAGGTGTGGAAGATTTGAGTAATTACGAGCATAAATTTGACACGATTTTTTGTCTAGGCGTGATTTACCATAGAAGCGATCCGATAAAAATGCTAAAAGATTTAAAAGGGAGCCTAAATAAGGGTGGTGAAGTTTTTTTAGATACTATGTATATCGATGGGGACGGCGAATTTGCGCTTACGCCAAAAAATACCTACTCAAAAATTCCAAATATCTATTTCGTGCCTACCATAAACGCTTTACAAAACTGGTGCGAAAGAGCCAAATTTAGCAGTTTTGAAGTGCTAGAAACTAAACAAACCGATTTAAACGAACAACGCAAAACGGATTGGATTTTAGGGCAAAGTTTAGAAAATTTTCTAAATCCAAATAATCCAAATTTGACAATCGAAAACTACCCCGCACCAAAAAGGGTTTATGTGAGAATTTCGGTTTAAATTTAGTAAAAAATTCAAAAAAAATTCATTTAAATTTATAAATTTATGCCTAAAACAGGGCAAATTTAGAATATCTTATAATTTTTATAAAAAAACTATGTGAAAAAACAAAAAATTTATAAAAAATTTGCTCCAAAATTAAAAATTTGGAGTATAATTGCGCCTTTGTAAAGAGAAATTTTTTGTTTAGAAGGAGCAAGGTTATGAAAAAATTAGTTTTCTTAGCGTTGTTAGGGGCTGCAAGTTTGTTTGCTAGCGAAGAGTTGCAAAAGGCATGTGACGGCGGAGATTGGGACAAATGTATCGAACTTGGCATAAAATACTACAAGGGCGACGGCGTAGAAAAAAACCACGAAAAAGCACACCAACTTTATGAAAAAGCGTGCGAAACAGGACACAATATAAATGGTTGTTATAGAGCAGGAGCATTTTATGCTATCGGTCAGGGCGCAGAACATAATCATGATAAAGCCTTGCTTTGGCTAAAAAAAGCTTGTGACGGAAATCACGAAAAAGCATGCAAAATGTATGATAGGGTTTTGCACGAAGACGAGTAATCAAAAGCAAATTTGCGTCCGTAAATTTGGACGCAAATTTAAATTATACTTTTACGATATATCATATAGAAATTATCAATAAATTAAAAAAGTAAATATATATTTAAAAATTCAGAGTATAATGCACTCGCATTTAAAAAGTTAAATCCAAAAAATGCGAAAGGATTGAAGATGAAAAAAATGTTTTTGATTGCAGCATTTTGTGCAGCAAGTTTGAGTGGAGTTTTTGCAGAGACAAACGAAGAGCTACAAGCGGCTTGCGACGGCGGAAACTACGATGCGTGTGTTGATTTAGGTCAAAGATACTACAAAGGCACTGACGGACTTGAAAAAGATCACTGGAAAGCCCACGAATACTATGATAAAACATGCAATATAGCAAAGCACCCAAGAGCATGCTATATAGACGGAGTTTTTCACTCTGTCGGTCAAGGTTCAGAACACAACCACACAAGAGCGTTAGTATCGTTTAAAATGGCATGCGACGGTGGTTATGAAAAAGCTTGCAAAGCTTATGAAAGAATAGAGCACGAAGAAGAATAAAATTGTCGAATTTGCTAAATTTTTGGCGAATTTAAAATATATAAATCCGTGTCAAATTTTTTGGCACGGATTTTTTTTAATCAAAATATCTCAAAAAATATTCAATCGTTTTTTTCTCATCGTTTAAATTTGATTTTTGTCCGTGTCCGGGATAAATTTCAAAATTTTCTTTGATTTGCAAAATTTTTAAAAGCGAATTTTTCATATCATCTGCGTTTGAATACGGAAAATCATATCTACCGATACTTCCCTTAAATAGCACATCTCCGCTAAAAATAATGCCGTTGATTTTTATCATAGTGCTTCCGGGCGTGTGTCCGGGAAAATGCAAGAATTTAACCTTAAATTCATCATTTTCGCCAAAGCTAAATTCGCTATCATTTTTTATTAAAATATCGGTTTTAATAGTGTTTGCAAGATATCCAAAAGGGTCTTTTTCTAAAAAAAATGCATCTTTTTCGTGGATATAAATTTTATGCCCTAAAATTTGCAAATTTTCATCATCGAAAGTGTGATCAAAATGCCCGTGCGTATTTAAAACGGCTAAAATTTTTTTAGTGTTTTGTTTTATCCACCCAAAACTACCCTGACCGGGATCGATTACGATTTCTCCGCTTTTTCCTTTTAAAATGTAGCAATTTGTCATAAAATCGCCGCAAGGTTTGCTTAAAATTTCCATAAATTTTTCCTTTAAATTTATGAGTATTTTATCAAAAAAGAGTTAGAATTCATAAATTTTTTGAGAAGAAAAAGTATGAATTTTGCAAATTTGGAAAAAGAATTACTCGTTTTTTTAGAAAGTTCCCTAAAAAAAACAAAACAAAAAAACTTTATCGTCGGCATTAGTGGCGGACTTGATAGTGCCGTTGTTAGCGCACTTTGCAGTAAAATTAAAAATGCAAAAACGCTTGGGGTTATAATGCTAACCAAATATTCAAATTCAAAAAATTTAGATGATGCGATTTCACATTGCGATAAATTTAAAATTCCATTTGAAATTATTCAAATTCAGCCATTTATCGATGAATTTTTAAAAATTCAGCCAAACTCAACCAAACTTGAAATTGGCAATTTTACGGCACGAATTCGCATGAATTTACTTTTTGATTATAGTGCGAAAAACCACGGCGTGGTCGTAGGAACAAGTAATCTAAGTGAGCGATTGCTAGGTTATGGCACGATTTACGGCGATATGGCGTGTGCTTTTAACCCTATCGGCGAAATTTTTAAAAGTGAAATTTTTGAATTTGCCAAATTTTTAAAAATCGATAATAAAATCATCAAAAAAGCCCCAAGTGCCGACCTTTGGGAAGGGCAGAGCGATGAAAAAGATTTGGGGTATTCATATAAAAATTTAGATAAAGTTTTAGCAAAAATTTATGATAAAAATGCGAATTTAAAGGACTTAAAAGCCGAATTTGGCGAAAACTTGGTAAATTTTGTAACCACTCGAATAAAAACAAATAAATTTAAACTAATTCAACCAAAAATAGCAAAAATAAGAAAAAATTTAAGGACGAATAATGCGTGAAATTTCGTTTTTTAAAGCATGGACGGATAAAAAAGAAGAAGAGTTGCTTTTAGAAGCGCTAAGCGACAACGAAGGCAAATTTGTAAATTCTTTCGAAACTGATATAAAAAAATATTTTGGAACAAAATGCGCAGTTTCTACAAACAACGGCGCTGCGGCGATTTATTTGGCACTTTGTGCATTAGGGGTTAAAAAAGCAAATAAAGTAATTTGTTCGGTAAATTCCTTTCCGCACATTGCCGGTGCGATTTGTGCATTAAGTGCAACGCCCGTATTTTGCGATATAAATACTGATGATTTTAATATAAATGTCGATGAATTCGAAAAAATTTTAAAAAGCGGAGAGCATAAACACCTAAAATGCGCCTTTATTACGCATATCGCAGGTAAGAGTGCCGATATGGACGCCATTTATGACATCGCCAAAAAATACGGCGTTGCGATAATCGATGACGCAAGTAGGGCGATGGGAGCGACATATAATGGTAAAAAACTAGGCTCGATTAAAGAATCTGCGATTTCATGTTTTCAGATAAATCCGCAGGTCAAAAATGCCGTAAGCTCGGCTGGATTTTTCACTACAAACGACGAAGAAATCGCCAAAAGAGCTGTGCTTTTGCGAGATAACGGCATTATTTCAGAAGGCTTTGATAAAAGCGGCAATATAACCTATGTTTATGACATAGAAGATGTAGGTTTGAAATACGACTTAAACGCCATAAACGCAGCTTACGCAAAATCTCAGCTTAAAAAAACGGCTAAATTTATAGCTCGACGCAAAGAAATAGCCCAAATTTACCAAAACGAACTTTGCGATACCCCACACATCACGCTTCCTGTCGGAAATGACGAGCATATTTATTCGCAATATATTATAAAAGTTGATAAAAACCGCGACGATTTTGCCAGAGAAATGATAAAAAACGGCATAAATGTATCGCTTCATCATATACCAATTCACTTGCTTAGTTATTATAAGAAAAAATATGGATATAAGGTAAATGATTTTCCAAATGCACTCAAAGTTTATCAGCAAATTCTATCGCTTCCGATATATGCAGCTTTAAGCGATGATGAAGTCTATTATATTTGCAAAAAAGTAAAAGAAATAGCAGTCAATCGTGTTTAATAAAATCGCTCTTAGCATTGAGAAATTTCTTTGGAAGCCAAGCTTATTTGGCATGGTTTTGGCAATCTTTTTGCTTCCATTTTCGGCACTTTATAGCTTAATGGTTTGCCTAAAAAAACTTTTTGCCAAACCGCAGGATTTTAAAATTCCTATTATAAGTGTAGGAAATCTCACACTTGGGGGAAGCGGTAAAACGCCACTATGTAAGGCGATTTTTAACGAATTTTCTAGCGAATACAAAATTTTTATTATTTTGCGTGGATACGCACGAAAAAGCAAAGGTATGATTTTGGTTTGCGATAACGGCGAAATTCTATGCGATACGACGCAAAGCGGTGATGAGGCAATGGAATATGCTTTGGCTCTTAATAACGCAAATATCATAGTTAGCGAAGATCGCAAAATCGCCATTGAAAAAGCTAAGCAAATGGGGGCAAATTTGATTTTGCTTGATGACGGCTTTGGCAAATTTGATATTTTGAAATTTGATATTTTACTTTTGCCACGCCCTTTACCGAGACTTCCTTTTACTATTCCAAGCTCGGCATATCGTTATCCGCTGTTTTTTGCTAAATTTGCAAATTTTATCCCACAAACAGGCGATATTTTTGCAAATTCGCAAATTTTAAATCCTACAAAAAATATGATTTTGGTTTCAGCCATCGCTAAGCCATGGCGTTTAAAAGAGTTTTTCGCTCATACAAAAGCTCAAATTTTTTACCCAGATCACTATGATTTTAAAAAAGATGAACTTGAAAATTTGCTAAAAATTCACAACGCCACGAGCCTTTTAATCACCGAAAAAGACTACGCAAAAATAAAAAATTTTGATTTGCCAACTTCGATAATAAGGCTAAATTTAACTCTAAGTGAGAATTTTAAAGACAAAATTAAAAGCTATATAAAGCAAAATTTGATAGAATAATTCTTTTGTTTAAAAAAGGAAAAAAATGATAAGAAAAAGTAGAACAGCAGAGATTATCATCTCAGCTTTGCCATATATACGCAAATTTAGAGATAAAATTTTTGTCATCAAATACGGTGGCGCAGCCCAAATAGATGAAAATTTAAAAGCAAATTTCGCACGAGATATTGTGCTTTTGCACATGGTTGGCATTAAGATTATCGTCGTGCATGGCGGCGGCAAAAAAATCAACGAAACACTTGATAAAATCGGCATTGCAAGCGAATTTAAAGACGGACTTAGAGTTACAAGCAAAGAGTGCGTTGAAGTAACCGAAATGGTTTTAAGTGGTTTAGTAAATAAAGAAATCACAGCACTTTTAAATCAAAATGGAGCCCCGTCAATAGGCATTAGTGGAAAAGACGGCGATTTATTAAGGGCTAAATTTTTAGATGAGAAAAAATACGGCTTTGTCGGCGTGATAGATGAAGTTAATACAAATTTCATAAATGATTTGCTTGAAAAAGGCTATTTGCCGGTTATCGCTCCACTTGCCACAGATGAAAACGGCGTAAGTTATAACATAAATGCCGATCTTTGCGCTAGTAAAGTCGCAAGTGCCTTAAAAGCAGACAAAGTGATATTTTTAAGCGACATTGACGGTGTTTTGGATAAAGAAGGAAAACTAATCAGCAAACTAGATGAAAAACTGATAAACAAATTTAAAAAAGACGGCACCATTAGCGGCGGAATGATCCCAAAAATGGATGCTTGTTTAGAGTGTGTTAAAGCAGGTGCGGGTTCGGTGCATATCATAAACGGCAAAATTCCACACTCCTTGCTGCTTGAACTTTTCACCGATGACGGTATCGGCAGTCTAATAAAAGAGAAATTTTAAAGGAAAAATATGCAACTAATTTCAACAAGAGATAAAAATCAAAAAGTAGATCTAAGCTATGCTTTGCTAAATCCGAGTGCGAATTTTGGCGGACTTTTTTGCCCTGAAAAGTTGCCAAATTTTGATGAAAAATTTTGGAGCGAGTGCGAGAATTTGAGTTATAAAGAGATTGCACTAAAAGTTATAAAAAGCTTTGAATTTGATATTGAAGATGAAATTTTTACAAATGCCTTGAAACGATATGAGCGATTTGATACGACCTGCCCGGCTCCCATTAGCAAATTCGGGCAAAACTCATACATTTTAGAGCTTTATCACGGACCGACTTTGGCTTTTAAAGATATGGCACTTCAACCTTTTGGTGAAATTTTAAGCGCATTAGCAAAAAAACAAAATAAAAATTATCTAATAATGTGCGCTACAAGCGGAGATACGGGTCCAGCCACCCTTGAAACCTTTGCAAATGCTGATAATATCAAGGTTGTCTGCCTTTATCCAAGTGGCGGCACAAGCGAAATTCAACGCCGACAAATGGTAAATGTGCAAGCTTTAAATCTTAAAACTATCGGTATAAAAGGAAACTTTGACGATGCTCAAAAAGCCTTAAAAACGCTTTTGGCAAGTGATGAATTTAAAGATGAGCTAGCCAAAAATGATTTAAGTCTGAGTGCAGCAAATTCGGTGAATTTTGGGCGAATTTTATTTCAAATAATCTATTATATCTACGCAAATGTCTATTTTGCCAAAATGGGCATTAAAAAATTCGCCGTCATCGTGCCTAGCGGAAATTTTGGAAATGCTTTGGGGGCGTATTATGCTAAAAAAATGGGCGCTAATATCGCTAAAATCAAAATCGCTTCAAATTCAAATAACATTTTAACCGAGCTTTTTACAAAAGGAATTTATGATTTGCGAAATAAAACGCTAATAAATACAATTAGCCCTGCAATGGATATTTTGATTAGTTCAAATGTAGAACGATTGCTTTTTGATAAATTTGGCGACATTCGCACAAAAGAGCTAATGACTAGTCTAAATGAAAATAAATTTTATAAGCTTAGTGATGATGAGTTAAAAGCCTTACAAAGCGAATTTGAAGCTAATTTTTGCGATGATAGCGAGTGTGCTAAATTTATAAAAAATGCTAGTGATAAAGGCGTTTTAATAGACCCGCACACGGCGACTTGCTTTAAAATGATTGATGAAAATTCTACAAATTTGGTAGTTTCAACAGCAAAATGGATCAAATTTACTCCGTCAATGGTAAAAGCAATCAAAGGCGAAATGAAAC
>JAFUFY010000062.1 GCA_017469645.1 Campylobacter sp. | reverse complement strand
TGAAATAGTTTGAAAATTTAGTTGAAGTTTTTAGTAAATTTGAGATATTGATTTAAATTTTTGTAAAAATTCTTTTTCGTTTTCGCATGTCATGGCAGAGCTCATTATGGCGATATTATCGGCTCCGCTTTCAATCACAAAGTGGAAATTGCTAGAATTTATCCCGCCAAGGGCGTAAATTTCGCCACCCCAAAACTCACGCACATTGCGAATTAAATCTAGCCCCTTTGGCTCTAAATTTGCTTTGCAATCTGTCGGAAAAATATGGCTTAAACAAAGTGCATTTGCACCCAAATTTAGGGCAAACCTAGCTTCACTCGTGCTGTGAGCCGAAACCACGATTTTTTCAAATTCTTTCAAATTTTGGTTGGAATTTTGCGTGAAATTTTGCTTAAAATTTTGCAAAACTACATACGGAAGCCAAACAAATTTATATTTTAATTCAAAGGCTAAATCCAAAAAATTATGCAAAAAAAGGCGAACGCCAAAGCGTTCGCAAATTTGCAAAACTTCGCAAAAAAGTGCGCAGTATTCGCTCACGCTCAAATTTTTCTCACGCAAGATTATTTCGCTAATCCCAGCTTCGCAAAGGCGTGAAATTTTCTCTTTCAACGCCTCTTTGCTACCACAAAGCTCTAAATTTGAAATCGCCGTGATTTTCACTTTTTCGCTCCAAATTTCGCAAATTTACAGATAAATATACTCGCTCATCAGTGGCGCTAACCCCGCACTCCTAATCGCAGCACAAACCTCAGCCACGCTCCTGGCGTCATCTATCTCAAACTGCTCGTCGCCCTTTTTTTGGCTGTGTCCGCCGATACCGACGCTAACTCCTGCTGAAATTTTATTTGTGGCGATTTTAATCGCTTCATCTCTAAAACCAGCCCTTTCGCGCGTCGAAATCGTAATATTCGCACTAGGGATTAGTAGGCGATATGCTGTAATCACCTGCAAAAGCTCCTTTTCATGGACATCTCGCGGGTTGATTTTATTATTATTTATTATCGGTCGAAGTCTTGGCACTGAAAAGGCGATCTCGGCGTGTGGGTATTTTTGTTGCAACAAATACGCATGCGCACCCGTAGCAAAGGCGTCCTTGCGAAAATCATCAAGACCTAAAAGTGCCGCAAAGCCAACTCCGCGCATACCGCCCATTATCGCCCTTTCTTGTGCGTTGAAGCGATACGGGAAAATTCGCTTATTGCCTTCTAAATGCAGTTTTGCGTATTTTTCTGTGTTGTATGTCTCTTGGAAAACGGTTACAAAATCCACGCCCGAGTTATGCAGGGTAGCGTATTCACTCACATTTAACGGATAAATTTCCACGCCTACGACCTTGAAATATTTTTTGGCGATTTCACACGCATGAGCGATATAGCTCACATCGCTATCAACCCTGCTCTCGCCTGTTAGCACCAAAAGCTCTTCAAGTCCGCTCTTTTTTATCGCTTCGTATTCGGCTATTAGCTCATCATCGCTAAGCTTGGCTCTTTTAATCTGATTTTTTTTGCTAAATCCGCAATACACGCAGTTATTATCGCAATAATTTGAAATGTAAATCGGCGTAAAAAGCGAGATATTATTGCCAAATTTCGCCCTAGTTTCACTCATACTCGCCCTTGCTAACTCTTCTAAAAATTTAGCCCCGACTACGCTTAAAAGTGCGCCAAAATCGTCTAAATTTCTATTTTTTTTCTCTATCGCCCTTAAAACATCGGCTTCATTATAAGCGTTTGGGTCGTAATTTTGCCTTAAATTTAGCACTTTTTGCATTAAGCCATCATCGATTTCTTGCATGTGTGCTAGGTATTTCATGTGATCTGGTTTTTCCATTTTAGTCCCTTAAAAAGCCTGTAAGTGGCGAACTTGCCGCAGCAGTATTTCGCACGGCGCCAAATTTGGCATTATAGGCGTCTCGCCCTGCATTTATCGCATTTGCAAAGGCTTTTGCCATTTGGACTAAATCGCTAGAAGTGGCGATTGCGGTATTTACCATGACCGCCGCACAGCCCATTTCCATAGCTTCACACGCCTGAGACGGACGACCGATACCTGCATCGACAATGATCGGCAAATCCACTTCGCCGACTAAAATTTCAATCATATCTCTCATCATAAGCCCACGATTTGAGCCAATGGGTGCCCCAAGTGGCATGACAGCGGCTGCTCCTGCGTTTTTTAGGCTACGGGCCACATTTAAATCAGCATGCATATACGGAAGCACGATAAATCCGTCATTTGCTAGAATTTCGGTCGCTTTAATGGTTTCGTAATTATCGGGAAATAAAAATTTGCTATCTGTGATAATCTCGATTTTGACGAAATCCCCACAGCCTAGCTCACGGGCGAGTTTTGCGATACGCACGGCTTCTTCTGCATTTCTGGCGCCACTTGTATTTGGCAAAAGCGTAACGCTTTTTGGTATGAAATTTAAAATATTTCTGTCTTTGCTCTCGCTTACCCTGCGAAGTGCGAGTGTTACGATCTCACACCCGGCATTATGGACACAGGCTTCTATCATCTCATGGTCGAATTTACCAGAACCCATTATGAAGCGAGACGAAAATTCTTTGCCACCCAAAACTAATTTATCCATTTGAATTTTCCTTTTGATTTTTTAAATTTTAAGTGAAATTATACATTTTAAATCTGAATTCATTGTAAGATTCTAGAAAGTTTCAAAAAATCAATATTTTCAAACCAAATTTAATACTTCAAAAACCACTCTTTTGTAAAAATTTTATAGCTAATTTTTTTGCCCAAAAGATTTCTATCGTGCATTAAATTTAGCGATTTTTCTTTTAAATCGCTTAAAATTTTTGTTTCTTTTACCGAATTTTGCCATTTACACTCTATAAAACAGACATTTTTATCATCAAATGCGATTAAATCAATCTCGTTTTTATTATCCCACCACCTACCGATTTTTTGTGGTTTAAAGCCGATTAACGAAAAATTGTCCATTATTATTTCTTTGACAACTTCTTCAAACCCAAAGCTTACAAATTTATCATTAAAGTTGCTCTTAATTTCGTCTAAAACAGCTTCTTTATTGCCGATTTCTAAATAAGAATAATTTTTATAAACATAATAAAACCAAAAAGCAAGGTATTTATCACTTATCTTATAGCGACCAAATTTTGATTTTAAAGGGTTTATCTCGGTTACAGGGAGCTCTTTTTGCACCAAATCAAGTTCAATTAATTTTTGTAAGTAGCGTGTAAGATAGGTAGAATTTACACCCAAATTTCCTGCGATAGAGCTTATTTTTGTATTTCCTTTTGAAATAGTTTCTAAAATCGAAAAATAACTAGCACTATTGCTTATTTCGCTATTTAGTAAAAATTGACCCTCGGCATACAAATACGAACTTTTATCTAAAATATTATCACTTAAATTTTGCCAAAAGTCCTTACTTTCATCGTAGTTTTCAAGGTATTTTGGGATACTTCCGAACGAACAATAAGCAAAAAGCTGTATTTGCCTATCAAGGCTCGGTAAAAATTCGCAAATATGGCTAAATTTAAGAAATTTTATATGTAAATTTATGGTTCTACGACCATAAAGCGGGGCGTTGTAGTTTAAAACAAGCGAATAAAACATAGATATAACAGAACCGCAAATAATGAGAAAAATATTTTTTTAGAAATTATAGTGTCGTAAATAAATTGAAATTCACTTATAAAATTTTTATCATTTATAGCTAAATTTTGAAATTCATCTATCGCAATAATAAGTTTATCTTTGATTTCTACGCCATTTAAAAGCTCAAAAACGGAAGTAAAATTTTCAAAATTTAACTTATCTGCAAATGGTAAATTTAAGGTTTTTGCCAAAGATTTTCCAAATCTATCAGCACTATCATTTGCCGTAGTTGCGTAGAAATAAACTGCATTTTTATCTTTAATAAATTCGCTTATAAGTGCCGTTTTGCCGACCCTGCGTCTGCCATAAATCACGGCAAATCTTGTGCCATTTTTAGCATATTCATCATTTAAAATTTGAAGCTCTGAAATTCTGTTTATAAACATTATGTTTCCTTTCATTATGTTTTATAACATAATTATAATTGAATAAATTTAAAATCTTGCTTATTGGCTAGAAAATTATATGGTCTATTTAACTTAATAGGTTTTTCTCTTATTAATTTAAATAAAAATTTGATAGAAATTTTCTAAATTATAAATCCAAATTCGCACTAGTTTCATCTTTGTTCGCTCGTCGTTTTTGCAAGAAAAATACTTAAATATTTCTCTAAATTTTGCTCCCAAAATTTCATAACAATAAATATACTTATTTTTTATAGTTAAAATCTTAGCTTAAAATTCATTTCATAAATTTGGACTATTTTTTTACATATAATTTTGCTAATACTAATGCAAAACACCAATTAATTAACAAGCCAATAAATATTATTAATTGCGTATAATGATGCAGATAATAAAATTGTGTTGTAACTATGAAGAACATTATTAATATTGCCAATTTCCAAAATTTCTTTAAGCTATCAAATTCTAAAATTTCTTCTTTCACAGCCAATATACATAAAATAGGAAGTGAAAAAATTAAATTAAAAATCGCAAATAATCTTGTGCAAAATCCTAAAAATTTAACCATATCTATGGATAATGAAAAATCTTGTGCAAAATCTATTAAAAAATTTAAACTTATTGGAATTACTATATAATAACAAAAAACCAATCCACAAAAACCGAAAAAATGCATTAATGCTATGTATGGAACATAGTGCAATATCGAAGCGGAATATTTTTTCTTCAATATAGAAAAAAGCTTATAGACAAAGAATGGTTGGGCTATAATTAACCCAAAATATGTTGATATTTTGATTGCAACTAAATAAATTTCTGTAATTTCCATAATATAAACACTTGAATTTTTATCTAAAATTTTATTTACTTGAAATAATAAAATGTTAAAAATTTCTTGCCAAAAATGAAAGCAAATCATTGATGCTAGAATAAATACAATTAATGTTATTTGAAATTTTTCTATTAGTTTCATAATCAAAACATGTAGTTCATTTAAGGTAGGTATTTTTTTACTCATTGTATCTCCAAAGATATTTTTTAGAGTCAATTTAACTAAAAGCAAACATTAATGAACTTAAAATTAAATCGACCATTAATAATTAAACCTTGTTATTTTTTAACCATTACGACAAATGAACAATCATCGGTAGTATTTTTGCAAACACTATTTTGGAAATTGTTTCTCAATAAATTTGACATAGAATTTTGACTTCTTTTTTTGGCTGTATCAAAAATTTTTTCAAATGCCAATACTGCTATCTCTTTGTTTTTCTTTAAATAAAACGATTCTGCACTACCATCACTCATCAAAGCAAATGCGTTAATTTCTCCAATTTTTCCCTTTATAATTCTCATTTTTGCATACGCTGTTGAAGATGTTATAAAATATGTTGCATTTGCAAATTCATCATTATCAGGGTTACTAGCAATTAAAATTTCCCTATTTTTACGATAAACAATAAGCCCATCTCCTAAGTGAAATAATAAAAATTTATCATTTTTCGTAGCAACACAAAGCAATGTAGAAGCTAGTTCTTTTAAATCGCAGTTTCTTACATTTGCTTCTTGCTCTAATGCAGATATTAATAACTTTAAAATATTATTTTTTATTTCAACACCATTTTGATCAGCATAAATGCTATCAAACTTTTCAGTTAAAATTTCACACACTTTTTTAGTTACTATATTGGCTCCAAAGTGCGACATTTTTGCACTTCCTGCACCATCAGCAAGAGCAGCAACAAAAACTCTATTTTTATATTTTGTTGCTGTTTTATCTTGACATGGAATATTATTTTTTATATGCGATAGACCCCGTATCTCGAAATTTGAAATTTTCCACATTTATAGTGTTCCCCAGCCGCTGATTGCTTCAACATCAAGAACTATATTTTCTCCTGGCATTGATTGAGATGTTCTAGATACGCTTTGCGAAAGCCACTCAAAAAATTCTTTAAATTTTAATCCTCTAAGTCGCAATGCACCTCGCTTAGGACTGAATTTTGATAATTCTTCCAAATCAGCATCTTCGCCTATGCCTATTGGAAAAACAGTAAGTCTGTTTTTATTAACTAATTCGCTAGTTCGGCTTTGAGCCTGTGCCGTAACACTATAACTTTCTCCCTCTGGATAGCCATCAGTCATAATAACAAGCCATGGTTGAAAATAATCAACGCCTTTATCTTTATATTCTTGTTTTCGCTGTTCAAGCAAATCCAATGCTAAATTTACACCGCCACCCATAGGTGTCAAACCATAAGCATGCAAGTGTGGTGGTTCGCCGTTTAATAATACGCTTGCAAAATCCGCTTCACATTTTACGCTTTCACCAAATGTTACTATGCAAATTTCAGCACTAAATTGTGCCATTTCATCATCTTTTATGGCTTGATAAAAAAGCTCAACGCCACGGTTTAGCTCATCTATTTTTTCGTCTCTCATTGAGCCACTTACATCTAAACAAAGACAAATTGGCACTCTTGGCGTCGGATTATTCACCAAATCTTTTTGTCGTAAAAGAACCAAATCTGTTCCCATAGCAATCTCCTTAAAAATTTATTATACTTTGCCAAGCAAAGGTTGTAATTTTATATAAGTTCCCTTTGGTGCAGGTTTTCCAATTTCCACTAGTTTAACTATTTCAGCACCATTACAAGTTAAAGCTCTGTAATAAGCCCCAACAATCAATTCATTTTCTTTTAATAACGATATGTCAAAGTCATAAAGTTTTTCAGAATTTGTCCCAAACATACACTTACCTACCTTTATCGTTTTTTTTATTAAAACAAAGCCAACACAAACTATCATCCCAATGTACCATATTATCAACAGGTTTTTCTACACCACATTCTCTGCAAAATTTATATTCTAAACTTTTAACTTTTTTAAATCGTATAGGAAAAATATCTAAGCTCATTTCATCACCACCAACATTATTTTCTAACCATTTTTTATAAAATTTAAAAGTTTCTATCCATTGTAAAACACTTGGTCTTTTATTTTCTTCGAAAAACATTTCACCTTTTTTAAATGTTTTATAAAATTTCTCTTTAACCTTAAAATTCATGTGGCTCCACATAAATCTCCAAGGACCATCTGGCGTTTTACCGTTTTTATTTTCACCAAGTGGATATGAGAAATCTCCATTGCGTATATTTGTGGCTTGGTCTGCACCATCACATTGAGAGTATGGTGGCTTCCCCGGAAGCATTATCATAAAAAGCAAAGTTGCAATTGCAAAATTTTCATTACCAGTTGTTCTTAAAAATTTAGAATAATGTTTGCCTTGGATTTCAGATGCAGTATAATTTATAGTTCCGACAGGACACGGAAATTCTTCTACTTGATAGCTATCTGTATCTACAAAATATACTTCTGTCGGCGAAATAACCAAGATATTATTTGGGTTTATATCGCCTAAAATAATATTACAAGCGTGAAGCTGTCGAATTCTATCTAATATAGTAAGACAAAGTTCTATTAAGTCCAATCTAGTCCAATGTGGAAATTTTTGTCTTAATAATTGTGGAAAAAATACACACTTTTGTAATTCTATTCCTCGTGCTTGCTCCATTAAATATCCTATAAATTCGCCATTTTGGCTATATAAAAATTTCTTTGGGAAACATACACCATCAATCTTTATATCTTTGCTTATCATTAATTCTAATTTTTTAACTTTTGAAGCGTAAGTTTTTCGTTTTTATAAATTTTTGCCACCAAGTGCGTATCTGTTGTAAAAATATATCCTTCTCCGCCACTTGCTACTTTATCTAAAAGTTTAATTTTGTTTTTATCTTTGTCAAATACGGTATATTTTTCTTTAACTTTCGTTAAAATTTTTATTGGAGTATCGGGTATATCTGTGATAACTTTTGATTTTTTAAATTCTTGATTTCTATCTTTTATACAATATTTTTTTTCAACTTTATTAAAAATCACATCTTTATTATTAATCAAAATACCTTTTTTACTTATTTTTAAAACTTTTAATTTTTTAGAAGCATTTACACTTCTTAAATTTTTAAAATTTAAAATATCTATGGTTAGATTTATATCTTGTGTGATAATAAGTATATTATATGTTAAAATATTTTGCGCAACAACTCTTATGAAAACAGAATCAGCAAAATTTCCATCATGTTCCTCTCCATGAATTCTTATAAGCCCCCCCTATAACCTTCATTTACGATTATAATGGCGTTATTTGCTAATTTTGATAAAGCTAAATTTGTTTTATTTCCTTGATGTTTTAATAATTCCATACATACGCTGTTTGGAATTATTATATAGCTATTGTATTTTTGTAGAATTGGCTTTGCCATTTCCCAAAATTTTTCAAATCTGCCATCTTCTTTTAACATAGAACATGTATCTATTAAAATCTTAAAATTTTCTTTTAAAAGAGCATCTAGCGTATCTTGTAAATACCGTGTTGTAGAATTTTCAACCACTTTTACACCTTCTAACTATCATAATAAAGTATTTCGTATTTTATCATAATTCAGCTTATAATTAATAGCCAAATTTCTATTTTTGCTTCTTAAAAGCCTATTTTCCATAAATTATCTTTATCACAGCATTTGCTTGGTGGGCGGCGCACAACATTACTCTTGGCGAAATTAATCCATTTTCAAGCCCTGCACCGCTTGTGCTATCGCCACAGATATATAAATTTGCCCCAAATTTGCGAGTTTGGGTAGAATTTGCCGCACCAAGCCCAGCCATACCAGAAGCACAGATAAAAATTTTATCTTTAAATTCACTTGCGAGATTTGCTATCATCGCCTTATTTTCGGCTCCGTCGAAACACTCGCAGATGATTTTTTCGTCCCGTAAAATCTCACGCACATTTTCGCTAGTAATTTTTTCGCCACAAATTTGCACTTTCGCATAAGGGTTAATACCCAAAATTTGCTCTTTTAAAGCTTCTATTTTTGGGCGTCCTAAATGTTTTAAGGCGTAGTGTTGGCGGTTTAAATTTGAAATTTCTACTTTGTCAAAATCAATAAGTTTTAGCTCACCAATTCCAGCTCGAACTAGCATTATAGCGACATTTGAGCCAAGCCCACCTGCTCCTAGTATGCAAACTCTCGCATTTCGTAAAATCTCAGCCGTTCCTTTTGGATTTCGCGTAAAAATTTCAGCCCTAAATTCGCTTTCATTTTTTAAATTTTTAACTTCCACGATCAGCCCCCGCCCACAAATTCAACAATTTCATAAACTTTAAAATTTGAAATTTGCGTAGTTTCCCAAAGTGTTTTACTCAAAATCTCGCCGTCAGCTTCTACGGCGATAAAACGCAAATCAAATCCTTGAAAGCGTAAAAATTCTTCCACGCTCATATCGTTTTCTAACTCGCACTCACGCCCATTTACACGCACTTTTATCATCACTCTTCTCCCAAACTAGCTCTGTATTCTTCATAACTTCCACGAAAATCCACAACTTCGCCATTTCCTTTAAGGTGCAAAATTCGGTTCGCAAAAGCGTCGATTAGCTCTCTGTCATGGCTAACGCAAATCACGCTTCCAGCAAAATTATAGAGTGCTTCGCCAAGAGCGATAATAGCTTCAAGATCAAGGTGGTTGTTTGGCTCATCAAGGACTAAAAAATTTGGCTTAGTTAGCATTAGTTTGCTTAGCATTACACGGTGTTTTTCGCCGCCGCTTAACGCCCCAACGCTTTTTTCTTGCTCAGCCCCACTAAAAAGCATTCGCCCAAGGCATTTTCTGATTTCGTCTAAATCCTTGTTTTTGTTATCTTGCAAATACTCATAAAGCTTCAAATCGCCCTTAATTTTGTTATTTGTATCTTGTGCGAAGTATCCGCTCTCAATGGTCGCTCCTGTGTGTATCGTGCCACTATCTTGCCCCATATCGCCCACTATCATACGGCAAAGCGTAGTTTTCCCCACGCCATTTCGCCCGATGATAGCGACTTTATCGCCCTT
>JAFUFY010000061.1 GCA_017469645.1 Campylobacter sp. | reverse complement strand
GAACAAAATAAAAAATTGAATTTGTCAAATACTTATTCTATTACAAATATCGCTCTTGGTGGTGCTTGTGCGAATTTGCCCGAAGCGAATCGTGCTATACTTTTTGATGTTAAGGGTCGCCCTATGTCATATCATGGAACTTTATACGGCGGATTATTTACTACCGTTTGCACCATAACTTTGACAAATGAAGCAAGACAAACAGCGACAATCTATGTTCAACCAGAAACAGGCTATGTAGGCGCAACTGCTGGTAGTGATATTTTATACGCTGGACCTGGTTTTTAAATAAATGAAACTTGTCAAAGCCTTTACGATGATAGAGCTTGTCTTTATCATCGTAATCGTTGGCATACTTGCAGCCGTTGCTATACCAAAGATAGAGCGAAACGGCTTAATCGAAGCAGCAGATCAGATCACTTCTCATATTCGCTACACGCAACAACTTGCGATGAATGATAATAAATTTAATGCAAATGATCCAAACTGGCATAGAAAAGCTTGGCGAATTCAGTTTCACAACGGCAAAGTAGGCGACAAGCCAAAATCTTGGAGATATACTATCTTTTGGGACAATGCAGTTACCGAACATGCAGGAAATCCAAACAGCGAAAACGAACTTGCTGTTGATCCTATGAATCCAAATAAATACCTAACTTCTGGTTTTGCAAACGAAGCTTTTAGTTTTAATCACGCAAAAATGAATAAAAAGCTTAATATAGGCGAAACTTATAGCATAACAAATGTAGTATTTGGCGGGGCTTGTGCTAGAATGACCACGGTGTCGTTTGACGCAAAAGGTCGTCCTATGGGACAACTTACAAATTCTGCGATACCCTATGACAAACTTTTTCATAGCGATTGCACTATTACTATTTCAAATGATAACGGCGATAGCGCCGTAATCACAATCACAAAAGAAACAGGATATGTGGAATATACGCTAAATTTAAGATAAATTCATAAAATTTTACGCAAAATTTTATGAATTTTAATAAAATATTCGCTCTAAATACAGCCCGTTTGGCGGTGCAGGTATGCGTGTGAGAGCTTTTTTGAAATTTATTTTTTGCCCAGAATTAAGCGATTTTAGGGCATTTGCTACCATTAGGCGAACCTGAGAGCGCAAAAAGCCGTTTGCTTTAAATTTAATGATTGTGAGATTTTTATGTCTAAAAGCATAGGCTTTGTAAATTTCACGCACGGGAGATTTTATCTCGCTTCCTGCTTTCATAAACACGCTAAAATCGTGTTCGCCGATAAAATTTGATAAAGCCAAATTTAGCAAATTTATATCTAAATTTGGATAAAAATGGCAAAAATCAGCCAAAAACGGATTAAATTCGCCGTGATTTAGTATATACCGATACGAACGAGCTTTTGCAGAAAATCTTGGATGGAAACTTTCATCAACGAATTCGAGTTTTTTTATAAAAATATTTGGCTTAGCGTGGCGATTTATAAGCTCTTTTAAACGGCGTAAATCCCAAAAATTGGGGCAGGGCGTGGTGCTGACCTGAGAAAGCGCATGAACGCCTTTATCGGTGCGAGAACTTGTGGTTAGTGAGCCAAAAAGCCCAACATGCCCAAGTGCGTCTTTTAGGGCATTTTCTATGCTTAGCCCATTTGGTTGGCTTTGCGAACCACAAAATTTTGCGCCATTGTAAGAATATGTGATTTTTAGCAAATTTTCGCCCAAATTTAGCGAATTTTTAGTAACGAGAGACAATTTTAACCTTATAATAGATATATGAAGCAATCAAGCTTATAAAAAATGTTACAGGCACTGCAACTTGCGGTATCTTAGCTAGTATCATAATGAGTGCAAAATATACAAACAAAACGCCAAAAATTCCGCCATAAACAAAGCCTTTTTCGTAGCGATAGGTTACAATCCCAAAGCTTAGCGCAAAAAACACACTGGCAATCGGAAATAGCGAAACTAGCACATAAATGCTAAAATCTTTTTTGCGTTTTTGGCTGTTTTTCATATCTTTCCAATACTCCACAAAAGCACCGACTTCGCGGACACGGGAGTTTGCCAAAGTGCGGATAATCAGGCTTTCAAACTCCGTTATATGCCAGCTATCATCTTTCATCGTATATGCTTTGCCGTCGCTTAGCTCGACTAGAAAATTTGCTTTGATATGCTTAAATTCACCATTTTCAGCGATAATCATCTGCTCGTTTTCATTTTTTTTGCCCGGATTATACATAACTAAATTTTTGTAAATCGTGCGACCGTTTTCGTTTGCTTCATTTTCGATAAAAACAAGCCAGTCGCCGAATTTTTGTCCAAATTCGCTAGATTTTATATTTAGCGTTGCTTTTGCTTTTTTATAATCAATAAAATTCTCTTTTAAATTCTCTGCTATCGGCATCATTACAAGCGAGATAAAAAGCAAAAAAGCAGTTGTTATAAATGCAATAAAAAAGAAAAAAGATGCGATTTTGCGTGTTTCGTATCCGATAGTAAAAATGACGATAGTTTCGTTTTCTTTTGAAAGGCGAAAAAGTGCCATAGTAAGGGCAACGAAAAAGGCAATCGGCACGGTAAAGATAAGAATTCTAGGAAGCATAAACAAATAAAGTTTTATAAGCTCACTCAAATTTATCTCGATAAACGATGTAATGCGTGCGATTTGCAAGAAAAATACAATCGACATTATGATAAAAAGTGTGCTAAAAAGCGATGCAAACGAACTTACAAAATTAGAAAACAGATACTTTCTCATTCTATCCATTAGATCAAAATTCCCACATCTTTTAAAAATGTTACGATTTTTTCGCCAAACATATAGGTTATGAGTAGCCCCAAAGCTAAAAACGGCACAAACGGAAGTTCATAATTTTTTTGATTTGCAACGGCAAAGGCTGGGATTGTCAGTAAAGCTCCGATTAGTATGGCTAGTGAGCCTTGCGAAAGCCCTAAAATCGCCCCCATAACAGCGACTATGTAAATATCTGCTTCGCCTAAGGCTTGTTGTCCTTTGATTTTCCAAACGATTTTGCCAAGTAGCCAAAACGCAAACGCAAAAATCGCACCCGCGATAATGCCGTCAAAGCTAAATTCGAATAAAAGCGAGTAAATAACGGCTAAAACCAAACTTACATAAAGTAGCGAATCAGGAACTGCTTTGTATTTAAGGTCGATTGCTGAAAGAGCCAAAAGCACGATAAAACAAAGCCCTAAAATCGCGGCTTTGATTAAATTTGGTTCAAAATAATATGCAATCCACATAAGCAAACCGCCCAAAAGCTCGACAAGCGGATATTGAAAACTGATTTTTTCCTTGCAAAATGCGCATTTTCCGCGTAAAAATAGCCACGAAAATAGCGGAATATTGTGATAAAATTTCAAAGGCGTGTTGCAACTTGTGCAGTGCGAAGCTGGGAAATTTATGCTTTCGTTTCGCGGCAAACGATAAATCAAAACATTGCTAAATGAGCCGATACAAAGCCCTAAAATAAAAAAAACTACGCCGTAAAGTGTGTCTAATTGCATTTTTAAAATCCTAAATTTAGTAAATTCGCAAATTCTTAAATTTGCAAAATATTATTTTACAATGATTTGGCTAAATTTTGGGCAAATTTGGTTTTGAATTTGAAAATTTAATGCAAATTTAGGCTTAAATTTTTCAGACCACTTTTCGTAAAATAGGAATTTTTGAGAGTATAAACGCCAAAAGTGCAGAAATCGCAAAAATTGCCAAGCTTAAAAGTGGAACCATTATGATCGGATTTGCGCTTATTGTCGTAATTTGCATTTTTTTAACGATAAAGTCTAAAATCACAACATGAATAAGGTAAATTCCAAAACTTAGTGCAGAAAGCTTTGTTATGATTTTTGTAAATTTGCTGTTATTTTGGAATTTTGCAAATAAATTTTTAAAGAAAATAAAAACGCCGAAGCTAGTTAGCATGGTGCTTAAAATTTTATAACCATAGAAAAAATCCTTTTTCTTTTCGTGGTGCAGGGCAAATTCTGAATTTACATAGGTGGCAAAAATCAGTCCGATAATAGCTAAAATGTAAAAAATAGTTCTAGTTCTTTTAGAAATTTCAAAATTTGCAAAGTAAAATCCGGCTAAAAAATATATCAAATAACCACTGAATTCAGGGACATTTGAACGAAAATATAGAGTTTTATTTAAAAAAAATTTCAAAAATACATTGATAAAATCATAACCGCAACAAAAAATCGCTAAAACAATGAGCAAAAGTTCAAAATCTTTTTTACTTAAATTTCGCACCAAAATTTGCAAAAACGGAGCCAAAAAATAAAGTCCGATTATCATATATAAAAACCAAAGGTGATGTCTTGTACTTTTAAATAAAAAATCGGTTAATCTAAATGGATTGGTATCAAATTTACTATTTAAAAACATATCGAAATATAGATAAAAAATACTCCAAACGATAAGTGTAACGGATAGTCTAAAAATATTTTTCTTTAAAATTCGGTTAAAATTTTCGCTCACGCTTTCACTATATCGCCTAAAATCTAGCAAAAACATACCGCTAACCATGACAAAAACCGGCACACACCAGCGAACTAATCCGTTGTAAAAATTTACGATTTGCCATTCGTAGGATTGCGATGGCATTTTACCTTGTCTAATGACAGCTACATGCAAAAATATAACCGCAAAAATCGCAATTACTCTTAAAAAATCAGGATAAAAAACCCTTTGCGGTACGGTGTGTGTGTGTGTGTGTGTGTCAGAAATGCCGTGAGATTGCGAAGTGGTAGAAATTTTCAAATCTTGCAAATTTTGTGCGTTTTTCTCATTTTGTGGCATTATAGCCCTCCAAATCTGCGATTTTTGTTTTTAAATTCGCTGATAATTTGCGATAATTCTGCGTTAGAAAATTCAGGCCACAAAGTATCGCTAAAAGCTAGTTCAGCGTAACTTGCCTGCCAAAGCAAGAAGTTTGAAATGCGCTTTTCGCCACCTGTGCGGATTAGCAAATCCACATCGCCACTTCTAGCAGTATCTAAATGCGTTGAAATTTCACTTTCGCAAATTTCGCCATTATTTGCTAAAATTTTTTGGCATGTTCGCACGATTTCATCACGCGCGCCGTAATTTATCGCCAAATTTAGATTTAAATTCGCACAATTTTGCGTAAAATTTTGTGTATTTTCAATCTTTTCTTTTAAATCATCGCTAAATTTCGTTATATCGCCGACAGCTTTGAAATTTATGCCGTTTTTTAAAAAACTCTCTTTTTTATCAACCAAAAATTTAGCCAAAAGTTTCATCAAAAAATTAACTTCGCTTTTTGGGCGTTTCCAGTTTTCGGTGCTAAAAGCATAAAGCGTGAGATTTGGGATTTTTTCTTTTATGCAAAATTCACAAATTTGCTCAACTACCAAAGCGCCTTTTTCATGTCCTTTGGTGCGAACGAGCGCATGAGCTTTCGCCCAACGCCCGTTGCCGTCCATTATGATAGCAAGATGATTTAAATCATTCATTTACAGGCTTTTTGTAAGTTTTGCAATTTGAAATGCAACTTCATTTTTAGTTGCAGTTTTGATTTCGGTTTCGCCTGTTTTTGTTATATAAGTTATGCGAGTAACATCGCCGCCAAATTTAACCACATCGTCTAAGACATTTAAACAAACCGCATCAAGCCCTTTTTCGTTTAGCATTTTTTTAGCGCCGTTTAATGCGCTTTCTTTGTCAGTTTCAAGCTTAAAGCCTATTTTTTTAACTCCCATTGCTCTAAAACTGCTGATAATATCGTCATTTAAACCAAGCCTTAAATTCCAAATTTCGCCGATTTCTTCTTTTTTCATTTTTTCTTTATAGCGCACTTTCGGAATATAATCACTTACGGCTGCTGCCATAACCAAATATGAATTTTCTCTAAATTTGGTGCTTTCTAACGCACTTTTTAAACCAATCGAGCTTTCAAATTTGACAAGTTTGTATGGAAGTTCGTCGTATTCGATACTAGAAATTAAAATAACTTCTGCACCCAAATAATAAAATGCATCGGCCAAGGCTTTTGCTAGCTTTCCGCTTGAAAAATTTGTTATACCGCGCACATTGTCGATTTTTTCGATTGTAGGACCACCGGTAATGACGACGAGTTTGTTTTTATAAAATTTATCTTCATAGAAAGCTTTTTTGACTTCGCTAACAATCATCTTTGGCTCAGGCAATGCACCTTTTCCAAATTCGCCACACGCCAAAGTTTTTTCAACAGGATCTATAAAAATCGCATTTGTTTTGGTTTTTAAAATCTCAATACAATTTTTTGTGATAGGATTTTCAAGCATTTTTGTGTTTGCGGCAGGTGCGATGATGAGTTGCGCTTTTGTCGCGATTAGGGTTTGCATAAAGACATTATCACAAACGCCCCAAGCAAGCTTATTTATAGTATTTACACTAGCAGGAGCGATTAACACCAAATCAACTTTGGCATATTCTATATGATTTACGCCCTCTTGCCAATCTTCCGTCTGAGAACAAAGCACTGGGTGATCGCAAAGTGCCTCGTAAGCTTTGTGATTAACAAATTTCAAAGCTCCTTCGCTAAGCATAACATAAACATCGAAATTTTCTTTTTTTAGCCTTGAAAGAATTTCAAAAGATTTATAAAAACTAATACTTCCGCAAACTGCCAGTAAAACCTTCTTTTTTGCCATTATTCACTCCTAAAAAATTTATAAAAAAACTCTTTTTTATTTTCTTGTTTTGTTCTTGAAATCGCCAAACTTCCCTTTGGCACATCATTTGTTACCGTCGTTCCTGCTGCGATTAAAACATCATCTTCGATTTTTACAGGCGCGACGAGTTGGGTATCTGAACCGATAAATACATTTTTACCAATGATAGTTTTATATTTTTTCTTGCCGTCATAGTTGCAAGTAATCGTGCCACAGCCGATATTTGTGCCACTATCGATTTCGCAATCGCCCAAATAGCTTAAATGTCCTGCTTTTATATCATTTACTTTGGCTTTTTTTAGTTCTACAAAATTTCCGATATGAGTGCCACAAATTTCGCAATCAGGGCGAATATGCGCCATAGGGCCTATGTCTGAATTTCTTATAATGCTATTTTCGATAACGCTACTACTTTTTATAATGCTATTTTCGATAACGCAATTTCCGATAATGCTGACATTTTCTTGCAACTCGCATTCGCCGATAAATTTGGCATTGCAATCGATATAAATCGTATGCGGAAGTCGCATTAAGACACCTTGTTTTATCAAATTTTCTTTGATTTCATCTTGCATGATATTTTCTGCGATAGAAAGTGCAAATTTATCGTTTATTCCCATAAAATTTTGCTCATCGACCATTACGGCGTTACATTTTAAGCCCATATTTTTAGCAATCTCAATCGTATCGGTTAGATAAAACTCTTTTTGCGAATTTTCATTTTTAATCATAGGTAAAATTTGCTTTAAAACTTCGGTTTTAAAGCAATAACAACCCGCATTTACCGAATTTATAGCTTTTTCGCTCTCGTTTGCGTCTTTTTGTTCGACGATTTTTTGGATTTCGCCGTTTTTTATGATAACACGACCATAACCAAACGGATTTTTCGCGCTAAAAACGCTTAAATTTATGTCAGCTTCGCCATTAGAAAGCCTTAAAAGTTCAGCCGTTTTGATTAATGGCATATCGCCACATACGATTAAGGTTTTTTTTGCGTTAAATTCGACATCTCTTAACGCTCCTGCGGTGCCAGGAAATTTCTCAATATCTTGTTTATAAATTTTAGTTTTTGGAAAATTTTTTAAGATTATCTCTTTGATTTCGTCAAATTGATGAGATAAAATAACGCTAACATTATCCGTGATTTCATACGATTTTTGCAAAATATGACAAATCATTTCCCTGCCACAAAGTTTAAATAAAACTTTTGATTTGCTTGATTTCATACGAGTTCCAAAACCCGCAGCTAAAATTATTACTTCTAAATTACTCATATAAATTCCTAAAATAAATCTTACTATTTTACCAAAAAAAGGTATAAATTTATATAAAATTATCAAGAAAAGTGCCAAAAAATCAACAAATTTGTTACAAATTTTACAAATTTATCAAATTTAAATTTAAAATGATAAAACTTAACATAAATTTCAGTTTTTTATTTTAAAATTATCGTTAAATTTTGTATCAAAAAGAGAAAACTATGAAAAAACTTAAATTTTTAATTATTTTGGCAGTTTTAGCACTTTTGGGATATTTTGTATATAATAAATTTTTCGTTAAAACCGAAGCTCCAAAGGTTATTACAACACAGCTTCAAAAAGGCGACATACGAAGCATAGTTAGTGCTAACGGCGAAGTTTATGCTAGGGATTTGGTCGATGTCGGTGCACAAGTTAGCG
>JAFUFY010000060.1 GCA_017469645.1 Campylobacter sp. | reverse complement strand
TTGATTTATGACGGATTAAAACTAAGATTTAGACCGCTTTACATTTTAAGTGTCGCAATTGCCGTATTTGGGGCATTTATCATCAAATTTAACGGCATAAACTCAGACTTTTTGCTAGGATTTTTATATGTGCAGATTGCGAATTTTTGCTTTGGTTTGGGGCAAAGTGCGTATAAATTTCTACTCGAAAGCAAAGGATATAAAGAGCAAAAAGAGCTTTTTGGTTACTTTTTTGTGGGCGCGAGTTTAGTTACATTTTTTGTTTTGCTTGGCTTTGGAAATCCGCAAAAATTCAGCGTTACGCCGTTTCAAATCGGCGTTATCGTGTGGCTTAGTGTCGCAGCGAGTGCGGTGGGATATTTTTTGTGGAACAAAGGTGCGTGCGAAGTCGATAGCGGTATCTTAGCCATTATGAATAACGCCCTAATCCCGGCTGCAATCGTCGTAAATTTGGTATTTTGGCGACACGATGCAGACCTGCTCCGCCTAATCATCGGCTCAGGCATAATCATCTTTTCGCTTTATTTACACAAAAAAATTATGCAGTTTTATGCAAGAAAGGCAGTTTAAAACTGCCTATTTTAGCTGTGATTTTAAAATTTTATAAAATTCTAAATTTGAGAAAATATCGTTATGTCCGCAGTTTAGCTTAAAAAAATTTATCATTTGGCTTTAAAAATTTAGCCAAATTTTGTGAGTTTGAAATCTCAATCAAATCATCATTTTTGCCGTGGAAAAGTAAAATTTGCGAATTTGGATTTTTTGCTGTGAAATTTGCTAGAAATTTATCTGTCGGAATTTCATATTTTACTAAAAATTTTGGAGCAAACGGGATTTTTGAACTCGCTAAATCTTTAAAATTATAATACGCAGAAACCAAAATCAATCTTTTAATGCCGAATTTATCGGCAATTCTAGCCGATAAACCACTGCCGATAGAGTAACCCAAAACGGTAATTTCATCTTTTTTAAATTTGCCTAAAACATACTCAAACATCAAGTCGGTATCATCAAAAAGCTCATTTTCACTTCTTATTTCACCACCACTTTTGCCAAAACCACGATAATCAAACACAAAAAAATCATAGCCAAAATTTACAAAAAACTCGCTGTATCGTCCCCAGCTATCTAAATTATCTGCATTTCCGTGAAAAAATAAAATCGCACCTTTTGGATTTTTAGCATAAAAATGGAGTCCGTTTAAAGTGGCGTTATCTGGCGTTTTTAGATTTATTTCATCAAATTTTGCAAATTTAAACTCAAATTTATGATTTTGGGCTAATTTATTCGGCACGAAAATTAGCTTTTCTTGCCAAAAATATAGCCCGACACAAACCGTCATATAAACGAAGCAAAAAATAAAAAATAATCTTTTTATTTGTCGCAAAATTCGTCTCATTTATTATTTTACGCCATACTCTCGGCGCGTTTTAAAAGCTCTTTTGCTCCTTTGGCGATGAATTTATCGGCGAATTTAAAGCCGATTTTTTGGCAGTTTTCAGCCTTTTCGCACTCGCTTTTTAGCACGATTGTTTCATCTTTTATAAATTCACTCCCGTCAGGTAGCCCAACGATAGCACGAATTTTTACTTCATCACCGACAATCTGCGCATTTACACCGATTGGCACTTGGCAACCGCCTTCTAAACGCTCCACAAAACTGCGTTCGATAGTGGTTTGTATAACCGAGTTTTTATTATTTATAAATTCCAAAATTCCCAAAATCTCACGCTCATCTTTGCACTCGATTCCAAGCGCACCTTGCCCCATAGCAGGAATCATCTCGTCCAAGCTAAACGGCGAAAAATAGGCGATTTCCTTATCAAGCCCAAGCCTTTTAACTCCGGCACTAGCTAAGATAATAGCGTCAAATTCGCCATCTTTTAGCTTTCTAAGCCTTGTATTTACATTTCCGCGAAGCGAGATAATCTCCAAATCAGGGCGTTTTATAAGCAGTTGCATTTTTCTACGCAAACTCGTCGTCCCCACCCTAGCACCCTTTGGCAGGTCGCTAAATTTAGCGTATTTTTCGCTCACAAAGGCGTCTCTTTCATCTTCTCGCTCACTAATAGCAGCCAAAACTAGCCCGTCAGGGAAAACCACAGGCACATCTTTTAGGCTATGCACGGCTAGGTGTGAATTTCCAGCTAACATGTGCTCTTCAAGCTCTTTTGTAAAAAGCCCCTTGCCGCCGATTTTGGCTAATGGCGTATCAAGGATAACATCGCCCTTTGTTTTCATACTGACTAGCTCGACTTCTACGCCGTGCTTTTTTTCGATTAAATCTTTTATATGTTCGCTTTGCCACATTGCTAAGGCGCTTCCACGCGTTGCGATTACGATTTTGTTCATTTTTTTTCCTCTTCTATGATTTCTACATCGATGATTTCTGAGTTATCATTTTGTTTATATTTTGTATTATTTTGTGAATTATTTTGCGTATAATTTTGTGTATTTCGCCCAAAAAGATTGAAATTTTTGATTAAAAATGACATTATGACGACTGTAACAGCCAAAATATCAGATAAAATTCCCGGTACCATAAATAAAATTCCGCCTATAACATAGCCAAATCCGCCAAATATCGAATTTAGCGTTATTTTTGGGATTTCTCTTGCGTTTGCAGTGGTGCTAAACCCGACAACAGCCACGCCTAAAACGGCACTAAATAAAACTTCTACGACATAAAACAAAAAGCCGTTATTATCGACAAAATGCGCCGTTATCAAAAGCTCCAAAATCAAATACGGAATAATTAAAAATTTCAGCATAATTTATCTTTGATAAGTTTCAAAATTTGTTCTTTTGACACTTTCTTTTTCTAAATTTTTCATTTTATTGTCCTAAAATTTAAGGTATTCATCTTTTACAATACCTTTTAAATTTTCATAAGGAATAACAATCTCAGGCATACCGGCTGCATAAGGTGCGATAGCATAAGGCGCATAAACAAATGTTAGCCCATCATCTGAAAAATAAAATGCCGGATTGTATATTATGTCTGTTTTAGAATTTCTATCCCAAAAAAATTCTACGAATTCTTTTATTTCTTTGTCTTGACAAGCTTTATTGCATTTTTCATTTACAGGATACCACTCTGTGCTAATAAAATTTATATATCCTTTATAAATTTCATCATAAAGTGCGTCAAAAGCCGTCTCTGTGGAAACTAGAATTTCAGAAATATTCAACACATGGTCGCTAGAAATATCATATACAAAAACTTGCGAATACTCCATACCATGCGCCCCGCCTGCATACTGATGGCTATCTTGTCTGATTTGAACCAAATCTCCTATTTGCGATACAAAACTCTGCCTTACGCTTAGCTCTGAATTAAAATCAAACCCTTGTTCTTTGACTTCTTCTTTATGAGCATTTTCCATATCTTTTACTAAATTTTGCACATATTTTTTAATATCTATATTTTTGATACTTTCGTAACATTCCATAAATTCTTCTTGGAGCAAATCTGTGTCACAAAAATTTAGTAGTTCATTTTTTAAAAAAATATTTAAATTTTCGTTATTGGTTTGTAAAAGCTCATACTCGTATCCGTTATCATTATATAGAATTTCGGTTTTTGGATTTAAATCCGCATATACAAACAATGCGCACATTAAAATCAAACCAATTTTTTTCATTTTATTATCCCAAAATTTTATCTTTGATAAGATTTAAAATTTTATCCACGCTCACGCTTTGTTTTTCTAAATTTGCTCTTGTTATAAATTCGACTTCGCCGTTAGCTAGGCCTTTGCCGACTAGCACAGCGTATGGAAAGCCCATAAGCTCGTAATCGTTCATCTTAACGCCAAATCGCTCATTTCTATCATCAAGCAGAGCATTAATGCCTAAATTTTGACATTTTTCGTAAAGCTCGTTTGCAAATTTGCAAATTTGCTCATCTTTTGCATTTGAAATGATGATTTCTAGCGCAAACGGCGATATTTCTTTGTTCCAAATGCAACCTTTTTCATCGTGGCTCGATTCTATCGCTACTGCCACAAGACGGCTCACACCGATACCATAGCAACCCATAAAAAACGGCACACTCTTGCCGTTTTCGTCTAAAAATTTAGCGTTCATTGGATCGGAATATTTTTGTCCGAGTTTAAAAATGTGTCCAACTTCAATACCTTTGGTTTTATCTAATTTTGCACCACAGCATGGGCATTTATCGCCTTCTTGCACAGCTATTAGATCTTTAAATCGCTCTGCTTTAAAACTAACGACATTGCAACCGATAAAATGATAATTTTCTTCATTTGCTCCACAAATCATCTCACGGGCATTTTCAAGCTCTTTATCTATGTAAAATTCGGCACTCTCATGCAAATTAAACGGTCCGCAAAAACCTGCTACAAAACCTGCACTTTTGACTTCATTTTCATCGGCATCTACTAATTCTAACGCTCCACACGCATTTGTAGCCTTTGTTTCTTGCAACTCGTCGTCTCCGCGAATAAAAAACGCTACGATTTTTTCACCGTTTTCGTAAATGGCTTTTTTCAAAACAGCTTTAATGGTATAAAATTTATCGACTTTGAAAAAATTTGCCACTAGTTCGATTGTTTTAGTCTCAGGGGTATGAAATTTCATCATGCCGTCTGTCTCAGGGGCTTCGCAAGGTGCGATTTTTGGCGCTCTTTTAGCTGCTTCGACATTAGCAGCATATTTACAACCGGAGCAAACCAAAATATCATCTTCGCCGTTATCAGCCAAAACCATAAATTCCTTGCTTCCGCTTCCGCCTATCGCACCGCTGTCGGCTTCAACGGCTCTGAAATTTAGTCCTAAGCGAGTAAAAATTTTATTATAAGTTGCTTCCATTAAATCAAACTCTCGCCCCAAATCAGCTTCATTTGCGTGAAAACTATACGCGTCTTTCATCGTAAATTCTCTACCACGAAGTAACCCAAAGCGAGGTCTAGCTTCATCTCTAAATTTGGTATTGATTTGATAGATATTTAACGGCAAATTTTTATAACTAGTAACCTTGTTTGCTACCATTAGCACGGAGCTTTCTTCATTTGTTGGGCTTAGGACAAAGTCGTTTTCTTTTCTATCTTTTAAACGCAAAAGCTCTTTTCCATATACGGCGTATCGTCCGCTACTTTTCCACGCTTCTGCGGGAGTTACCACGCTAAAAGCGACTTCTTGCGCACCGGCAGCGTTCATTTCATCACGCACTACGCTAGTTATTTTATTTAAAACCATTTTTCCAAGCGGCATAAAGTTATATAGCCCACTTCCTAACTGCTCTATAAATCCTGCACGAATCAAAAATATATGACTTGGCAAAACCGCATCTTTTGGTGCTTCTTTGATAGTCGGCGCAAAAAGCCTACTAAATTTCATTTTCTAACTCCGTTTCTTTTGTTTTATCTTCTTTTACCAAACTTTCATAAATTTCATTTAATCCAAAAATATCCAAAACAGCGTTAGTAGCGCTGTCTATCTCGTTTTTATCATCTAAATTCTTTAAATTTACGCTTGGCGTATGCAAAAAAGCTTTAAAAACCTGATGGATTAGCTTTCTAGCTTCTTCTTTGTCGCTATTTTTAAGATAACCTTTTTTGATAGCTTTATCAAGCTCGTTAGCTGAAACTTCTCTTGCTCTTTGGCGAAGTGCTTTTACTATCGGTGTGCAAGCCTGAGTTTTGATTTCTTTGAAAAATTCGCTCGTGCTGCTACCAACGATACCATAAGCGATACGCGCCTGTTCTTCACGCAAAATCAAATTTCGCTTAACTATATCTTCAAGGTCATCGACTGCATAAACTTCGATGTCATCGCTGTCGCTAAGCTCTATATCGCGTGGCACGGCAATGTCAAAAAAGTATCTTTTAAAATCCACGCTTTCGATTAAATCATCGGTGATTATTGCGCCCGTTGCGCCCGTTGCGCTAAAAATAAGGCTAAATTTGTTGATATAGCTTTTTAATTTTTCAAGACTATCAAATTTGACTTCATCGCCAAGATTACAGGCTAAATTCTTTGCATTTTGCAAATTTCGATTTAAAATCGTAACCTTTGCGCCGTGCGTTAGCAAATGCTTACAAGCTAGTTCGCTCATCTCTCCTGCGCCTATGACTACTGCTTCCACATTTTCAAGCGATCCAAGTTTTTCTTTTGCCATAGAAACAGCCACGCTTGAAACTGAAATCGGATTTTTAGAAATTTCGGTTTTGTTGCGAATTTCGGCGGCGCATTTTAGGGCTTTGGCGATTGCTTTTTTGATTTCATCGCCTAAATTTCCGTTTTCAAGTGCAAATTTATAAGCATCTTTTAGCTGACCAACTATCTGCGTCTCGCCTACAACAAGGCTATCAAGAGAAGCCGCAACCGAGAAAAGATGATGAATCGCACCATAATCTTCATAAATATCAGCTCTGCTTTCTAGCTCGTCAAATTCGACACCGCTTACCTTTGAAATCGCCTGAACGACAAATTTCGACGCAACTTC
>JAFUFY010000059.1 GCA_017469645.1 Campylobacter sp. | reverse complement strand
AGTAACCTTTTTATTAAAAAACTTTATAAAATTTTATAATTTTTTTGATTGTAATATGCTTAAAGAATTACCATTTTTTAGTAGTTTTTGTAATGTTTTATAAGTTTTTAGTATGTTATCACGGCAGACAGGAAGGGATTTGAACCCTCGAAAGCTTTCACTTTACACGCGTTCCAGGCGTGCTCCTTAAACCACTCGGACACCTGCCTATAAAATAAAAAATATCAAATTTAATAAATTTTGCTCTAAAATTTGCCAAATTTAGTGAAAATTTAATAAATTTAGCAAATTTAAAAAGCGTAAATTCACTAAATTTGCAAATTTACGCCAAATTTTTTATGAATTTAAAAGCTCTTTTGCGACTTTTGCAACATTGACATCGCTAAAACCAAAGAGCTTAAATAGCTCGTTTGCGTTTCCGCTCTCGCCAAAACTCTTCATACCAAGCACTTCATCGGCAAATTTATACCACTCCAAGCCACTAGCTGCTTCGACGGCTAAGACTTTTGTATTTTTGTTAAAAACTCTATCCAAATAGCTCTTATCTTGCTTGCACAAAAGCTCAAAACAAGGCGCACTAACGATATTTGCCTCTATATCTTCGCTTTGCAAAATATCGGCAGCCTTCAAGCAAAGTGCGACTTCGCTACCACTTGCAACAAGCGTGATTTTAGCGTTTTCCCTTTCTTTTACGAGATAACCGCCGCCTTTAACGCTTCCAAAAACGGCTTTTGGCAAACTCTCTAATCCCTGACGAGAGCAAACAAACGCGCAAGGACTTCCCAAATTTAAAGCCGTTTTCCAGCACTCTACATTTTCGTTTCCATCTGCCGGGCGGAAAGTGTAGAAATTTGGCATTGCCCTAAATGTGGCTAGTTGCTCGATTGGTTCATGTGTAGGACCGTCTTCGCCCACGCCGATACTATCGTGTGTAAAAATAAAATAATGGCGTAAATTCATTAAAGCTGCTAATCTTGCTCCGCATTTTAGATAATCACTAAAAATGAAAAATGTCGCCGAAAACGGCACAAAAAGCCCATACCTAGCAATCGCGTTATTTATCGCCGCCATTGCGTGTTCGCGAATTCCAAAATGCAAATTTTTTCCGTTTGGAAAATCACCCATATCTTTAAGTTCGGTTTTATTTGAAGCTGCCAAATCGGCACTTCCGCCCAAAAAGCTTGGCACGGCTTCTGCGATTGCGTTTAGAATTTTGCCGTTGCTATCCCTTGTGGCGACCTTTTGACCGCTAAAATCAGGGAAAGCTACCTTGCTAAAATCAGGGTTTAAAAGTGAATTTAGTAAATTTTTCTTTTCATCGCTTAGTTTTGCAACCTTTTCGTTCCAAAGTTTTTCTTCCAAATCGCCCTTTTCAATGGCACTTCTTGTTTCAAAAAGCACATCTTCACCCACAACAAATGTTTTATCTGGATCAAATCCAAGCTCAGCCTTTGCTCTTTTTATCAAATCTTCGCCCAAAGGTGCTCCGTGCGTTTTGTGGCTTCCTTCAAGCTCTAACGCACCCTTGCCGATAGTCGTATTTGCGATGATTAGATAAGGTTTTTCTTTATTTTTAGCTTCATCTAGCACGAATTCAATTTGATCAAAATTATGTCCGTCTATTCGTGCCACTTCAAAACCTTGCGCTTCAAAACGCACTTTTACATCTTCGTCCCACGCGATGTCTGTGCTTCCGTCGATTGTGATTTTGTTGCTATCATAAATTATGACAAGATTATTTAAGTTATGAACTCCTGCTAAGGCACAGGCTTCATAGCTAATGCCTTCTTCTAAGTCGCCGTCTCCGCAAAGGCAGTAAATTTTGTGATCGATTATTTCATTATTTTCTTCATTTAGCAAATTTGCAGCGTATTTTGCCGCCATAGCAAAGCCAACGGCATTTGCCACGCCTTGACCGAGTGGTCCTGTTGCGATTTCAACGCCGTCAGTGGTAATTTCGGGGTGTCCAGGCGTTTTTGAGTGGAGTTGGCGAAAGTTTTTTAAGTCATCAAGCGTAAGGTCGTATCCGCTTAAATACAAATAACTATAAACCAAAGCACTTGCATGACCGCCTGAAAATACGATTCTATCGCGATTTAGCCACTTTGGATTTTTTGGATTGTGCTTGATTTTACTCATTAAGACACTCATCACATCGCTTAGCCCCATTGGGGTGCCCGGATGCCCTGAGTTTGCCTTTTGAATCATATCGGCACTTAAAAACTTAATGGTGTTTGAAATTTTGCTGCGCATATTTATCCTTTTAAATATTTTTCTATTAAATTTGATATTAAATTCACTAAATTTTCATCATAATTTTGCAAATTTTCGCTTATTTCGGCGATGATTTTTTCTTTGTAGGCTTTTGAGCGTTCAACGCCGATTAAATTTACAAATGAATTTTTAAATTCGTCGTGATTTACAGGCTTTCCTGCTTCTTCGCTAGTTGCGGTTGCGTCGATTAAATCATCTTGAATTTGAAAAGCTAGTCCTATTTTTAGCCCGATTTTATATAGCTCTTTTACTTTTTCATCATCTAGTCCAGCGATAACGGCACCAAGCTCCAAACTAGCTGCGATTAGTGCGCCTGTTTTTCGTAAATGTAAGAATTCTAACTTATCAAGTTCGAGCGTGGTTTTTTCAAAAAAGCAATCAAGCGCTTGGCCTAGCACCATACCTGCTGAACCTGCGTTGTGGGCTAAAATTCGCACACATTTTACTTTGATTTCATCGCTTAAATTTGCATTTGCTATGCGCAAAAATGCGTCTGAATTTAGTGCGTCCCCGACCAAAATAGCCGTAACTTCGTCATATTTTTTATGAATCGTAGGAATTCCGCGACGAAAATCAGCATTATCCATGCTTGGCAAATCATCATGTATTAGCGAATATGAGTGAATCATCTCTAATGCCATCGCAACTGCCATTGCGTCGTTAAATTTGCTCTTATCGACGGCATTAACTACGCCTAAAAGAAGCTGAGCGCGAAAATGTTTGCCCCCTGCTAAAAGCATATAATTTAACGCCTCTTCAAAATACGGGTGATAGCTTTTGCATTTTGTTAAATTCTGCTTTAAATAATCCTTGAAACACTCTAAAATATTCATTTTTGCACCTTAAATTTACAAACCAAAATTACCTAAATTCCCAAGCCCTAGCATTTGCGCTGCTGTTTGTTTTTTCTCATTTTCTATGAGTTTAACGGCGTCGTTCATCGCAGAAATCAACAAAATTTGCAAACTCTCTTTGTCTTCAAACAAGCTATCGTCGATATTTAAATCCATAACTTCGCCGTTGCCGTTGATTTTGATAGCGACTAAGCCGCCGCCTGATTTGACCGAGTATTCTTTATTTGCATTGGCCTCTTCGATCTCTTTTGCCTTTTTTTGCATTTCTTCGACCATTTCGCCCATTTTTGAAAAATCAAATCCTTCAAACATCATTTACTCCACAACTTCATTTTTTTCATTTACATGCACGATTGTCGGCTTGTGCGTTTTGGCTTCATTTGCGTCCATATCGGCATAACTTACGATTATGACAAGATCTCCAACGCAAACTTTCCTTGCGGCTGCGCCGTTTAGGCAAATCTCGCCCTTTTTCTCGCCTTTTATGATATATGTGCTAAATCTCTCGCCGTTGTTAATATCAAGCACATCGACCTTTTGAAATTCAAGCAAATTTGCAGCTTTCATTAAATTTTTATCTATCGTAATCGAGCCGACATAGTTTAAATTCGCATCGGTTATGGTCGCTCTGTGAATTTTGCTTTGCATCATTGTTATTGTCATTTTATCTCCTTTAAAATTTCTCTAACGCACTCTTTGTCGCTAAATGGGTATTTTACCCCTTTTATCTCTTGGGTGCTTTCATCGCCCTTGCCTAAAATCGCCACAACTTCGCCGTTTGTAGCCAAACTTAAAGCCTTTTTTATCGCTTCTTTTCTGTCTGTGATTTTTAGAATTTTATCAAATTTACTCATTCCTGCGTAAATTTCTTCTATGATTTCGCTTGGTTCTTCGCTTCTTGGATTATCGCTTGTTATAATGCAAATTTTAGCAAATTTTTCGGCGATTTTCCCCATTAACGGGCGTTTTGTTTTATCTCTATCGCCACCTGCGCCAAAAACGACAATCAGCTCGTTATCTTTTAGCGCATTTAGCACTTTTTCTATGCCATCAGGTGTATGAGCAAAATCAACGATTACAAGCGGATTTTTGCTAACTATTTCAACGCGACCTTCGACACCTGCGAAATTCGCCAGTGCGTTTGCGATTTTTTCGTTTTCTAAATTTGTTAGAATTTTAACGGCACAAAAAGCCGAAATGATATTGTAAAGATTAAATTCGCCAACCAAATCGCTTTCTATCTCGCACTCGCCATACGGCGTTTTTAAAACAGCGTTTATGCTATCTTTAACGCTGTAAGCAAGAACGCTAAAAGTGGCTGGATTTTTTATCCCATAGGTAAAAGCATTTTTAAGATTGAAATTTATAAATTTATCGTCTTTATTGATGAGTTTTGCGCTCTCATCGGCAAAAAAACTGCTTTTAACTCTTGCGTATTCTTCAAAAGTTTTGTGGTAGTCAAGGTGATCTTGCGTTAAATTTGTAAAAATTTTAAGAGCAAATTTAAGCCCTTCTATGCGATTTTGCGCGATAGCATGAGAGCTAACTTCCATTACCAAAAATTCGCACCCCTGTTTTGTAGCTTCGTATAAATAACTAAGCGTTTTGATAACCGAGCTTGTGGTTAGCCCTTTTTCGTCAATGCGTTTATCATTTATAAATGCCCCACGCGTCCCAGTTAAGGCGCATTTATAGCCCAAATCCAAAAGCGTAGAATAAATGGCTGCTGCCGTAGTAGTTTTGCCGTTAGTGCCCGTAATGCCCACGATTTTGATATTTTCATCAACGCCAAGCATTTGTTTTGCTTTTTCTATGCTAATTATTTTTGCACCTTTTTCAGCAGCCGCCCCCGCAAAAGCCGAATTTGCCGAAGTTTGCAAAAAAAAGCAACCATTTTCGCACTCGTTAGAATTATCCGTGATAAAGCTATTTTGAATTTGAATTTTCATTGTTTTTTATCTTTTCTATAAGTTTATTAAATTTCAAATCGTCCGTAAATACCCAAGAAAAATCTTCGATATATCGCAAACTCATATCAATAAAATCGTTTTCGACCAAATTTTCTAAAAAATTTAGCATTTCATCTTTGCTCTCTATGGTTATGCTCGATGAAAACATAATGCCCTCTAAAACCTGCTTGAAATCGCCCGTTTTACCAAGTATTTCTCTAAATTCTTTATACGAAATCGAATTTTTTACATCATCTTTGAGATTTTCAGGAATTTGCGGTTCTTCTTCTTCGTAAATATTTTTATAAAGCGAATTTAAAATGTCAAAAAATTCGTCCATATTTTTTTTAGATTTGATTTGATAAAACTCGAAAATCGGCATAACTTCGCTTCTATCGATAAGCGCTAACTCGGCAAGTTCTATCAAAAACAAAAGCTCTTCGCTTGGTTCTTGCTCGTAAGCAAGGCTAAAATAAAGCTTTGCGTCTTTAAATCTGTAACGCGAAAATGCCTTTATGCCTAATTCTTTATAATCCATCTACGCTCTCGCCCATTGGGATATTTACAACGCTTAGTTCGGGGTGTATGTCTATGCGAAGTTGGCGTTCAACACCGTATTTTAGCGTTTGACCGCTTGCGGCACAGCCGTGACAATGCCCTGTTAGTTGCACATAAACAACGCCGTTTTTGATTTTTAAAAGCTCTATACCGCCGCCGTCATTTTGGAGCATTGGACGGATTGCGTTTAGGCTATTTTGAACCGGTTTTAAAAGTTCTTCATCGCTAAATGGTATCACTAAATTTTCCTTTATTTTTTTGTGCGAATTATACTATAAAAGCACTAAAATAAGACTTATTAAATTTGAGAAAAAATGTCTAATTTGACATTGTGAGAATTTATAAATTTATTCACAGCCAATTTCGTAGAATTGGCTTCCTTGCCAACCAAAAATAATATCGAAAGAAATTTGGTGGGCAAGGATGCTCACCCTACGGCGCTTTTTAATATATTTCGGTGAATTTTACTAAATTTACCGAAATTTTACTTCTTTTGTTTTTAAATTTTGCATTAATAAATTTGTTAAATTTTATATTATATTTTAAATTTAATCACAAAATTCTATAAATTTCGTTTCAAATTTACACATTTTTTCATTTTTTTCATTTTTTTTCAAAAAATTAAGCAAACATTGGGGGGGGGGGTAAAATTACAAGCAATTATTTCAAATATAAAAAATTTGCAAATAGTTTTTATTATAAATAAAATATTTATCTTTTAATATTACGCCTTTGATGATAATCAAAAGCTAATATTAACTTAGCAGAGTATTTTAAAAAATATAAATAATTTTTTTTAAAGGAGATCTTATGAAAAAGATTTTATTTAGTGTTGCTGTAACGGCTTTTTGTTTAAATGCTCTTGTGGCAGATGAAGTGCCTACTTGCCAAACTTTGACAGAGTGCCAAGCAAAGTTAGAAAAAGCCTATGCTAAAATGAACTACTACAAAGCAGAAATGGAAAAAGCACAAAAACAAGCCACAGCTAAACCGGCACAAAAAAAGCCTGTTAAAAAACAACAAAATAAGCCAAAATCCAATGTGGGCGGAAATTTCAAAATTTATTAATGTAATGATATTTTCATTAATAAAAAATTTTTTTAAGGAGTAAATTTTGAAAAAGAAATTGTTTGCAGTAGCAATGGGTGCGGTTTTAAGTAGTAGTTTTTTGATGGCAGATATTGACGATATTGATCCAGAATACGGTCCTTATACTTTTCTTGAAAAGATTATTAGAATGGCTGAAAATGGTGATATGTCTGTGATTGATTATTATTCGGAAGCAACTCCACCATCTGCTGCCGGGTTACCATTAACACAAGAGGAGTTAAAGGAAGTATTTTTTCAAAATCACGATTGGAAATTTCCTAAAACGAATGCACTAATTCTTCCCGATTTTAGGGAAGATTCGGTAGATGGAGAGATATATATATGCCCATTAAATTATCGATGTAATTTTCAATTAGACCCTGATGGTAAAAGCGTCGGAGAACCTGTAATTATCGTTGTAGAAAATGGTAAATATCGTATAAAATCAATGCCAAAACAAGTAGGGGCATGTGAAAAAGAGATAAAAGACGGTTCTATAAATTTTTGAATAATATTTGAGTATCGTAGGGTGGGCATCCTTGCCCACCAAAAATAACGCAAATATTATTCATTATATAGATTGATTATTTCATCATCAATCAAACTTCCCCAATCCGGCGCAAAAAGTCCCCGTTTTACATCACGATGAAATGATGAGAATTCATAGTCGCACACTCGCTTTACAAGCCCGTGTTTTACGGGGTTGAAATTGCAAATTCCCACATTATGCAAACAAAATGCAAATTATTATATTATTAAAAGATTTAGGTGGGCGTGGTGCTGTCATACGATATTATTGAATTTTTAAATTTACAAATTCGTAGTTTAAACATTGGCGATTGCCACGAATTTGCCTTACGGCAAATTCTCGCAATGACAAACAAAGTTCTGTGAAAACAAGCGAAGCGTGGCGTAGCAGGTCAATGAAAGCAAATTTTTAATTTGGTGGGCAAGGATACCCACCCTACAAAGATTACCGTCATTCTGAGCCGATAGGCGAAGAATCTCTTGTTTAAATTTTGAATTGAATTATTTTGTAAATTTAAATTTGAGATTCTTCGCTACGCTCAGAATGACGCGTTGAAACAAATTGTTTGATTAAGATAGCATGGTGAGCAAGGATATTTACCCTACGATTTAAAAAAGATTATTAAATAAAGAATTTAGGGGCAAATTCGCCCCTAAAATTTGGATTATTCGCCGATTAGTTCGATGAAAGCCATTTCGGCTGCATCGCCTTTGCGAATTCTAGTTTTGATGATTCTTGTATATCCGCCGTTGCGACCTGCATATTTTGGTGCAACTTCGGTAACTAGTTTGTTTGTAGCTGCTTTATCTTGCAATGCAGCAAATACAAATCTATGAGCTTCGCTATCGCCAATTCTTGCTCTTGTGATTAGTTTTTCTACATAGCTTCTTAACTCTTTTGCTTTTGGCAAAGTCGTCTCAATCTTACCGCTATTGATGATTGCGATTGTCAAATTTTTAAGCAATGCGGCTCTGTGAGACGAAGTGCGACCTAGCTTTCTATATCCGTGATTGTGTCTCATTTATTATCCTTCGCTCTTTTGTGATTTTAGCTCTTCAAGTTTTGCTCTTAGCTGTTCTTTTTTGTCCTTTAAATCAGGATTTCCGACAGGATAACCGATTTCTTGCATAACAGCTTTGATCTCTTCAAGAGATTTTTTGCCTAAATTTTTAAGCTCTTTTAGCTCGTTTTCTTCCATAATGGCAAGTTCGCCGATAAATCTGATTTCAGCTTTATCAAGGCAGTTAAAGCTTCTTGCGCTTAAATTTAGGTTTTCTACGCTTTCAAAAAGTTTAGCGTGTTCGTTGCTTGGAATTTGTTTTCCCAAAGTGTTTGAAATATCAATATCAACGATACCTTTGAAAACCGACATTTGTTGATACATAGCTTCTAGCGCATTTTTAAATGCGTCGATTGCGCTTACTTGTCCGTCAGTTGTGATCGTAAATACGATTTTTTCAAAATCAGGATTGTCTTCAACAAAAACATTTTCAATATCATAAACCGCTTTTGTTACAGGTGTAAAAAACGCATCAAGTGCGATATAATCGCTATCGATATAATCTCTAATCTCTTCGCTAGGGACATATCCTATGCCTTTTTCTACAACAAGTGAAAATTTAAGTTCGGCATCTTCGTTTATGGTCGCTAAGTAACTATCAGGATTTACGATTTCAACGATGTCGTTAGTCAAATCTTTTCCGTAAATTTCTTTTGGACCTTTAAAGCTATATTCAACAACTTCTCTTTTTGAATCGCCTTTGATTTTAAATCTTAATGCTTTTAAATTTATGATAAAAGCAGCAACATCTTCAAGCATACCTCTCATGCTGTCAAATTCGTGGCTTACGCCTTCGATTTTAACGGCAGTCGGAGCAAATCCGACGGTGCTTGTAAAAAGTAATCTTCTCAAAGGGTGAGCAAGAGTAACGCCGTATCCTGTTTCAAAAGGATAAGCTATAACCTTAGCAACATTTTCGCTAACATTAACAACTTCGATTTCGGTTGGCATATGAGCTGATGTTGTAATTTTTCTCATAATTTGCTCCTACTATTTTGAATAAAGCTCAACTATAAATCTTTCCTCAACAGGAATAACAACTTCTTCTCTTTCAGGAACTCTTGAAAAAATTCCGTATCTTTTATCTTTTTCTACATCAACCCAAGCAACAATACCTGTTTGAGCTGTCAAATCAATAGCTCTTGAAATTTGCGGATTGTTTTTGCTTTTTTCGATAACTTCGATTTTTTGACCTGCTTTTACGCTGTAAGACGGAATATCTAGTCTTTTGCCATCAACTAAAATATGTCCGTGAGTTACAAGTTGTCTTGCAAATCTTCTAGTTGTAGCAAAGCCCATTCTATAAACAACATTATCTAGTCTTTGTTCTAAAAGTTGAACAAGAATAGCTCCTGTGTTGCCGTCTCTTCTGGCAGCTTCTGCGAACAATCTTCTAAATTGTTTTTCGCTTACGCCATACATAAATTTAGCTTTTTGTTTTTCTCTAAGTTGAGAGCCGTATTCGCTTACTTTTGCTCTGCGTTGTCCGTGTTGGCCCGGTGCATAAGGTCTTTTTAGAAGAGCGCTTTTTCCAGCTAATCTTCTTTCACCTTTCATAAACAAATCAACGCCTAGTCTTCTTTCTAATTTTTCAACTGGTCCTCTATATCTAGCCATAATATTCTCCTAAATTCCTAATTATACACGGCGTCTTTTTGGCGGTCTGCAACCGTTATGTGCCAAAGGCGTGATGTCTTTTAAAAATGTAACTTTAATGCCTTCTACGCCGCCTACGCTTTTAACGGCAGTTTCTCTACCGCTTCCTGGACCTTGAACTTTGATGCCTACTTCTTTAATGCCGTGTTCTTTTGCTTTATTAAGTGCATCTTCGATAGCTTGTTGCGCTGCATAAGGAGTTGATTTTTTGCTTCCTTTGAAATTTAACGCACCTGCACTACTCCATGCAATGGCATTTCCCATTTCGTCTGTTACAGTAACCATAGTGTTGTTAAATGTAGCAGAGATATAAACTATACCTTTTGCAATACTTTTTCTTGCTGTTTTTTTCTTAACTACTTTTCTTTTTGCCATTTCTCAATCCTTATTTAGTTGCCGCGCCGACAGTTTTGCGTTTGCCTTTTCTAGTTCGTGCGTTTGTTTTTGTTTTTTGACCACGAACAGGAAGACCTTTTCTATGTCTAAGACCACGATAGCCGCCTAAATCCATAAGTGCTTTGATATTCATAGCAACTTCTTTTCTAAGATCACCTTCGACCATATAGTGTTCTTGGATCTCTTTTCGGATTGTCGCAGCTTCTTCTTCGGTTAAATCAGCAACTCTCTTGTCATAAGAAATTCCGGTAGCATCAAGAATTTTTCTTGAAGTAAAAAGACCTATACCATAGATATAAGTTAAGCCATATTCAATTCTTTTTTTCTTTGGTAAATCAACACCTGCAATACGAGCCATAACTTATCCTTGTCTTTGTTTATGTTTTGGATTTTCACAAATAATGTGAACAACACCTTTACGCTTAACGACTTTACATTTGTCGCACATCTTCTTCACAGAAGGACGAACTTTCATCCTACACTCCTAAAAAAATTATTCCGCTTAGGTGCAACTTGCACTTAGGTTTAACGAATTTCAGGGAAAGTATCAAACCAACTGTTTTCAAAATAGCGGTGATTTTGAAAACACTTCTTCACGCAGTTAGTTGCAAAAACTAGGATTCTACCCAAAGTTTGCTTTAAAATTTATAAATTTGTGTGAATTTATTTAGATAACGCCCTTTTAAGTCGCTCTAATCCGTCGAGCAAATTCGCCCTTGGCGTGGCGATGTTTAGGCGTAAAAATTTCTCTCCGCCTTTGCCGTAAATCTCGCCGCTACTCAGATAAAGCCCTGATCTAAAACGGATAAAATTTGCAAGTTCGGTAGAGTTTTTAAACTCCACAAAGTGTGGAATTTTCAAATTTTCACTAGTTGCGATAGGAATTTCGCCACTTAAATTTATCAAATTCGAACAATCAAGCCACATTAAATATGTCGCATCGCACGGCAATGCCCTTATATAAGGCAAATTTTCGCTTAGGAATTCACGCACGATTTTTTTATTTTCACTTAGATAAATTCGCAATTTATCAAGCCACTCTTCGCCTTTTTCAAATGCCGCCACAGTGGCAGCGACTGCAAATGCGTTTGGCTCGGCGATTTCATCTGTATTAAACGCTCTGTAAGCCTTGTGTCTTAAAAATTTATTTTTCGCAAACACGGCAGCGCTATTAAGACCTGCGATATTAAAAGCTTTTGTCGGCGAAATGCACGAAATACTGATATTTGCGTTTGTCTCATTTACGCTTGCAAACGGCGTATAACTCAAATTTAGCTCGGTTAAATCACAATGAATTTCATCGCTGATGACCGTTACGCCGTGTTTAACGCAGAGTTCGCCCATACGAGCTAGTTCGTCTTTTGACCAAATTTTGCCGACAGGATTGTGCGGATTACAAAGTATAAACAGCGTAGTTTGCGGATCGCTTAGCTTTTCTTCAAAATCCATCCAGTCGATTTCATATTTGCTATTTTCATAGACGAGTTCATTGCAAAGCACCTTTGCGCCGTTGTTTTGGATAGATGAGAAAAAGCAGTTATAAACAGGGCTTTGCACCAGAACGCTTTCATTTGGCGTGGTTAGTTTTCTAACAAGCGATGAAAGCGCAGGAACAACGCCTGTGCAAAATATGAGCCAGTGTTCTTCAATGCGAAAATTGTGGCGTTTTTGCCACCAATTTTGATACGCCAAAGCCCACTGGGTGGAGATTTCACTGTATCCAAAAATGCCGTGTCTCACCACTTCTTGCAACGCTTCTAAAATGCAAGGCGCAGCGCGAAAGTCCATATCTGCCACCCACATAGGAAGCTCATCTTTACCGACTGCCCATTTTAGCGAGTTCGAGTTTCGCCTATCGATAATTTCGTCGAAATTGTATTTCAAAATTTATCCTTTTTTGTTAATTCATAAGTTAATTCTACCAAATTTATTTCTAAATTTTCTAGGATAATTTTTACAAATTTTTATTTTCAAACAATTATGTATTGAAATGATTGCGGTGGTGATTTTATGCCAAATTCCATTAAATTTTTAGGTTTTTTATATTTTTTTACTTTTCCAAGAGAATATGCATTTGCATTTTCACTTCCACTGAAATATTGAAAAAAAGTTTTTTCATCTATCCCTGATTTATCACTAGTGGCATTCCATAAATCCAACGGGGACATAGAAATAGTGTTTTTTACTTCTACTTCTCCTACTATTCTCATATGTGGATATGTGCAATAAATAATTATTCTTTTTACAGCCTTTTTTGCCAGAATTCTTCTGTATTCATATTGTTTATCACCACTTAGTATTTTTTTTACATACTCTGGTTTTATTGATAATAAAATTGTTTCCATTATTTTTTATCCATATATTTTATTTGAGTTTGAGCCTTTTCCAATATTAAATTATAATGCTCATCGTTAATTTTCGTAAATGGTCTTGGACCCTTTCCTTGTTCTATTATATTAGTTTTCCACAATTCTTCTAATATAACTTTTTTCTTAAATTCCTTTACAAATATTAGTTTTATGACAACTAGTTGGAATCTTCGTTGATTCCAAAAATCTATTAATTCTTCTTTGCTAAATACTGTTCTATTTTTACAATATTGCAAGTATTCTTCCATATTATTAAAATTGGCTCGATAATCATCCAATATACATAGCGAAGTAACTACGGAAGTAAATTTTTTATTTGTTCCATCTTCTCCTTTTCTGTATATTAAAATTAAATCCCCTTTATTTATGTTTTCAATATTTTGTCTTGCAAATGATATATAGACTTTTTGAAGAGCATACAAATTTGCTTCATCTGACATAAAATGTTCTACTTTTTCATTTTTTAGTATAGAATCCGGAAATAACTTTGTATGCCATATTGATTCTATTGGTAAAAACACTTTATTGGCGAAATAGCATATATTTGGAAAATTTTTTCTAGGGCGTAGTGATGAATCATGGCTTCCCAGTTTTTTTATCATAACTTTTTCTTTGGTATTAGTATTTTCTCCAAATAATTCAAAACCCCATTTTTCCAGCAAAATCATTAGATTTTTTTGTTCTAAACTATAATCGAAAATAGTTAAATATATTTCTTCTACATTGCTTAATATAGCGTTATCAAAAACTATTTTCAAAAATCTTTCCCCAAGCCTAAAACCGGTAGATACAACTTTAAATGTTCCAATTTTTAATCTTTTTTTAGGTAGCATTTTTGGTACAATATGAGAATAATTTTCGTCTATATTTTCTATTTTAGTATATAAAAATCCTTGAATATCATCTTTATCATTATAACAGATATAGGCATATTCACTACCTTTTCTTTTAAACCAATTATCAAAATTCTGATAATTATTCTTCAAACTATCAAAGAATTTATCATCAATGTTAATTTCTTCAAATTTTTTTATTTCTACTTTTAACACCTTGTAATCTATCAATTTTGGGTATTCGATAGTTATATTATTTATAAATTGATTTATGGTTTGCACTTTTTCTTTTAAATCTAATAAATCGGCTTTTTTGATTATACCTTTATCTTCGGTTATTAATATATCGACATATCCTTTATATACTTGATATAACAAAATATTGTCTATTTTGTCATTTTCGTTATTCAAATTTAGACATTTTATGGTATCTAAAAATTTCGTATCCGGTTCTGTATGTTGTGTTAAAATTGTGTATGCTCCTAGCTTGATATTTAAAATTTCTTTTTCGCCATCTTTTTCATATTTTTCTAATTCGTTTCTACTAACTAAGTGTATAAGTTTTTTATATTGCAATTTATCTAGCCAGTAATATAATTTTCCAACCGACATGTTAGATGACGGCTTTGTAAATTCGCGATGTATGATAATATTTGTATCTAATAAAACATTTTTATTCATAGTGGGCTACCTTTCTAAAAAATTGCGAATATTGATTATATCATTATTGTTATATTGCATATCATGCACTAGACAATCAACACCAAGTTTTTTTGCTATCGTTGTGGCAAATTTTACTTCTGTATCTTGAAACAAGGATATAAATTTTTCATCATAATGTGCTTGTTTATTTCGGTTAGCGAGATTTTGTAATATTCTATGTGGATTAGCCGTCAAAACTACTATCTTATTGATATTCAAATTTTCATATACATACATTGGCAATTTTTCTATGCCTATTGAAGCAGTATTGCTGATAATGCAAAAATGACCCGCTAGTAAAATGTTATTTTTTACATTTGGAAGTAGTTCATTATTTACTACATTGACAAGAATATCTTGATTCAAGTATTTATTAATTACTTGTTTATTGAATTCGTAATTTTCCCCATTGTAATTACTTATTATGTCGCTTGCAGAAAATGATTCATAAAAATATGTCTTTGACATAGTTTGTATTAGCGTGGTTTTTCCGACTCCATATATTCCAGAAATAAAATAAATTTTAATGCCCATTTATATGCCCGATGTTAATCTGGTTGATAATTGCTCAAAAGCACGATTACTCAATAACGCTTCGGTTATTGGATTTCTATTAATTTCTTTTGCTCCGACAAAATAAAAATGTTCGGTAGTTAGTTTGTTGTAATCTTTCCACACTGTATCTATATGATGATTTTTTCTGAAATGATTATGGTCCCAAGTGGATATTATAAAATTGTTGTCTGTTTTTTGCAATAAATCATGCAGTTTATTTTCTAAATCGATATCCCAGCTGTCAAAATAATCAACATGTCTTCCTATGTATGGTGGGTCACAGTATATCAAAGAATTGCTTGGACTTTGGGTTATAGTTTTTTCAAAAGATTGACATTTAAATTCCCAATCAAAATACTCCAAACATTCCCAAACATATTTTATTTGATTACAAATTTTAGTTATATATGCTTTTGAAAATCTTTGTGGTTTATGTCCGTATGGGACATTGAATTCGCCCTTTTTATTAAATCTTATCATTCCGTTAAAACACGCTCTATTTAAAAATAAAAAATCAAGCGAGTTGTGATAATCATTAAATCTTTGCCTTACTTCATAGTAATACAAATCATCAAATTTTTCCAGTTTTTTACCTTCGGCATACAAAAATTCACAAGCTATTTTAGGGGTAATTTTGCCTTCTTTTATCGAATTATAAAAGTTGATTATATATGGGTTAATATCTGCAAAAATTGCTTTGCGTGGTTTTGCGTTAAATCCGACTACGCCAGAACCCATAAATGGTTCAACCCATACACTAAATCTAAATTCTTTGATTGAATCTAATATGAACGGCGTTAATTTGGTTTTTATTCCTTGTATTTTAATAGGCGGAACCTTGACGCTCATATTAGTCCTTTTTGCCGGTCTTTTTGTTATATAAACTAAGTGGTAAATTTCGGTATTCTAAGTATTCTATAAGCGAAGTTAGTTTTTTTCTTTTGCCGTTTTTATCTATGATTTGCAATTTACCAAAATTTGACCAATAATCATCGAAAATTTCTTCTCCCGCTTTGACAAATACGCCATTGCCATTTATAATATCTGATATTTTTTGGATGCTGCCTATGTTTGCCGTATTTCCACTGCCACCTTTGTCGCTTGCTATTTTCCATTTTTCTTCTGCGAAAAAGATAAAATTTTTAATAGCCGATTTGATTGAATTTAATTGATTTAATTTGTAGATTTTTAATTCATCTAAATTTGGCAAATTTTCTCTTTGATAAATTATTCCCAAACAAAAATGACCGCTGTATTCGTTGTATGGGTATTGTATATTTTTATCACTTGTTCTGTTAATAAAATATTCCCCGTGTGAGCCTAGCGTAAAACCATTGCAAAATTCTAGGTATTTTTCATCTCTATATGTTGTTTTTAAATCAACTGCGAATTTAATTTTTTTATCTTTTTTTGATACGAAAGTTAAATCAGGATACCAATTTTGACAAGTCGCAAGTTCTATATCAAAGCCGATTTTGTCTCCAAAAGCTAAGAAATGTGGCAATAAATGAATTTCTAATATTTTGGAGATAATTTTTGTATCAGAAGAAATGGGATATATGTTTTCAAACACATCAATAAAACCTTTTATCGTCCATTCGCCATCTTGTGAAATTTTATCGTTAAGACCATTTGCAAATTTTTTTAAATTTATTAAAAAGTGTGTTTTGGTATCTTCGTGCATAAATTAGACCTTAATTACGATATTTTATCTCTCGAATTATATTAAAAGCTAACTTAAAACAATATACAATACTATTCGCCTGTTTTTGTACAAAAATTATTTACAATATTTTCTATAAATTTTTGTTGGTTGCAACTCATCAAATCTAAGCCTTTGATTTATCAATTATCTTAAATTTACTAACATCTGTTGTGCCGTCGATGATGATTTCATCGATTTCATCAGCGATTATTTTGCCTGAGCTTGGATTTTTTACGCTATCAATTTTACCTAAAATTTCAGCCCGAGCGTCGCTAAATTCAAACGCCAAAGTCGTATTAATCAAACGGCAATCTTTCATAACCAAATTTTTCATATAGCAAAAGCCTTGCAAACTCGATACCACGCAGTTTTCAAGGCGAACATTAGATGAATTCCAGCCAAAATACTCGCCACTTATAAAGCAGTTTTTAATAACCACATTTTCGCAGTTCCAAAAAGCGTCCTTGCTAAGCAGTTTCGAATCCGAAATTTCGATATTTTTGCACCCGTCAAAGCAGTAATCTCCACTCAAATTTAGGTTTTGTATGCGTAAATTTTCGCTTTTCATGCCAAAATACTGCCCATTTGCGACGATATTTTTTAATTTTACATTTTTGCAAAACCAAAGAGTTTCAGCAGCATTTGGAATTTGGATATTTTCAAGCTCAAAATTTTCGCTCCCACGAAACCCTTTTGGTGCATAATACAAGCAATCTTTTAGGCTAAAATCCTTGCTATACCAAATTCCTGCTCTTGCAATTTCATCAAAAAAGCAGTCTTTTATGCGAAAATTTTTGCTATACCAAAACGGATACTTCCACTCGAAATTTGACGCCGTTACGGCGATATTTTCGCTCTCTTTTAGGGGTGATTCGCCATCCCCAAACGAACAATGCGAAATTTCTAAATTTTTTGCCATAAATAGGGCTCGCTCCCCTGTAAATCGTTGATTTTCGATTTTTTTCATAAATTTTCCTTATATATCCACACTTAAATTTTATAAATTTGACAAATTGTATCCAAATTTATCAAATTTATATAGAACAATTCTCCAAATTTATTGCCTAAAACTGCAAATTCACTAAATTTACTAGTTTATCATATTGTGTAATTTTGTAAATTAAATAAAACTTAAAAAAAATTAAAAAATTTTTATAAATAGAATATTTACAGCAAAAAAATATTATAATTACCGAGTCAGTTTAAATTTTAGGAGAAAAAAATGAGTGATTACGCAAGTATGCAAAGTTCAGACACAAGTAGAATCAAAAGTAAAGTTTTTTTAGACAAAGTAGTTTCGGCAGATAAAGCTGCTGAATTTGTTCCAAATGACGCGTTAGTCGGTTTTAGCGGTTTTGTGGGTGCCGGTGCTCCAATCGTAGTACCTATGGCATTAGCCCAAAGAGCAGAAAAACTTCACGCTGATGGCAAAGAATTTCAAATCAAAGCACTAACAGGAGCTTCAACTGATCCAAATTTAGACGGCGTTTTAGCAAGAGCTAATGCTGTTAGTTTTAGAGCGCCT
>JAFUFY010000058.1 GCA_017469645.1 Campylobacter sp. | reverse complement strand
TTAAAAAATATGCTTTTTAAATTTGTCTTAGCCGTGATTTTAGCGTGTTTTATAATGCTAATTGAGATGAAATCAAATTTAAATTTCGCTACAAAAGCCGTCATTTGTGCGATCTCAGGGGCTGTGGTTTTAGGATACTGCGGCAAGAGCTTTTTTTACCACGCATACGGCTCACTTAAAAATAAAAACTACGATATGAATGTGCTCGTTTGCCTTGGCTCATCAATGGCATATTTTTATTCGCTAATAAGTGCAATTTGGGTTTATTTAAAAGGCAGAAACGAGTGGGCGAATTTATATTTTAGCTCATCAGCGATGATAATCGCTTTCATATTGCTAGGAAAATACCTTGAAGAACGAAGCAAACTAAAAGCGAACGACTATATTAAAAAACTTATCGATTTAAGCCCAAAAAAGGCACTTTTGATTGAAAACGACGGCACGAATAAAGAAATTTTGGCTAGCGAATTAAAACCAGGTGATAAAGTTTTAGTCAAAAATGGCTCCAAAATCCCGGGCGATGGCGTCATCATCGAAGGCGGAGCTGAAATCGATACAAGTTTGATAACAGGCGAGAGTTTAGCGGTATATAGAAGTGTCGGAGATACGGTAAATGCAGGGTGTATGAATATAAATGGGGTAATTTATGTAAAGATTACCAAATTTTCTCATCAAAGCGTTTTAGCAGAAATCAAAAATCTGCTTAGCGAGGCAGGAAGCAAAAAAATGCCAATTTCTCGCTTTGCCGATAAAATCGCAAATATCTTTGTGCCAAGCGTAATAGCAATCGCTGTTTGCGTATTTTTGATTTGGGCACTTTTTGGAAAACCACAAATCGGGCTGTTAAGTGCAATTTGCGTTTTGATAATCTCTTGCCCTTGTGCTTTGGGTTTGGCTACGCCGATTGCGATAGTTTGTGCGATTTCAAACGCCGCAAAAAATGGTGTTTTAGTAAAAAATCCAGAAGTTTTAGAAATTTTAAAAGATATTAAAACCATAGTTTTTGACAAAACAGGAACACTAAGTAAAGGTGAAATTTCAGTAAATTTTACAAATTTAAATGATAATGATTTAAGCGCAATCGCAAGTGTAGAAACACTGAGCGAACATCCGATTTCAAGGGCGATTGTTAAATTTGCAAATGAAAAAAATCTTAAATTTAGCAAATTTGAAGGAGACTTTGAAAGTATCGTCGGTCGCGGAATCGTAGCGAAAAATGATAAATTTGAAATTTTAATCGGAAATAAAGAACTTTTAGATGAAAACGGCGTTAAATTTGAAATTTCACAAGATATAGCGGAATTTTTAGCTGACGGCTTTGGCGTGGTTTTTGTAGCAATTGGTGGCGAATTTAAAGGTTTTTTTGCTTTGAGCGATATTTTGCGAGATGAAGCGATAGAGTGCATAAAAACGCTAAAAAATAAAGGCATACAAACCGTAATGCTAACAGGGGATAACGCAAAAACGGCAAATTTCATAGCACAAAAACTTGGCATTGATGAAATTAAAAGCGAAGTTTTACCGACTGATAAACACGAATTTATCGCAAATTTGATGAAAAATGAAAAAGTGCTTTTTGTGGGCGATGGTATAAATGACGCTCCATCTTTAAAGACTGCTGATGTCGGCGTAGCGATGAATTCAGGTAGCGACATAGCAAAAGGTGCGGGAGATATAATTTTTATCAAAAATGATTTACGAAATCTACCTTACCTTTTGAATTTATCGTATGGCACGATGAAAACGATAAAACAAAACCTTTTTTGGGCGTTTTTTTACAATCTCATTTGCATACCAGTAGCAGCAGGAATTTTATATCCTTTGTGGGGTGTCTCGCTAAAACCGATGTTTGGCGCAGCAGCAATGTGTTTTAGCTCGGTAACCGTGGTGTTAAATTCAATCCGCCTAAAATTTGCGAAAATTTAAATTTACGAATAATTTTATATAAAATTTTGCGTAAAATTTTACTAAATTTAGCGAATTTGAACTGAAATTTGCTAAATTTTAACTTAAAAAACTTATTTAATCATTTTTATAAATAAAAATTTTGCTTACTTTTTGTAAAATATATGCCAAAATTTTATGATAAGGACAAAATATGGCTTTTTTACAAGATTATGAAAAACATGTTGCCGAACGCGAAAAGCTTGGTATTCCACCACTTCCGTTAAACGCAGATCAAACAAAAGAAATTTGCGAATTGCTAAAAAATGGCGATAGTAAAAGCGAATTTTATGCAGATTTGCTTGAAAATCGCGTAAGCCCGGGCGTCGATGATGCCGCAAAAGTTAAAGCTGAATTTTTAAATGAAATTTTAAATCACGGCTTAAATGTCGCTAGTATCAGCAAAAAAAGAGCAGTTGGGATGCTAGGAACTATGCTTGGCGGATACAATGTCATCGTGCTAATTGCCTGTTTGCAAAACTCAGACAAAGAAGTAGCTAACGAAGCCGCAAAGGCTCTTAGTAATACAATTTTCGTGCATGATTATTTCAACGAAGTTGAAAAACTAGCTAAAACTAACGAATTTGCAATGCAAGTGCTAAAATCATGGGCAAACGGCGAGTGGTTTTTAAATAGAGCTAAAATCCCTGAGCTTATCAAAGGTATCGTTTTTAAAGTCCCCGGAGAAACAAACACTGACGATCTAAGTCCTGCTAGTGAAGCTTTTTCTCGCTCAGACATTCCGCTTCACGCAAATGCAATGCTAGTAAAACGCCAACCCGGAAGCCTAGAAACAATCGCCCAGCTTAAAAAAAGCGGTCGCCAAGTTGTCTATGTAGGCGATGTCGTAGGAACGGGAAGTAGCCGTAAAAGTGGCGTAAATTCGGTTCAATGGCATATCGGCGAAGATATAAAAGGTGTTCCAAACAAAAAAACAGGCGGCGTAATCATCGGCTCGACTATCGCTCCGATTTTCTTTAACACAGCAGAAGATAGCGGTGCGTTGCCGATTGTCGCAAATGTAGATAAACTAGAAACTGGCGATGAAATCGAAATTTATCCATTACAAGGCAAAATTCTTAAAAACGGCGAGTGCGTAAGTGAATTTAAACTTCTACCAAACACGATCGAAGATGAAATTCGAGCAGGCGGACGAATTCCGCTTATCATCGCTAGGGGACTTTGCGCGAAAGCAAGAGCTAGTTTAAATTTAGAGAGCGAAAATATTTTCATAAAACCAGAACAACCAAAAAGCGACGAAAGTGTCGGTTACAGCCTAGCTCAAAAAATGGTTGGTCGTGCGTGTGGCGTAGCGGGAGTTCGCCCGGGTATGTATGTAGAGCCACTCACACTCACAGTTGGCTCACAAGATACAACAGGTCCTATGACAAGAGATGAGATAAAAGAACTAGCTAGTCTTGGCTTTGGTGCCGATATGGTTATGCAAAGCTTCTGCCACACGGCAGCCTACCCAAAACCAAGCGATGCGATTATGCATAAGACCTTACCAAATTTCATGAGTAGCCGCGGCGGCGTGGCACTTCGTCCAGGGGACGGCGTAATCCACTCATGGTTAAATCGCCTTGTGCTTCCTGATACGGTAGGCACAGGTGGCGATTCGCACACGAGATTTCCTATCGGCATTAGTTTTCCGGCAGGTAGCGGTCTAGTAGCGTTTGCAGCAGTTACAGGAAGTATGCCTTTAAATATGCCAGAATCCGTGCTTGTTAGATTCAAGGGAGAGTTGCAACCGGGCATTACGCTTAGAGATTTAGTAAATGCAATCCCTTACTATGCGATTAAAAAAGGCTTATTGACCGTCGAGAAAAAGGGTAAGAAAAATATTTTTGCGGGAAAAGTGCTTGAAATCGAAGGCTTGGAAAATTTAAAAGTAGAACAAGCATTTGAGTTAAGCGACGCTTCGGCTGAGCGAAGCGCAGCAGCGTGTGCCATTGCGTTAAATAAAGAACCAGTGATTGAATACATCAAATCAAACATCGAGCTAATTGATGCGATGATAAAAGACGGATATGAAAATGCCGTAACACTTGAACGCAGAAAAGAAAAGATGAAAAAATGGCTAGAAAACCCTGAACTTCTAAAAGCAGATTCTAACGCAAAATACGCAGAAGTGATTGAAATCAACTTAAACGATATAAAAGAGCCGATTTTAGCGTGTCCAAATGACCCTGACGATGTAGCGACACTAAGCGAAATTTTAAGCGATCCAAAAAGAGCTAAAAACATAGATGAAGTTTTCGTTGGAAGCTGTATGACAAATATCGGACATTACAGAGCGCTTGGCGAAGTGCTAAAAGGCGAAGGCCAAGTGCCTGTCAGGCTCTGGATAGCACCGCCTACAAAGATGGATGAAAAACAGCTTAGAAGCGAAGGATATTATGCGCTATTTGGCGCAGCCGGTGCTAGAATGGAAGTTCCTGGTTGTTCGCTTTGTATGGGTAACCAAGCCAGAGTGCGTGATGAAGCGATAGTATTTTCTACTTCGACAAGAAACTTCGATAACCGCATGGGTATGGGTGCAAAAGTTTATCTAGGCTCAGCTGAACTAGCTGCGGTTTGTGCGATGCTAGGCAGACTTCCAAGCGTGGCTGAATACCTAGAAATCGTGCCTAAAAAGCTTAACGGCAAAGAAGCACAAATTTATAGATATTTAAATTTCAACGAAATTGAGAATTTTTCGTTGTAAATTTACAAAATTCGGTGAATTTGATATTTTAAATTCGCCGAATTTTCAAAAAAATAAAAGCCGAAATTTCCATAATTTCGGCTTTTTTAAATTTAAAAAATGTTATAAGCTTAAAAATATTTTTTTTTGATAAAATAGTGTGTTTATTTTAAGAATTTAGGTCGTAAATGAAAAAAATAACTATTTTATTGCTTTTTTTATTTTGTCAAAATTTGGTCTTTGCCGTAAATTGCGATGATATACAAAAAGATCCAAATGCGTATTTTGTAAATATGGTTGCAAATCCAAAAGATGATTTTGCGTATCTAAATTCCGATTTTGAGTGTAAAAATTCGCTTTTAAATTTAGAATTTTTAAAACCACTTTATGAATTAAGCGTTAAAATTCGTGGCGAAAATATTGATTGCGTAGGAAACACAGCAATCGTAAATGAAAAAAAATTCCAAGAGAAATTAGCTTTTATAGCAATCGCACCAAAAATTTATGAAAACGGACTTGATAAAACGCAAGAAAAACCAAATTTACAACGCTATGAAGTTTGGTCGCATAAGAGTATAAAAAATTTTATGCTTTTTGATAAATTTAAAAAAGAATTTGATAACGCAAATGTAAATTTAACCAAATTTTTCAAAAAAGATTTTGTTGAAAACTATGCAAAAGTTATCGCAACAACTGCCTTAAATGAATATTTGAAATTTGCATTTGAAAATCACAAAGAAAATTTGCAATTTAGTGAAGTTGAAGAGCTTTTGCGTCAAGAAAATAGCAACACAGATACAATTAGAAATTTTATTTTTTCAAAAGAATTTAGCGAATTTGATCTAACACAAGGGCTAAATACGGCACTTTTGCATAACAAAAATATCCAAATTTTAAAGGCACTGATTGAGTGTGGAGCAAATGTAAATTACGGTGATGAAAATTCAATCTTTTTTGCACTAAATTCGCCTGAAAATATCAAATTTTTACTCGCAAATGGTGCCGATATGAACTACAAAAATAGTTTTGGTTTAACGCCGATTTTTTATGTTGTAGAAAAAAAAGATCCAGAGTTTCTTAAATTTTTTATCTATAACGGCGCGAAATTAAATGTAAAACTTATTTCAAATACAGAAAAAATGGCGTTTATTTCAAGTAATTACGAACCATATCAGAACTTGTGCGCTTTTAATGAACCGTCAAAAACGCTTTTAATGCATGCAGCCGAATTTGGCGATAAAAATATAACCGAAATGCTAGTTAAAAACGGAGCAAACGAATTTGAGAAAGATGATTTTGGTCTAAATGCGCTTGATTATGCTATTTTGAGCGAAAATAACGAAACAATACAATATCTAAAAAATTTGGGATTAAAAGAAAATATACAAAAAGAGGAATTTTATGAGAGCGAGACAAATCAAACTAAACAAGCTTCAAATTTTTAAAAAATAAAATCATAAATTTTAAGAAAGAGCAGATATGAAAAGGGTTTTTTTATTTTTATTGTTGCCTATTTTGGCATTTTGCGACGAAGATTTAGCCGCGAAAAATTCTGAATTTTTCGGCATTTTAACGCTTATTCCGCCACTTGTGGCGATAGTTTTGGCTTTTATCACAAAAGATGTTATTTTTTCGCTACTTTTGGGCGTTTTAAGCGGAACTTTTATGATAAGCGTTAGCGAAAACGGAATTTTTAGCTCATTTATCAAGGCTTTTACCGACCTTTGTGCTAGGGTTATTAGCTCAATGGCTGATTCATGGAACGCCGGAATCCTACTTCAAGTGCTTTGTATAGGTGGTTTAATCGGACTTATCACCAAAATGGGCGGAACAAAAGCGTTAGCCATTTGGCTTAGTCAAAGAGCTAAAACTCCGCTTTTATCGCAAATTTCGACTTGGTTTATGGGAATTGTAATTTTCTTTGATGATTATGCAAATGCACTTATCGTTGGTCCGATTATGAAACCGGTTATCGATAAATTCAAAGTTTCACGCGCAAAACTTGCTTTTATTATCGATGCGACAGCTGCGCCGATTACAGGCTTAGCGATTATTTCGACTTGGATCGGACTAGAAATTTCACTTATAAAATCATCTTACGAAATCATCGGCATAACCGACATTAACGCATTTGCCGTCTTTATCGAAACGATTCCTTATAGATTTTATAATATTTTTATGCTATTTTTCGTGCTTTGCACTGCCTTGATGAGTAGAGAATTTGGACCTATGTATAAGGCTGAAATGGCAGCAAGATCCGGCGAAATACACAAACAACACTTTACAATCTCAAATTTAGACTCACAAACTTTCACGCCAAAAGAAGGCATTGTTTTACGCAAACGAAACGCTTTGGTGCCGATTTTAGTGATGATTGTGGCTTCATTTGTGGGATTTTATTTCAACGGTCTAGCAACGCTTGAAGGCGAAACGCTAGAAGCAGTAAAAGCTGCTCCACTTTCGTTTATGGCTTTGCGTGAAACATTTGGCGGGGCAGATGCTTCTGTGGTGTTATTTGAAGCTGCCCTATTTTCTTCGCTTGTAGCCATTATAATGGGAATTTCGCAAAAAATTTACGGCGTAAAAGAAGGCATTGAGATTTGGGTTGGTGGCTGGAAAACTATGATTATCACGGTTGTGATTTTGCTGCTAGCTTGGTCGTTAAGCTCTGTTATCAAAGATCTTGGCACAGCAAAATACCTTGTCGAAGCACTTTCAGATACTACGCCAAAAGTTTTACTACCGATTTTGATATTTATTTTGGGTTCATTTATCTCATTTTCAACCGGAACGAGCTTCGGAACAATGGGAATTTTAATGCCTTTGGCAATTCCATTAGCCCATGCAGTCGGCACTCACTATGGACTTGATGGAAACGAACTTCACGCCTACATGTGCGTAAATATCAGCGGTGTGCTAACAGGAGCCATTTTTGGCGATCACTGCTCCCCTATTTCAGACACTACGATTTTATCGTCAATGGGCGCAGGTTGCGATCATATCGAGCATGTTAGCACACAATTTGTCTATGCGCTAAGCGTCGGAGCTATTACCATTTTACTTGGCTACTTGCCTGTTGCATTTGGGCTTAGCGTTTGGTTATCGCTACTTTTAGGTATGATTGGCGTTGTCCTACTTTTAAAAATAGTCGGCAAAAAGGTAGATTAGTTGAACTGCGAACATTTTGGAATTTGTGGTAGTTGCACACTAAATTTGCCTTATAGTGAGCAAATTTTGCATAAAAAAGAGCAAATTTGCTCACTTTTTAGTGAATTTTATGAAGGTGAGTTTGAATTTTTTAGCTCTCCTAGTAAAAACTATCGAAGCAGAGCTGAGTTTGGACTATATCATGACGGCGATGAACTAAATTTTGCCATGAATTCGCTAGATAAAGAAAAGGTTATCATTAAAAACTGCCATATAGTCGAGCCAAAAATCGCAAATTTGATGAACGAAATTTTGCCAAAGATAAAAGAAAATCGTAATCTAAAAAACAAAATTTTTGGCATAGAATTTGTTGCTTCAAAGCATGATTTAATGGCGATTTTGCTTTACCACAAAGATATTTTTGAAATCAAAAATGATTTAGAAAATTTAGCAAATTTGCTAAAAATAAAACTAATCGCAAGAAGTCGTGGCAAAAAGCTAGTTTTTGGCGACGAAAATTTATGCGACGAATTTGAAATAAAAGGCAAAATTTATCGCTACACATACGAAGCTACGGCATTTTCGCAACCAAATAGAAGCGTAAATGAAAAAATGATCTCTTGGGCAAAAAGCTGCGTGAGAGACGGGCGAGATTTTTTGGAAATGTATTGCGGACATGGAAATTTTACAATCCCGTTAAGTGAGAATTTTAAAAGCGTTCTAGCGACCGAAATCAGTAAAAATTCAATCAAAAACGCCCTAAAAAACTGCGAAATAAACGGCGTAAAAAATATTAAATTCGTGCGAATTTCAAGCGAAGATTTAATGAGCGCATTTAAAAACGAGAGAGAATTTCGCCGTTTAAAAGAGCAAAATATAAATTTAAATGAATTTGATTTTTCGCATATTTTAGTCGATCCGCCACGCGCCGGGCTTGATGAAAGTGTGATTAAATTTATTAAAAATTACGAAAATATCATTTACATTTCGTGCAATCCACAAACGCTTTATCAAAATTTGCAATCACTTTGCGATACGCATAAAATCGCTAAATTTGCGATTTTTGATCAGTTTGCGCACAACGAGCATATCGAGTGAGGAGTTTTACTTGAAAGGATAAAAAAATGATATAAGAATTTTTAAAAAATGCCAAAAATATCGCTATCGTCGGACTTAGCCCTGATGAAGAAAAAGATAGCAATCGCGTGGCAAAATATTTAATTTCGCAAAATTTAAATATTTTTCCGATTTATCCAAAAGAAGAGAAAATTTTAGGTCGTAAAGTTTATAGAAATTTAAAAGAAATTAATGATATAATTGACATTGTCGTTATGTTTAGAACAGGCGAATTTGC
>JAFUFY010000007.1 GCA_017469645.1 Campylobacter sp. | reverse complement strand
TTTTTATAAAAATTTATAGTTTTTGCTTCTTCTTCACCACAACCACTAAAATTTAAACCAACGAATATTATAAAACCTAGCATCAAAATTCGGTTCATTTTTATCCTTTTAAAATAAATTTAATTATATTATTGATAAACTTAAAAAATAATTTATTTTTTTTAAATATTTTTTTAAATTTCATATATGGAATATTACATAAATTAAACTTAAAGGAAAATTAAGTGGCAATAAATGAAAAATTAGGTATTTCTGATAGAAAAATTGCTTTGGAATTTGGAATTGCAGAAGCTACATTTAATAATTGGAAAAAAAGCAGAAAAAAACTTATAGAAGTTTTAGCAAAAGCATATTTTACAAATTTGCATAAAATTGACAACGAATATAATTTAAACGAAATAAGGATTTTTATCAGTAAAAAAGAAAAGAAAGAAAATAGCCAAAAATAGGCTTTTGGCTATTTTGCGTGTGTGATTTTGTGGTAATACAACATAGAATAAATAAACACTATTTTTCCCATTGTTTTTTCATAATTTTTACTCCTAGTGCTTCGCTCTCGCCACCTTGTTGTTGAGCCCAGTTCATAAATTCATTATGTGATGCAAACGGAGTAATTTTTGCAAAAGTTTCTTCACTAACCTTATTTTCTATCAGAAAATTAACCCAATCTTCTTTTGCTGTTTTTGTAATTTCATCGCAGTTTTGCATAAAAATAAAGCCTTTGAGTGAATAAAAAATTTCATACAAAACGCCACGCACAAAACGAGTTGGATATTTAAAAATCTTTTCATACAAAAAGTATGCAAGACCTATCATTACTAATGTTCCAAAAATATGTAACGCCAACATAATAATAAACCAAAATAGGCTTATATCAAAATTTTTAGATTTTAAATACCCAAAAAATTCATAGCAAATTGGACAAACAAAACAAGCAACACTAACAATCATTGCCAATATTTGTTCTATATCATTTCTAAATTTTAATTCGCCGTTCGCAAAATCAACTAAAATTGAAACTGGCAACAAAACAAAAATCATTTTGATAAACCAAAAAATAATAGTTTCTGTTGTCATTTTATTCTCCTTACTTGTCTAGTAAATCGGCATTTTTATAAGTATTACCAATGATTTCACTATTTGCATTTATATTACAAAGGTCAGTTGTAAAGTCTTCATCATAACAAAAACAGCCAAACATAAAACTTACTGCTGTAATTTTTCCGCTTGGGAGCTTTAAAATATCGTTCTCGTAAATTTCAGCCCCAAATTTATCTTTTAAGCCTGTGTATAAGCATATTTTATACTCTTCTGAATTTAAAGACGACATATCATAGTCGTTTTTCATCACAGGTCTTGCGATACTACCATCGGACTTCAACACACAACATTTAATAAAATCTTTCTCTTTTTCCCCAAAAACACGAAATTTTATAACACTCATCTTATAATTCCTTCCTATATCTTTTATAGTATTATACTACTAAATAGCTTAAAATAATATAAAATGTATTAAAATAATATAAACTATATTATATTTAATTCTTTTTCAAGCCCTTTAATATAGTTATAATTACGCTCTTTTAAGGTTTTTTGTCCGTTTTCGTCCTTTAAAAAGAGAGCGATTTCGGATATTAAAGATTTTACTTTTTCACTATCGAATTTATCATATTTGCCGTCAAATGTTTTGATTTGTTTTTCATCAATAACAAAGAATAAAATGTTGGATACAAAAAGCGAACGAAGTTTTAAATAATCGTTTCGTCTAATTTGCAGTATTTTAGTTTCATCTGTATCATTAAATCCAAAATGACCGCCACCATTGTATTCGATGACGCAAAAAGGCATTGCGTCTGCTTTATTGCGTTTGGAAAGTAAGAAATCCACATAGAAATTTGAAAAAACTTTCCAAATTTCGCTATTTTCATTTTTTTGTTTAATAAAAGATTTCATAGAAGCTTGTGGTGAAATAATAAAACTGCTTGTTATATCTTTATTATGAACTATTTCACCATAAATCTTGTATTCTTCAAAATTTAGTAAAGATTTACCGCTTAAATCGCTTTCTTTGAATAAATCTAGTTTTTCATCAAAGATTTTAGCCTTTTCTTCCACGCTCAATTTTTCAAGTTCTTCTTCACTTAGTTCTACGACTTTTTGCTTTGATTTTTCATAAATTTGGTCTAGTTTGTTTTTGTAATAGTCTCTGCGTTGAGATAAAACAATATTTTCACTTTTTAAAAATTTATACGCCTGTTGCAATTTTTCAAATTCTTGCCTTATTTGAAAATACTCATTTTTATAGTTATTTGATGATGAACCTTTAAGTTGATTTTCTAAATTTTGATTTTCATCGATGAGATTGTTTGATTTATTTATTAAACGATTATTATCTTTTATGAGTTCGTTATAATCAGTCGCAAGTGCATTGTATTTTTTTACAAATTTGTAAAATTTACGATTTCTTATAAGCATAATCACAAAAAACAGCAAAAGCAAAGCTCCGATGATAATGTAATATTTCTCATCAGTGCTTAAATTTGCAAATAAGCCCTTAAATTTATCAGGTGTCGCATTTGTATCATTCATAATCAAATCCTTCATTGTTGTTATTGTTTTTATTTGTTAATTACATATTTTTCATAAGTTTTAATTTTTCTATTTCAAATTTAAGCTGTTCG
>JAFUFY010000057.1 GCA_017469645.1 Campylobacter sp. | reverse complement strand
TCAGCCAAAGGCAAACTCGACGCAGTTTTGAAAAAAGGCGAGTTAGAAAATTTAAATTTAAACCTTGATGCTTTGGGCGGAAATCTCGTCGCAAAGGGAAATTTAGGAAATTTAAATATCAACGCAAAAAGCCTAAATTTAGCAGTTATCACTTCGTTTTTGGGGCTTGAAGCTATGGCAAACGGAAATTTAAACGCCACTGCAAAACTTGATTTGCGAAAAGATATAAACGGAAATGCCGAATTTAGCGTCTTAAATGGCACGGCGTATAAAAAATTCCTTGATAAAACCACAGGCAAGGCTTTTCCAAGCGATGTCAAATTCTCGCTAAACGGCAAAACAAATATCAAAAACTCAGTTGCAAATTTTAACTCCATTATAAACACAGATTTAGCAAATATGGAGAAACTTGACGGCTCGTATAACATAAAAAATGGCGCATTAAACGCAAATTATATCTTAAATGTTCCGAGCCTAGCTAAACTTAAATTTATCGTTGAGCGCGATTTAAAGGGCGGTTTTAAAGGCAACGGCGAAATCAAAAAATCTGGCAAAAATTTCAGCGCAACGCTAAATTCGCAAATCGCCAAAGGCACACTAAATGGCTCTATCATAAATGACGATGCGACATTTAAACTCAGTAAATTTGATATAAAAAGCTTGACTGATTTCCTAAATTTGGGCTATTTTTATGACGGCGTTGGAGACGCAAATTTAGTTTATAACACAAAAAGCAAAAAAGGCGAATTTGACGCCTTGATAAATCAAGGAAGACTAGCCAAAAAAGGGCTTGTAAATACCGTTAGCTCGGTGCTTGGTAGAGATTTATCAAGTGAAGTTTATAACAACGCCACTTTAAATGGAAATATCGTTAAAGATTTGGTTGATTTTAAGGCTAACATGGAAGCTCAAAAAAGCAAACTTATCATCGAAAAAGGAACGCTAAATTTAGCAAGTAAAGCCATAAATATACCGATTTCGGCAAATATCGAAAAGACGGATTTAACCGTGCAAATCACCGGCACAACCGAAAATCCGAAATATGCCGTTGATTCGGCGTATCTAAAACAAAAAATCGGCAAAGAGATCGGACGGGGCTTGGATAGACTTTTAGGCGGTAAAAAAGATAGCTCAGGTGGTGCGACCACTGACGGCACTACCGACGGCGGCGCAAACAACGCCAAAGATAAAAGCTCAAAAGAAAAGGCAAAAGACGCCGTTAGGGATATTTTAAAAGGGCTGTTTTAGATTTTGATTTTGTAATTTCGGCAAATTTAAACGCAAAAATTTGCCGAATTTAAATTATTTAACTTTGAATTTGTCTGTTTTCTTCTTTTTTTGGCAAAAATCCTTCATTTTCTAACACACTAAAAATTTCGTTTTCATACTTTTTATACTCTGCATTACGGTATTCTATCCAGTTATTTTGTTTGGTTATATCTGATAATTTTCTTTTATACTGATAATTAGCATCCTTAATCTCGTTATAGGCCCTACGACCAAGAAGAAAATAAGTAGGAACACAAAAAATAATACCATAAGCAATAAGGGTAGATAATATTTCTCCTTTCTCTAATCCAATTATTAATCCAATTATTAATCCAAATATAAATACTAATATAGACAATATTAGAGCAATATTCGAAATTGTCATTCTTGGTTTTTGTGGCAATTTTCTTTTATCCAAATAACCAGGAAACCAGCTTGGTTCTGAATATTTTTTTGTAGCATTTAAAATACAATAAGCTAGATAATAAACTCCGTCCCTAGAATAACTCTCAACCACGACAAAATCGCCGTTTTTTAGGTGCATTGTGTCGCTGATTAATTTAAACGAAGTATCGCCTATATCAAAAGTCCAAATGGTGGTATGTTCTGTTTTTGAACTAATCTCGCCGCCACTGGTATAAGTATAGGCGTCCATGGAGCTGGCTCCAACGCTTGTAGTCGTCGTGGTTCTTATAGGTTCAGCAGAAATGTTAAAATCAGTAACGATTTCTCTTTTTACATCTTCGATATATCCCCAAAAAAACATTTTATATCCTTTCTTGAAAAAAAATAAAATATCATACTATATTAATTCTTTTTGCCGTCTGCTTTATTTTTAACAGCAATATAAAGCGTGTTTAAATCCGCAGAATTTAGCCCTGTAAATTTCTTTGCAGCGCTGATTGTCTTTTTCCCAAAAACGCCATCGGCTTTGAGTTTATAGCCGTTTTTGATGAGAATTCGCTGGATTTGCATGGTTTTTTCTCTATTACTTAGATTTATACTTTTGATAACCTTGTTATCTGTCGGTGTATTCGAGGATGTGTTATCGCCTGAAACAAGCCATATAAAACCAACTATGAGAAGTAATCCAAGAATGCCTCCACCACTGCTAACTTTTTCATACCGATTTCCCCACATGTCATAATAAGCCATATTGAATCTCCAATATCACATAAACGGTTATTTGTAGGTTTGGATACCTACAAATAAACAATAGAATTAACGAAATTCTCGTCGACAAAAAAATAAAGTCTTATTATACCCCCCCCCCAAAGAATTTGCTTAAATTTGATAAAAAATTTGCAAATTTGAGTAAATTTTGAGCAAAAATAAAACAAAATTTGACTACCAAAAAAAACAAAACTTTTTTATTTGTAACTTTATCACAGAATTAATTGGATAATTTTTATATTATTTCAAAACTTTTAAAGACGAGGAGAAAAAAATGAGACCAAATTTAAGCAAGAAAAAACGCATTACAAAAATCATCATCGGTCTTGTTCTAATGATAGGACTATATTTTGTCAATCCTTGGCTAAGCCTAATCGGATTAATTCCGATTTTAGTCGGTGTTACTGGTTTTTGCCCTGCGTGTTATTTTTTAAACCGATGTTCTTTAAATAGATAGCAAATTTGGCAAATTTGCTTATGCTTAGTAAGCCAAATTTGCTAGATAAGAAACTCATTTTCTTTATATAGGGCGAATTTATAAATGCGGTCTTTAAATTCGCCCAAATTTATTTGTCAAATAAAATCTGTCCAAATTTCATAAAAAACTCGGTGCCAAAACGACACCGAGAATTTTTAACTCTCTTTTAAAAGTTTTGTTGCCAAAACGCTAGAATCGTGTTTTCGGATATTTTTGTAAATTTCGTTGTAGTAGTTTTCAAAAATTTCGTGGCAATTTACCACGCTTTCATTTTCTTTTGGCTCTTTTTTGGTGTATTCGCCATCGCTTCCAAGCTCGAAAGCAAGGACATTATCGCTTAGTTGAAGTTTGATAATCTCTTTTAATTTATTTTGCAAATTTTCATTGTAAATCGGCGTCATCAGCTCCAAACGGCGTTCTAAGTTTCGCGGCATCCAGTCTGCACTTGCGATATAAATTCCGGGACTACTATGTTTAAAATAAAAAATTCGTGCGTGTTCTAGGTATTTTCCTACTACCGAAATCACTTTTATATTGTCGCTAACGCCTTTGATACCAGGTCTTAAACAACAAATTCCACGCACTATAAGATCGATTTTAACACCTGCTGCACTTGCCTTACAAAGGGCTTTTATCATATCGCTATCAACCAAAGCGTTCATTTTAGCGATAATTCTGCCTTCGCTTCCTTTGCCTTCTTCGATTTTTATCATTTTCAAAAGTCGCTCTTTTATCTGCATTGGCGACATCGAAAGCTTATCGAGTTTGCGATTTTTATTATATCCTGAAAGTATATGGAAAAAATTCGTCGTATCTTTTGCGAAAATATCATTACTTGTAAAATAGCTAACATCTGTATAAATTTTTGCACTACTTCCGTTGTAATTTCCCGTAGCCAAATGTATATAAAATTTGAGCTTTCCGCCGTCTTTTTTGATGATTTGCGTAACTTTTGCATGAACTTTAAAGCCCGTAATGCCGTAAATCACATGCGCTCCTGCGTTTTCTAACGCTTTTGCCCAGTGGAGATTGTTTTCTTCATCAAACCTAGCTTTTAGCTCAACCATAACGGTTACCTGTTTGCCGTTACTTGCAGCTTCTATTAGACTTTGCACGATAGGTGAGTTTTTCTCCACACGATATAGCGTCATGCGAATAGAAATCACCTTTGGATCGCTAGAAGCTTCTTTTATGAGCTTTTGAACAGGATCGAAGCTTTCAAAAGGGTGAAAAATCAGCACATCTTCTTTGTCAATGGTAGAAAAAACCGAAGTGTTTTCATCAAAGGGCGGAAGCGTTTTTTGCAGATATTGTGGGTGTGCTAGAAAGGAAAAATCCTTATTTCCTGCTATCTCCCAAAGCCCGTCAAGCGTAAGCGGAACGGAGTATTCATAGACATCTTTATGGAAAATTTTCAAATGCGAATTTAAAAATTCCACTAGATCAGAGTCTGCATTTTTTTCTATTTGCAAACGCACAAAAGCACCTTTTCTGCGAAGCTTCAAACCCTCTTCAAGAATCATCATAAAATCATCGGCTTCTTCTTCTTCTATCGTAATATCAGCATTTCGTGTAACCCTAAATGCAGCAGAGCTTAGAAGTTTAAATCCCGGAAAAATCTCTTCTGCATGGCGACGAACTAGGCTATCTATCGGCACATAAACGCTTTTATCGACTTGGACAAATCGTGGCAAAACACGCGAAATTCGCACCATACCAAAATGTATGCTCTCCGGATTTTGTTTATCACAAAGTTTAACAGCTAGTGAAAAACTAAGGTTGTTTAAATGCGGGAAAGGGTGCGTCGAATCCACAGCAATCGGGATAATAATCGGCATAATCTGCTCAAAAAAGAATTTATCCGCACAATCTTTTAAATTTTTATCAAGCTCATCATAATTTTTGATAAAAATGCCGTTTTTGGCAAGTTCGAGTTTAGTGAAAAAATAGTGATCTTCAAGCTCTTTTTGCTCTTTATTTAAATACGCCCTAATCTCACGCAACTGCTCTAACGGCGTCATTTTATCGTCCCCGCTTGTGATGACGCCGGCTGTGAAAAGCTGTTTAAGACCTGCAACCCTAATCATATAAAATTCATCTAAATTTGTGCTGTAAATAGCCAAAAATTTAAGCTTTTCGATTAACGGAATATCTTTGTTGCATTGCGCTAAAACACGCGAATTAAAACGCAACCACGAAAGCTCTCTATTTATAAAAATACTTTGTTTTTCAGCCATTTTTTATCCTTTTTATCAATTTTTAAATTCCAATATTATAGCTAAATGGCGATTAAAAGTTGCTATAATTTCACAATGAAAAAGCTTGAAATTTTTGAAAACAAACGGGAAATTTTGTTATTTTTGCTTTTTACATTGTCCGTTTTTATCTTAAATTTGGGCTTTTGTTATAAAGATTTTTATGAATTTAAATCTCAAAAATATAGATTTTATAACGCACAAATTTTGCAAAATTACGAAAAAACAAATGCTAAGGGCAGAATTTACCGCGTTTTACGGCTTAAAACAAGCGAATTTGAGTTTTATACTACAACCAAAAAAGATTTTGAATTTGCTAATGCAAAAACCTTAAATATCGGCGTTATCACGCAAAATGTTAAATTTATCGATTTTGTAAAAAAACGATTTTATATGCCAAGTTTTAAACTAAAACCAAAATTTGAAAATTCGATAAATTCAGGGCGAAATTCGCCAAATTCAGAACGAAATTCGGCGCAGTCCCTGCAAAATTCGCCAAATTTAAAAAATAAATTCGCAAATTTAAAACAAAATGCGATAAATTTTATAACCGCCCAACACCAAAATTCAAAAATGCAAGAGCTTTACTCGGCGTTATATTTCGCAACGCCCATTTCAAGGGAACTTCGCGCAAATGTTACAAACTGGGGAATCGCACACATTATCGCCATTAGCGGATTTCATTTAGGCATTATTTTTGGAATTTGTTTTTTTATTTTTAAGCCCGTTTATAAATTCTTTCAAAAACGCTATTTTCCGTATCGAAGCGTGAATTTTGACATTAGCATTTTTGTTTTTATTTTGATGAGTTTTTATCTTTTGGTGCTTGATTTTACGCCAAGTTTCCTTAGAAGCCTAGCTATGGCGTTTGTGGGGTTTTTCCTTTTAATGCGAAATTTTAAAATCATAAATTTCGCAACACTTTTTATCACTATTGCCTTTTTGATTGCGCTATTTCCGCATTTAGCTTTTTCTATCGGATTTTATTTTTCGTACATGGGAGTGCTTTTTATTTTCATTTATGTTAAGCATTTTAAGGATAAATTCGGACTTTTTGCTCACTTGATTTTTTTCAATCTTTTTGTTTGGCTTTGTATGAATGTGCCTGTTTATTATTTTTTCGCTACCCTTACGCCACTGCAAATTTCAGTCGTGCCTATAAGCTACGCATTTATTATTTTTTATCCATTAAGCGTAGTTTTGCATATTTTTGGTTTGGGCTATATTTTTGATGAATATTTGCTAAATTTTTTGGAATTTTCGCTTAGTGTTTATAAAACGCAAATTCCGTTTTGGCTCTTTGTAACGGCAAATTTATCTGCGATCTTAGCTATAAAATTTAAAAATTTTGCCCTACTTTGTGCCTTGCTCGGCTTCTTGCCTATCTTTTTTCTCGTTTAAAAACACACAAACTTTCACGCCGTATAAAAACAAAATCCAGCTAATGTAAATCCACAAAAGGAAAAACAAAAGAACAGAAAACGAGCCATAAATGCTAAGATAAGTTTTGTTATAAAAAACATACTGCACGAAAAGAATTTTCAAAATCCACCAAAAAACGCTTGTGATAAATGACGCTATCATTATCGCTTTTGCCGATATTTCGCGGTTTATCGATACGGCGTAAGTTACCGCAAAAATCGCCCAAATGATAAGATACGGCAAAATTGCTAGTAAATTTATCCACCTTGTAAATTCGGTTTGATTTAACAAATTTTGCAAAACGCCGCTTACATAAAATGACCCGCCAAGCCCGACGGGAGCTAGTGTCATAAGTGTCCAGTAAGTGCTAAGACTAGCAAAAAAGCTTCGTTTTTTCGCCCCTGAAATGTTGCAAATAACCCCTTCAAATTCGCTAAAAAACATAACCGAAGTAAAAATCACCGCCGCAAAGCCCGTGATACCAAGCCCGACACTATTTGCCAAAAACTGCTCGATATACGATGAGAGCGTGTCTTGGTGCGTAGGAAGCAAATTTGCAAATATAAATGTTTTGATTTTTTCGTAATACGCCTTAAAACTTGGCATTTGCATAAAAATGCTTAAAGATACCATTAAAATCGGAAGTAGTGAAAGCATAGTGTGAAAACTAAGACTAGAAGCATATCGCATAATATTTTTATCATAAACATTTGCGACTTTAAGGGCGCTTTTTAGCGAATTTAGCAGTTCTGTAATCTTTTTCATCATTTTCTCTTTTAATTTTTTGTAATTTTACTTAAAATTTGGGGAATTTGGCAAATTTTTTGCTTATCATTGCAAACAAGCTAAACGAGTGCAGTAATCTAACAACGCCGATAGGCGTTTTTAAAATTCAGCACCGTAAAGTAGGTATCCTTCTTAGCCAAATTTTTGCATTTATTAAATTTTCATTTTTAATATCTTAATTAACCATTGTGGTGGGCAAGGATGCCCACCCTACGATACTTTTTCACAATACTAAGTAATTTGTTAAAAAAAATTACTTAATGTATTTTGTTTGTTATTTATTTTTTCATCTTTCAAAATTTCAATTTTTGCAACAAATAAAAGTAAGATTAGCCACTCTAAAAACATACAAATAAAAGATAATAAAAACCAAAAAAATACGAAAATAAACACAGAAATCAACCAATGCGTATCAAAATTTTCATCTATATATAGTGCAAATCCAATAGAAAAAAATATACAAAAAAGAGCGTAAAAAGTTTCAATTATGTTTGATAAAAAATTACATAATTTAATATTAGATATTTCGTATTTTGTTCCGCAATTTTCGCATTTCATATAATTATCAAATTTAAAAGTAAATAAGTTCTGTAATTTATTTACTTTTTCATTGCAAATTTCACATTTTTTATAAATCATTTTATTTTTCCATCCTATCAGGCAAAGCGTATAATATTATACAAAAAGCTAATTTTAAAACGGACTTTGGTTTTTTAAAAACTCGGTAATAAAAAAAAATAAATATAGCTATTTAGCTAACGATTATATAAGCTCAACTGGCAACCTTTCCAAATACTTTGAAATTATATAAAATTTAACTTTAACCAAATATAAAAATACTATATACATAATTAATTACTTTTATTTCTAAATTTAATAAATTACTAAATTAGTATAAATTATTATTTTAGAAAATTCAATCTCAGTCAGTATCGTTTGATACTGAATTTACAAATTCAATTTGTCATTGCGAACGAAGTGAAGCAATCCAGCAACGCCGTAAGGCGTTTTATTTTGCAATTCTCTGGATTGCTTCGACTGCGTTGCAGTCTCGCAATGACAGAAAATTACAAAATTTGTTTAAATTTGTCATTGCGTGTCTAGTGTCATTGCGAGACGGCGTAGCCTTCGTGGCAATCGCCAGTGGTAAAATAATAAAAATGTAAATTTGCAAATTTATAGAATTTGAAATCAAATATTTTTTTAAATTTGCAAAAAAACAAACAGCAAATTTAATTATTGGCGATTGCTTCGATTTTCTTACGAAAATCTCGCAATGACAAATTTGGCAAATTCGCTTCCACTGTCATTGCGAGAATTTTGCGTTAGCAAAAATTCGTGGCAATCACCAAAGTTAAAATAACGATAATGCAAATTTGCAGAATTCAAAAAAATTCAAAACACCAAATTTTATAAATTTTTGCTAAAAACCGAATTCTAAATTTAACCATTGGCGATTGACTTCGCTTCGCTCGTCCAAAACCAGCGAAGCGATGGCTCACGCAAAGCGTGAGACAGGTTTCCTTGAAATGACGGCTTTGCCGTCGCTTCGCTCATTTTGCTTCGTTTTTGCTTTGCAAAAACTCGCAATGACAAATCAGACAAATTTGCAAAATAACTCAACTTAAATTTGGCAACCAAATACCAACGATTTTAAGCGTTTTGGAGCTTTTACGAGCTGAGCTAGACTGGTGTCTGCGAAGCGAAGTAAAAGCGAACAATCGCTTAAAAGCTAGGCTCGTTTCAATCTACAAAACAAAACTCAAAGCCCCATTTTGTTTGGGTTTAATATGTTGTTTGGATCAAACGCCTTTTTTATCGTTCTAAAAAGTTCCATTTCGGCATCGCTAAATGCTAAGCCCATATACGGGGCTTTTGAGATTCCTATGCCGTGTTCGCCCGAAAGCGTCCCGCCCAAATCAACAGCCGCCTTAAAAATCTCTTCAATCGCCATATAACCGCGTTTTACTTCATCTTCGTTATTTTTATCGACCATTACATTTGTATGGACATTTCCATCTCCCGTATGCCCAAAGCATGGCGTCGTAACGCCGTATTTATCGGAAATTTGACGAATTTGGTGCAAAAGTTCAGGCAGTTTTGAGCGTGGAACGGTTATATCTTCGTTTAGTTTTAACGAGCCATAGCAGGTAATCGACTGCGAACAATTTCGCCTTGCAAACCACAAATTTGCGCTCTCGGTTTCATTTTTTGCAGTGATAAATTCACTAGCCCCGTTTTCTTTAAAAACTCGCTCGATGACGCTTAGATCCTGCTCGATTTGCTCTTGTAAATTTCCATCAACATCGGTAATCAAAATCGCCCCAGCATTTACAGGCAAACCTTTATTAAATTTTTGCTCGACTGCTTTTATGCTAAGATTATCCAAAAATTCCATCGCCACAGGGGTAACTCCTGCTGCCATAGTCTTATAAACTGCGTTCATAGCGGCTTCCACGCTAGGAAAAACGCCCATTGCGGTTTTTTTGAACTTTGGCTTTGAAAGAAGTTTTAGCGTGATTTCGGTTATAACGGCAAGTGAGCCTTCACTAGCGATTAAAATTCCTGCGACATTGTATCCTGCGACATCTTTTATGGTGCGTTTGCCAGCTCTGATAATATCGCCGTTTGGAAGCACGGCACGAAGCGCCATAACATAGTCTTTTGTAATGCCGTATTTTGCGGCTCTCATGCCACCTGAATTTTCGGCGACATTTCCGCCAAGTGTGCTGTAATTTTCACTAGCAGGATCAGGCGGATAAAAAAGCCCTTTTTCCATAGCGGCTTTTTGCAAATCCATATTTATAACGCCCGGTTGCACGACGGCTACCATATTTTCCATGTCGATTTCTAAAATTTTATTCATGTGCTTTTCAAACGCTAAAACCACACCGCCATTATGCGCTAAACTACCACCAGTAAAGCCACTTCCTGCCCCACGCGGAATAATAATGATTTTATTATCGTTGCAATATTTTAAAATTTTGCTAACATCATCTTCATTTCGCGGAAAAAGCACTCCGTCTGGCTCGTAGCGTTTTCTAGTCGCATCATAACAATACGCAAGTTTATGCGCTTTGTCGAAATACGCATTATCACTACCAAGTAAATCTGTAAAAAAATTTATATGTTTAGTTTCCACTTTTTTGTCCTAAAAGGTATCTATAATGTCTGTCATAGTCGTTGATTTGTCCGTTTAAAACATCAAAAAACATAGTATCAATCTTGCCTACGCGTGAGTAAAACGGAATTTGATAATAACTTACTTCGCCACTAGCAAAGATTTTAAGCGGCTCGAAACTGCCACAATCAGCAAATAAACTCTCTTTATCTAATGCGATAAAAATAAGTCCGGCTGCGTTGTTTGAACACATTTTTCTAAAATCATCTCTGCTTGGATTTGGTTTGAAATTATAACTCAAATGCGCTCCTGCAAGATCAGGGTGAATAAAAGTGATATTTGGAAATGCTGCAACGATTTGTTCGTAAATTTCGGCATTTGGGACGACCAACAAGGCTCTATTATACAAAAAATTTAAAATAACGGTATCGCCTTGTGAAGGCAAAACTTTTGGCAAAGGAAGCGCTTTTTGTTCTAGCGAATCAAAAACTTCAAATCTAACTTTGGCTAAATTTCCCATTTTTTCGGCTACAACTGCCCTTGCGACGATCGAGCGATCGCCGTTTGCAAATTTATGCATTACCACGCCGCTACTACCGACTGCGATGTCTGGGCTATTCATTATGGTTGCGTAGCCATCTTCGACTTCTAAAAGCGGAGATTCGTAAGTCGGCATACTAAATTCAGCCGCATTTGCACTAATTCCAAATAAAAATAAAAAAGCTAAAATCAATCTTTTCAAAATTTGCTCCTAAAAATAAAAAATTTGCTAATTATACATAAAAATTGGTAAATTCTTGGTTTTTGCCAAATATAAGCGTTAATTTGCTACAATTTCGGCTTATGTAATAAATAAAAAAATAAAAAGCGATTTTCCATGAATAAATTTATATTGATTTTTTTTCTATTTTTTAACTTTGCTTTTGCGATAAATTCGGGCGTTGAGAAATTTAAGTGGCCAGAAGGCGTAAGTTTGCTTCAATTTATGGAAAAATATGAAATCCCGCTTTCTGTTTATTATGATTTAGATAAAGAAGCCCAAGAGCTAACCAGCGAGATAATCTCAGGTTCGATTTGCTATGTTTTGCGTGATGATCTAGGCAAAATTTCTCAACTTTTAATCCCTATTAGCGAAGAGTTGCAAATTCAAATTTACAAAGATAAATTCAATAAATTTAAACTTGATTTTGCTCCGATAGTCTATACAAAACAGAGCAACTCGCTTGGAATTTCCATTGAAACTTCGCCGTATAATGATATAGTCAAAGCCACGGGAAATACTGCTTTGGCAAATGAATTTATGAGCGTTTTTAGGGGCGAAGTAGATTTTAAAAGACTTCAAAAGGGCGATAAATTAGTGCTTTTATACGAACAAAAAACTAGACTTGGTCAGCCTTTTGGCTCTATTAAAATTCTAGCAGGTATAATAGAAGAAAACAAAAAAGGAAATTCTTTATATCTTTTTGAAGATAAATATTTTGATGAAAACGGCAAAAAAATGGAAAGTTTTTTGCTTATTACGCCTATTAATGGTGCTAGAATTGCATCTCGTTTTACGCCAAAGCGATTTCATCCTATTTTGAAGCGATATAGAGCGCATTTGGGCGTGGATTATGCTGCACCAAAAGGGACAAAAATTTACGCAGCAGGCAACGGCAAAGTTACATTTGTAGGACGAAAAAGTGGTTATGGAAATGTTATCGAAATCTCTCATGGTGGTGGATATACCTCCCTTTACGCACATCTAAACGGTTTTGCAAAAGGTGTAAAGGTAGGCACCAATGTAAAACAAAAAGAGCTTATCGCTTATGTTGGAAACACAGGGCTTAGCACGGGACCGCATTTGCATTTTGGGCTTTATAAAAATAAACAAGCAATCGATCCTTTAAAAGTAGTAAAAATCGAAAAAACAAATATAATAAGCAAAGAAGAGCTTAAATTTAAAGCTCTTGTTAAAGATATGAACGCAAAAATGGATTTGGCAAAAGACGGAAATTTAAATCCTCAAAGATTTGAAAATTTTGAAAATTCGATGATTTTGAATTGAAGGTTAGATTATGGAAGCAAGAGAATTTGAAGAAGCACGAGAAGTCCTAGATTCGCATATCGAAGAAACAGCCCAAGAAGAGATAAGCTCAGCAGATCTTGCCGATCACCTAAAAACGCTTAAAAAACACGACGAAGAAAAATATGTCGAATACCTAGAAAAACTAGACCCGGAAGACCTTGCAAATGTCGCTCTTGAAATGCCAGATCACATGCTCGAAGATGTTATCGAAACTATTCCGCATGAAAAAATCGTCGAAGCTATCGAAGAGCTAGAAAGCGATGATCAAGCCGAACTTTTCCAAAATATCGAAGAAATAGACGAAGAAAAAGCAAAGCAAATTTTTGAAAAACTTGACGAAGAAAATCAAAAAGATATTTTACAAATTTCAAATTATGAAGATGATGAAGCCGGTGCATATATGCAAACGGAGGTTTTTAGTGCTAAAACAAACGAAACGCTAAAACAAGCCATAGAACGCCTACGAAATTTAAAAGAAAGCGGCGAAATAGAAAATGTTTTTCAACTTTTTGTTTTGGACGAAAGCGAACGCTTGATTTCAGCATTTTCGACTTCGGATTTGATTTTATATGATTTTAACTTAACTTTGCAAGAGATTATCGATCGATACGACGATGAGCACAAGCCACATTTTGCCACAGATACCGATAAAATCGATGAAGTTATAAAAGATTTTGAAGAATTTGATTTAAGCGTTATGCCTGTTGTCGATAGCAATGGCGTTTTAATAGGTCGCATTACAAGCGATGATATTCACGATCTTATCCAAGACAGAGCAACCGAGCAAATTTATCACTTAGCAGGTGTTAATGACGAAGCCGAAGAAGAAGATACGCTAGTAAAAGCAGGAAGCTCTCGTGCGGCGTGGCTTTTTGTGAATTTATGCACGGCGATTGTTAGTTCTGCTATTATCGGACTTTTTGATAGCACTATCGAAACTATCGTAGCGCTAGCTATTTTAATGCCGATTGTCGCTTCTATGGGTGGAAATACAGGCACACAAGCCCTTACCGTTACCGTCAGGCGACTGGCTTTGGGAGAAATCGAATTTAAAGATAAGAAAAATGTTTTATTTAGAGAAGTTGCTATTGCTTTTACAAACGGTATGATTTTTGCTATTATTATGGGCTTTGTGGCGTATTTTTGGTTTGGCATAAAACTTTTAGGCGTTGTTATAGCAATGTCAATGGTGATAAATTTTACTTTTGCTGGAATCTTTGGCACGGTTATACCACTGACTTTGAAAAAAATCGGCATAGATCCTGCCGTGGGAAGCTCTGTTTTACTTACTACCGTTACCGATATAGTCGGATTTTTTAGCTTTTTAGGACTTGCAACATGGATACTTCTATAAAAAATTTAAAAATTTCAAATATGGAAAAATCAGATTTTGTCAAGCCTTTTCGTTTGCATTTTGAAATGGACGGCAAAGATAGAGTTTGGGATTGTGTTAAAGTCCATGATAGCGTATCGATTTTACTTTTTCATAAAGAAAAAAATGCTCTTTTGCTTGTTAAACAATTTCGTCCGCCTGTTTGGTATCATCAGCAACAAAGCGGGTTTGATTGGAACGAACAAGGCTTTACGCATGAGCTTTGTGCGGGAATTTTGGATAAAAATTTAAGCCCAAAACAAACTGCAATCGAAGAGATTTATGAAGAAACAGGTTATTTGGTTAAAGATTTGGAATTTATAACTAGTTTTTATAGCGCACTTGGTTTTGCAGCAAATAGACAATATCTTTTTTACGGCGAGATTACCGAAGATGATAAAAAGGGTTTAGGTGGCGGAATAGATGGCGAAAAAATCGAGCTTGTATATTTAGATGTCAAAAAGGCAAAGGAATTTATGTTTAATGAAGAGCTCATTAGAGCTCCCGGATTAATGTTTGCCTTTTTGTGGTTTTTTGCAAATAAAACCAAAATTAGCTAAAATTTGTCAAATTATATCTATCCCAAAGCCACTAAGACCTGCGAAACTATTTTGTTCGCTTTTGCTTAGGATTTTGATTTTTTTGATACCAAGATGAGCTAAAATTTGCGCTCCTATGCCGTAACTTTTAAAATCACCTTTATGAGAAGCCGAATTCAAGGCTAAAAGCACACCGCTGCTACTCGCCAAAATCTCTAAATTCGCCATAAAATCAGCATAATTTTCATCTTGCATAAATTCTAAATCGCTACCGATTTTATGAAATTTGACATTACAAATTTCGCTGATTTTGCCAAAAATAAAGGCTTTGTGCGTGTTGCCGTCGTGGTCTGTTATATCGCAAATTTTGCATGTTTTACCGCAAATTTTACCATCGCTAAATTCGCCAAATTTAACCAAAGTTTCGTGTTTTAATCGGTATTCGACGATTTGGGCGATTGAAATCATATTTATGTCATGCGTCTTGCAAAATTTTTCCAAATCATCGCGTCTTGCCATCGTTCCGTCTTCATTTACAATCTCGCAAATCACCGCACTTGGTGAAATTCCGGCTAGTTTGCAAAGATCCACAGAACCCTCAGTATGCCCCGTGCGAACCAGCACTCCGCCTTTTTTGGCTATCAGCGGATTTATATGACCCGGACGAACAAAGTCTTCTGGCGTAGAGTTTGGACGCGCAATCAAATCTATCGTCATATTTCGCTCATAGGCGCTTACGCCCGTAGTTGCGTCTTTTGCGTCAATCGTAACGGTAAAAGCCGTCTCGTGAGAAGATGTATTTTTATCGACCATAAGCCCTAAATTTAGCCTTTTGGCAATCTCATCATCAAGTGCCACGCAAACAACGCCACGAGCATGCGTGATAGCAAAATTTACCTTTTGTGGGGTTGTAAAATTTGCTGCAAAAATTATATCGCCCTCATTTTCGCGATCAACATCATCTACCATGACAATCATCTTGCCGTTTTTAATATCGTCAATAGCCTGTTCTACACTAACCATTTTAACCATTTTTATCCTTTACTATTTATCAAATTTTCAAATTCTTTTTTTATTTTTTCATAAAGCGGAGCAAATGAAACGCCGTTAATTCGCACATTTGCGATAGTTGTTATAAAATTCGTATCGCCGTTATATCTAGGAACTAAATGATAATGCACATGTTCAGCAATACCGGCTCCTGCTGCACTTCCTAAATTCATACCGATATTTACACCCTGAGCATTTACTGCTGTTTTTAAAACTTTTACTCCAAGACGGACAAAATGGCTCATTTCTTGCCATGCTTTTTCGCTTAGAGCTTCGATTTTATCGGTATGCTCGTATGGAATTACCATAAAAGCTCCCGGCGTATAAGGATATAAATTCATAACGCCAAAGCAGTGTTGTCCGCGGAAAATCACGCCGTTTTGCTCGTCAAATTTAGCGTCCTTTGCTGCATCGCAAAACGGGCAACCGCTGCGTTTTTCGGTAAAATAATCACTTCGCCACGGCGCACAAATATAATCCATTTTTTAAACCCTTTCTAGTAAATTCATAAAATTTTACGCATTATTTTATGAATTTTTACCAAATTTAATATTTTTCAAAGCTTCGCCGACATCGGTTTGCCTCATAAAATGTTCGCCGATTAAAAACGCATCAACGCCGATTTTATTAAGCTCGAGTAGCTGTTCGTGGCTACTTAGACCGCTTTCAGCGACAATAATCTTGCCGTTTGGTATAAGCGGAATTAAATTTGCCGATAAGCTCAAATCAACCTCAAAAGTCTGCAAATTTCGGTGATTTATACCGATAATCTCAGCTCCTGCGAAAATCGCCTTTGTTAAATCTTCTTTATCGTGGATTTCAACTAAAACATCAAGCCCAACATGCAAACTAAATTCATAAAGTCGCTTCAAATCTGCCCTGCTTAGGGCTTTTGCGATAAGCAAAATAAAATCCGCCCCATAAACAAGAGCTTCAAGGATTTGATATTCATCGATGATAAAATCTTTGCGTAAAATAGGCGTTTTTGTATATCTTCTAACTTGTGAGATAAATTCCAAATCGCCCTTGAACCAGTGCGGTTCGGTCAAAATAGAAAAAGCGTTAGTTCCTGCATTTTCATACGCCACGGCGATTTGGGTTGGTTCGAAATCAGCCCTAATAAGCCCCTTGCTAGGACTTGCTTTTTTGATTTCAGAAATTATGCGAATCGGCTCATTTGGCGTGGCTTTAAGAGCCGGTTTTACAGGGCGTGGCATATATGGATTATAAGCTAAACTTTTTCCCAAATCATCAAAGCTAAATTTGGCTTTTTTGATTTCTAAATCAATTTTTGTTTGCTCTATAATTTTATCTAAAATCATTTTCCTGCCTTTTGCAAACACCCATTTATGGCATCTATATGCTCTTTTCCTTCGTCTGATTTGAAGAATTCTTTATCTGTGATTTTATCCATTTCGCTTTTTGCCTTTTTACAATTTCCAAGCTTGAAATATCCCCACGCCAAAGAATCGATATAATAAGCCGAATTTGGCTCTATTTCAAGGGCTTTTTCTACAAATTCCATACCCTTTTTTATATCCAAATCATGATCAATTAAAATATATCCGTAATAATTCAAGTAAATAGGATTTTTTAGTTGCGGCGCGATGTTTTCGAATTTTTCAACAACGCTATTAAGAGTGTTTTTGTTTATATTTTTTTCCATAGATTCATATTCATAAATCGCTTCAATAGCTAAAAAATCGTAATTTCCACTATTTTTAAACTCATCTCTTGCTGTTTTCATCGCTAAGTTATAATCGCCTTTTTTGCCGTAAGCATCGATTAAAAGCTCTTTGTTATACGGATATTTTTTTAAAATTTCTATGATTTTATCGTAATCTTTAAAATGATAATGAATCGAAACTATATCATCTAAATGCGCAGTGTCGTTGGTATCGAGATACTGCGCTTCATCGATTTTGATGACATCGTCATATCTTTTTTCTATCCTATAAATATCGGCTAGTGCCGCACATGCTAAATTTCCACAACCATAAATTCGTCTGTGTGTTTCTAAAAACGAGATTGCCTTTGATTTTTCGTTTAGCCTATTTACCAAAATATCGACAATGCGGATTAAATTTTCTTCGCTTTTTTCTTTTTCATAGGCACTTTCAAAATTTTTCAATGAATTTTCATAATCCCCCAAGCCGTATAAAATACTGCCTAAAACAGAGTAGTTTTTTGCCGTTTTTTCAACCAATAAAAGCTTTTTTGCAGCACCTGAACTTTCCTCAAATTTTCCTTTTGAAATCAAATTTGCGATTTTTATACGCAAAAAATCGCTATCATCAGCCAATCTTTTTTCCCCGATACCCAAAAGCTCAGATAAATTCTTTTCATCTTTTATAAAAAATGCGATTTTAATGGCTTCTTTTAGATAAACTTCCGAATCTGTTTTTTTGTAAATTTGTTTATAAAGTTCAAGTGCGGCCTTTGGATTTTTATCTTGAAGTTCAAGCGCACTTAAAATATCAAAATTTATCTCTGCTTGTTTTTGTGCGTTTTGGGCTTTTTTAAGATCCCCTGTTGTTATGGCTTTATCGTCCGCAAAAAGCGAAATAAAGGACAAAAATAAAATTATTATAAGCGTTTTACTGCGATACATTCTTGCTCCAATTCATCAAAATTATCTTTAAAATGCTCCCAAAACGGGAAACTTCGGCACTGGCTTGGGCGAAATTCATAAACGCCACAATTTTTGTTTTTTTCGTCAAAAAACACACACGCAAAGCCGTTTTCATAAGGCTTTTCTTTTATGCTAAATTTTGTGCCGACTTTAAAAAGAAAAATCTCTTTAAATTTTTCTTTTGAAAATCCAAAAAATTCGCTCAAATTTGCAATTTCATCTTCATTTATCCAAATATATCCGCTCTCGCCTACGCAACATTTTCCGCCACAACTAGCACATTTACTCTCATCAAAACTAAAATCAAACCCACTACAAATCAACGCTTTCAAGCTCCGTTTTTTTAAAAATTTCTTGTGCTTTTTGCGTGTAAAAGTCGCCCGAATTTACAAAAATCGGTTGCAAAATTTTACAAAACGATTTCGAACTTTTTTTCGCCGCAAATATCGCTAAATTTGCGTTTTTGCTTTCGTTTGGAAAAATAAATTGTAAATTTATCAAATTTAACTTAAAACTCTTTAAAATAACGCAAATTTCGGCTATTTGCTTTGCATCATAGCAAAAAATAAAACAACCTTGCGGCTTTAAATGCGAATTTGCCGTTTTTATCAAATTTTCAAGGCTTAAATTCGAAGCATAACGACTGATTTTTTTATGCTCGTTTTCGCTTTGTTTTATATTTCCGTTATAAAACGGCGGATTTGAAATGATAAAATCAAATCTTTTTTCGCTTTTAAATTCGCCAAAATCGGCACAAATTATATCACAATCAATCCCGTTTTGGCGTGAATTTTTCTCTAAAATTTCTAAATTTTGCTTTTGAATTTCAAGACAGGTTAAATTTATATTTTTAAAATCTCTTTTTAGCAAAAAACCCACCACGCCACTACCTGCGCCAACATCTAAAACTTCGCCAAAAACGCCAAATTCTTTTATAAAATTATACAAAAAAACGCTATCGCTGTTGTAGCGATAGCCGTCTTTTAGCTGGTAAATTTTCATCGTTTTATGATGTGATCTACTATCGTGTGAGCGTGGTTTATAGCCCCCACGATAGAACCGCCGTTTCTAGTAACCAAATCACCGCCGACATAAAGCCCATTTTGTGTGGTTTGACAATGCTCATCTACTATCGGAACGCCGTTTTCATCTAGCTCGATACCGCACTTTTTCAAAAAATCAGTCGGCGTAGTTCCACCGATAGCGTAAATAACTCTATCATAAACAAATTCATCGCCGTTATTTAGCTTTACTAGCACAAGTCCGTTTTCATTTTCAAGTGCCGTAATATCAACGCCCATACGAAGTATAACGCCGCCATAACGAACTTCATGCATAAGCGCATTTTCGTTAATATCGTTTAATCTTGTAAATTTATCTTTTCTATAACAAAGCGTAACGATATTTGTATTTACAATAGAAAGTGCGTATTCGGCTGCTGAGTTTCCGCCACCCACGATGAGAACTTTTTCGTGAGCCGTGCATTTATCGAGATTAAAATTTACTCTTTGTGTGATCGAAGGCGGAATTTTATAATCAGGTTTGTTTGGTTTTCCCATTTTACCGATTGCCACAACGACATTTTTAGCCTTAAATTCGCCGTTACTTGTCGAAATCGTAAAAAAATCGCCCGTTTTTTCGACTTTTTCGACTTCGCTTTTAAAGCTAGTATCGATTGCTTCGTTATCTAAGAGTTTATCGAAATAATTTAAAACACTTTCTTTTGTTCCTGCTTCAAATTCGACATTTCCTTTTGTTTCGCTCTCCATACCTTTAT
>JAFUFY010000056.1 GCA_017469645.1 Campylobacter sp. | reverse complement strand
CATATACATAGCACCAGAATCATCAAGATTCGCATTCATTAAAAGATTATATTCTAGTGCAGTATATTTGTTATCCAAGTAAGGCGATGATAGAACCTTGTTACGATACGAGGCAGAAGTTTCACCAGATCTTCCAGCCACTCTTATCTTAGCAGCACTTGTATTTGTAGTAGCTGGAACTAAAATATCAGCCCATAACTGAGCTGCTGCTTGAACTACTCTTTTTTGATCTGCACTTAGAGTTCCGGTGGCACTATAACCGGCATCGCTTTCGCCACCATCTAGAAAAACTAAATCAAACATGCTTTTACCACCGCTACTAACGCTAACGGTTTCCGCACTAACCTGTGCTATAAAAAATGAAGCAACCAAGCTAATAAACAAAGGCTTTATTGTTTTACGAATTTTGGAATTCATAGTTTTATCCTTAAAACACATGTAAAATTTGTGAATTTTATAGAAATTTTACTAAATTTTAAGTTAAAAAATTTAATCTTAATTTATGATTTATTTAAAAAATATAAAAATTTTGAAAAAATTTAATTTTAAATTTTTAATAACACAATTGAAACAAAAAAAAATTAAGACATTACAGAATAAAATTTCAAATTACACATCCAAAAACTCCCATTTTGCAGGAATTTCTACTTCGCAGTAATCCAAAAGTGTTTGATATGGTTTATATTCGTCTTTGTAGTTTAGGCTCGGGCAATCTTTTACTAAAAAACCTAGATAAATCCAGCGCAAACCGGCATTTTTTGCAAATTCTATCTGCTTTAAGATAGAAAATTTGCCTAGACTTAAATTTGCAAAATCAGGGTCCCAGTAACAATAAATAGCACTCAATCCATCATTAACAACATCGATCAAATCAACGCAAATAAGCCGCCCGTTTTCATCATAATATGAAAGCTCTTTGCCAAATTCGCCAAAACCTTCAACATAAATTTCATAATACCTTTGCAGATCTATATTATGCTCTCGCCACCCTTTTTTTGCCGTCATAAAATCATGATATTTGTTAAAAAGCTCGATATGTTCATCATCTAAAATAGGACGAGAATATAAAATTTTTGTTTTTTCGTTTTTGCGATAAATCCGCCGATAAGACTTGCTAAATTTGAAGTTAAATGTATCTATTCGAACACTTTTACACTCATCACAGCCAAAACAAACAGGCTTTTGAAAATATCTGCCAAATCGTCTAAATCCGTGTTTAACTAAATTTGAATTGTGTGCAAAATCGCAATTTATAATGTAGTGATATTCGGTTCTACTAGCCCTGTCCGAAAGATACGGACAGGGGCTATCAAGTGTCGAAAAAGGTATGATTTTCATTAAATTTTCTTAACACCTGCGTGTTTGATAAATTCTTCAAATTCATCTTTTAGACGATTTTCTCGTGTTTGGATACTTTCGCTTGAAAAATCCGCTTCCAAATCATCTTTGAAAATATCTTTAAATTCGTCGCGATTTGGATTTGGTTTTTTTGGCTTTGGCTTTGGCGCGATCGAAGCTTTTTGCTCTTTTAACATATCTTTTTTTATGTCTTTTAAGCTATCTAAAAAATCCATTTTATTCGCCTTGCATTTCCAAATCTTTTAAAGCAGCCGCAGTAGCCGCGATAACTTCGTTGTTGCGTTTTGGCTCCATAGGGTCGTCTGTGTTATCTAAAATACTTTGCATGTGTGTCTCAACAAAGCTTGTATCATAAAATCCGCGTCTAAATTCCCTGCTTTGGCTAATAGCAAGTAAAAACGGAATAATCGTTCTAACGCCTTCGATTTTAAACTCTTTTAACGCCCTTTCAAGTTTATTTACAACCAAATCATAATCAGTCGCTTTTATCATAAGTTTTGCTACAAGCGAATCAAAAAACGGTGGAATTTTGTAATCTTTGTAAATATGACTATCAACACGCACAGAAGGTCCCAAAGCAGGATAATATCCTGTTATAGTGCCGGGTGCCGGAACAAAACCTTTCCAAACATTTTCAGCTGTAATTCTCGCTTCGATAGCAAAACCGCGTGGTTTAATGTCGCTTTGTTCAAGTTCTAATATTTCTCCGCTTGCAATGCGAATTTGGCGAACAACCAAATCCACACCAGTGATTTCTTCTGTGATGCCGTGTTCGACTTGAATTCTTGTGTTCATCTCCATAAAATAAAAGTTATTGTAATCATCAAGCAAAAACTCAACCGTTCCGACATTTGTATAATCCACAGCTTTTGCCGCAGAAATCGCAACTACGCCCATAATTTTTCGTAAATTTTCGCTGATTGACGGGCAAGGAGCTATTTCGATGATTTTTTGGTGTCTTCTTTGGATAGAACAATCTCTTTCGCAAAGGTGGATAATATTTCCGTAGTTATCGCCCATGATTTGAAATTCGATATGACGCGGATTGACGACTAGTTTTTCCATAAAAACTTCGTCGTTATTAAAAAAAGTTAGAGCTTCTCTTTTGCAAGATTCATAGGCACTTTCTAAATCTTCTTCCTTCCAAACTTCGCGGATTCCTCTACCGCCGCCGCCGCCACTAGCCTTTAAAATAACAGGATAACCGATTTTTTGTGCATAATCTTTAATAGTGTCGATTGTTTCATTGTTTAATTTCTCAGTCCCCGGAACAACAGGAATTCCGTTTTTACGCATTAGATAACGAGCGATATTTTTATTTCCCATTTTGCGGATGACATCGGGTTTTGGACCGATGAAAATCAAATTTGCTTCTTCAACGGCTTTTGCGAATTCGTAGTTTTCGCTCAAAAATCCATATCCCGGGTGGATAGCGTCCGCGCCACACGCTTTTGCTACTTCGATGATTTTTTGAGCGTCCAAATAGCCTTTTAACGGCTCATCGCCTACTTCGTAAGCTTCACTAGCAATTTTTGTATGCAAACAATCCGCATCAGGTTTTGTATAAATTGCCACACTTTTTAAGTGTAAGTCCCTACACGCCCTGATAATCCTAACTGCGATTTCACCGCGATTTGCGATAAGAATTTTGTGTATCATAAATGACCTTTTGAAAAAAAATTTTTATATACTATTATATTTTCGGTTATGAAAAGTTTAAATTTGTAAAGAAATTTGAGCTTTAATTTAAATAAAAATTTTTAAATTTGCTCTATTTTTGCTAAATTTAAGCTGTTATTTTGTATAATTTTCGTTTCTTTTATATCGTGCGCTCGTAGCTCAGCTGGATAGAGCATTTGATTGCGGTTCAAAAGGTCAGGGATTCGAATTCCTTCGGGCGCACCATTTTCTCTATATTTCAAAGGCAAATCAAATGAAAATCCTATTTTCTCCAAGCGAATTAAAAACTGGGATTGCAAGTGAAAAATTTATAAAAAAAGAAAATTTTATTTTTCCAAATTTATATGAAAAAAGGTTACAAATCGTAACACTTTATAATAATTTCATTTTAAATGCCGACGAAAAGGCACTTTGCAAACTTTTTGGCACAAAAAAAGAGAAAGATTTACTATATTATAGGAAAGATATTTTTAAAAGCGGTTGCATAAAGGCCATTTTACGATACGCAGGAACGGCATATAAAGCACTACAATACCGAAATTTAGACACAAATTCGCAAAAATTTATAGATGAAAGCGTTTTAATTTTTTCAAATCTATTTGGCGTAGTATCGGCAAAAGATGAAATACCGGATTACAAACTTAAACAGGGCGAGAGCTTTTTAAATTTGGAAATTCCTGAGTTTTACCTTGAAAATTTTAGCACTCAAATCGATAAATTTATAGAAAATGATGATATTTTAGACCTACGCGCTGGATTTTACGAAAAATTTTACATACCAAAAAAAGAGTATTTGGCAATGAAATTTATAAAAAACGGAAAAGTTCTAAGCCATTTTGCAAAACAACTGCGTGGCGAAGTGCTAAAAGAGATCGCAATCCACAAACTTGACACAAATAAAAAGATTTTAGCGCATAATTTTACAAATTTGCAACTAAAAGATATAAAAAAGATAAAAAATCAAATTCTTATAACATACGATATACTTTAAATTTATAAAATTTTAAGTTTTGAAAATGGCTTAAAATGGCAAAATTTTAATAAAATTTAAATATTTTTGCCTATTTTGGCTATTTTTTGTTAAAAAAGTATTGTTTTTTTTAAAAAAGTGTTGTAAAATGGACGAAGTTAAACACTTTATTTTTAAAGGATTTTTTATGAAAAAAGCTGATTTTATTCAACTAGTTGCTGAAAAAGCGGGTCTTTCTAAAAAAGATTCTCTTAAAGCTGTGGATTCTGCATTAGCAGTAGTATCTGAATTGCTTGTAAAAGGTGATTCAATTAGCTTTATTGGTTTTGGTTCTTTCAATGTTGCTGAAAGAGCTGCAAGAGAAGGTAAAGTTCCTGGAACTAACAAAACTTACAAATCACCAGCTACAAAAGTTGTTAAATTTAAAGTTGGAAAACAACTAAAAGAAGCTGTTGCAAAAGCTAAAAAGAAAAAATAATTTCTAGCATTTTGAAAAATGTTTCTTAGTCCCACTTCGTGTGGGACTTTTTTATTTTATTTTAAATTTTTTTCTATATAATTTGGTTCTTGTTTTTTGAATTTGTAAATTTATCAAAACTGCCCGGGTGGTGAAATTGGTAGACGCACCAGACTCAAAATCTGGCGGAGGCAACTCCGTGCCGGTTCGATTCCGGCTCCGGGCACCATTTTATTATTTTTTATAAAGCACTAAAAATTTTTTGCATTCATTGCCACATATATGATTTCCTTTGTAGCGCTAAAAAAAGATAGTTAAATTGCCAATAAATTTTATCCAAGTGCTGAAAAAAGAGCACTAATCCCTTCAAGTAGTAACCAAAGACCTGTTAATGCAGCCTTTACAAAATACAATGCAAACTCTTTTATAACTAATTTTGAGCTAAAATTTTGCTCTTTATATGCGCCTTTGTAAAATTGCCACAAAGCTAGGCAAAATTTAAATACAAAGCCAAAATTCAAAAATCCTAAAATAATAACACAAAAAGTTATACCAAAATAACGGCTAAAAATCAAAATAAAGCAAATATCAAAAACAAGAAGAGTTAGAAACATCAGACCTTGAAATTTCAAAAAATTTCGCATTATACACCTTAAAATTAAAATTGCTAAAATATGACTTGCAAACAATATATGTTTGCCAAATATTATGTTCTTACATACATATTCTATTTTGCGCTAAATTTTCCAGCCATTGCTTTATATACGGCGATTTCGGTATTTAGCACTGAGTATCTTTGCGATAGCAGATCTATCATCGAATTTACCCTACTGGTTTCGGCATTTATATAATCTCTAAATTCGATAGCTCCTGCGTCGTATTTGGTGCGATAAATTTCGGCTATTTGTGCTTGTGATTTATAGGTTTTTTCGGCATTTTCAAGCGTTTTTAGCTCCAAGCCGTAAAGTTCGTATAAATTTCGCACTTCGTTTGCTGCATTTGAAAGCGTTTTTTCATACGCAGTGCGAGATTTTTCAAATGCAAGTTCTGAAATTTTTAACCTTTGTTTTAGCCTTGGATAGTCCAAAAACGGCAAACTCACACTAAGTGTGCCGTTAAAAAGCTTTAAATCAAAAGCGTCATTTACTTCCGCTCCACTTCCACTAAGTCCAGCCCCAAGCGTGATTGACGGGAAAAAATTTAGCTTTGAAACTTTATAATTATAAAAGCCTGAGTTTAAATTTGCTAAGGCAGTTCGCACATCGGGACGATTTGAAAGAGCTAAAAACGGCACTTCTAAATCCACGCCTAAAAATTTAACACTATTTATTGAATTTAGATTTCTTTCAAATTCTAAAATTTGCAAATATCTATCACCAGCCACGCTGTAAGGCGATTTTGTCGAATTTAAAGCAGTTTGCGAATTTGGCACCAAAACCTTACTATCGCTTCTATCTAAATTTGCTTCCACACTCGCAGGAATTACCAAATTTCTGAGCAAAAGCCTATTATTTTCGATCTGTCTTTTTAAATTTAGCACCCTATTTTCTAGGCTTAAAATATTCATTTGCATTTGATCGACATCGATAAATTCGCCCCTGCCGTAGTCATATTTGGCTTGAACTATATCTTTTAACTCGGCATAATTTTTCAAATTTTGCTCTGTAAATTTAAGCGCGTCATTTAAGTAAAGCATTTGAAAATAGGCTCCAACAACCGAATTTATAATGCTTAGCCTTAAATCATCATAACTATACTCGCTAGAAATCGCGCTCCACTGGCTAGAATTCACACTAGCGCGAATTTTGCCGTAAATATCAAGCTCATAACTAGCACTTAGCCCACCACGATAAGATTTACTAAAATCGTCGCTATGGGCGACATTTCTACTAGCACTAGCTCCCAAACTTCCGTTTATTGTAGGAAATAAATCAGCTTCACTTAAACCTAAATTTGCATACGCCGTAGCGATATTTAGGGCTGCTGTTTTTAAATCGTAATTATTTTGCAAAGCCAAATCTACAAGTTCATTTAAATATGGCTGATTATATTTTTTATACCACTGCGTATCGATGATATAACTTTCATTTTCATCATAATAATTGTCAATCGGCTCGTATTTTAAGTCGCCCTTAACGCTACAACCTGCAAAAAAAATCGCCAAAATTCCCAAAAATATAAATTTTTTCATTTTTTACTCCTGTGCTAGTGCGTCAATCGGATTTAATTTACTTGCATTTCTAGCCGGTAAATAACCAAAAATAATGCCGATAGCCGATGATACGACAAAGGCAATCACAAAAGGCGCAGTTGTAAATTTCATCGTAAAATCTGAGCTAATGCTGTTAAATCCATATCCTAGCGTAAGCGCAAGCAAAATGCCGATAAATCCACCAAGAGAGCAAAGCAAAATAGCTTCAATTAAAAATTGCTGCAAGATATTTGATTCTTTTGCGCCTATTGCCATAGCTATGCCGATTTCGCGTGTGCGTTCGGTAACGCTAACAAGCATGATATTCATAACCCCTATTCCACCGACTATTAACGAAATTACGGCAATTGAAGAGATGAGAATTTTCATAGTTCCTGTTGTACTTTCGACAGTTTGTCTTATAGTGTCTGAATTTCGTGTGTGAAAATCTCTCGTGCCGTGTCTTTGCATTAAAAGCTGGGTAATGCTCTCTTCTGCCATTTGCGGATCAACATCGTCTTTTACTTTTACGGTGATTGAATTTATCCTACGATTGCCTGAAATTTTATTTATCAAAGTCGAATACGGCACATAAATTCGCAAACTCTCGCTTACGCCAAAAGCATTTTTTTCATCAGCCGCAACGCCGATAATGCGAAGCGGTTTTCCTGCAAATGTGATAGTTTTGCTAAGCGGATTTTCATTTTTAAAAAACTGCTTTTTCGTATTTTGATCTATCACGACCACAGAAGCAGAGCTTTCTATATCTTCTGCGCTAAAATTTCGTCCGCTTTCTATTTCTATTCCACTAACCCAAAGCGAGTGTTCGCCACCGCCCCTAACTTCGGTTCGAGAGTTAAAATTTGCATAAGTTAGCGTTCCGCTTGAATTTACATTTGGTGTTGAATAATCAATGTATGGCTGTCTTGCCAAAGCATTTGAATCAGAAATGGTTAGAGTGCTAACAAACCCTGCTCGCATATCTCCAAAACTTCTTCCTGCTTGAACGGTAATTGTATTTGTTCCGATAGACTTAATCGAAGCTAAAATTTTCTCTTGTGAGCCATTACCTAAGGCAACAACGCAGATAACAGAAGCTATACCGATAATAATACCAAGCATAGTTAGCATCGATCTAAGCTTATGCGAAAATATCGCACTCACAGACATTTTAAAGCTCTCTAAAAATTGATCCTTGTAGGCAAATAAAGCATTTTTTTCACCTACTTTTTCTTTTTTAAGTTCGTAAATATTTTCTGATTTTTTTCTGTCGCTTAGAATTTCGCCGTCTTTGATTTCGATTATGCGATCTGCGTGTTCAGCGATATTTTTATCATGTGTTACGATTATGATTGTATGACCTTGTTTATGCAAATCACACAAAATTTGCATAACGGTTTCACCGCTTTTGCTATCAAGTGCTCCGGTTGGCTCATCTGCTAGTATGATTTCTCCGCCGTTCATAAGGGCGCGTGCTATACTAACTCTTTGTTGCTGACCGCCGCTTAATTTATTTGGGTAACTAGCCGTTTTATCACCAAGTTCTAAACCACCCAAAAGCTCTTTTGCTCTTTTATTTCGTTCATCGGCACCCATACCTGCATAAATAGCAGGAAGAGCGACATTTTCTGCTGCACTCATAGTTGCGATTAGATTATAGCGTTGAAAAACAAAACCGAATTTTTTGCTTCGTAAATTTGCTAGATCATCGCTACTAAATTTAGCCACATCTTTTCCGTCGATAAAATAACTGCCACTACTTGGCGTATCAAGACAACCGACTATATTCATCAGCGTTGATTTGCCAGAGCCTGACTGCCCGATAATCGATATAAATTCGCCTTTTTTTATATGCAAATTTATATCTTTTAAGACATGGACTTTATTCTCACCGAGTGTGAAAATTTTATTTATATTTTCTAGCTTTATCATTTTTAAAATCTCATCGGCGGTGTTCCGCTCCTGGCACCCCGTCCGTCACTTGCGAATTTAGCTCCGCCTATATCACCGCTT
>JAFUFY010000055.1 GCA_017469645.1 Campylobacter sp. | reverse complement strand
TATTTTGTTTAAAATTTGCGTGTCGTTATACTCGCTGTTTTTACTTCCGAAAATGTCGCAAATTTGGCTTAAAAGCCCTTTGTTGTTTGCTAGTTTTTCGGCTCGTTCTCTGTCTTTTGCGACATATTTAAAAAATGAAGTTTTAAAAGCTTCGCTATAACTTTTATTTTCTAAATATTGCGTTATGACTTCATAAGCATTTAGCCCTAAATTTTGGCGTTCTTTGCCGTTTTGCGTGGCTATTGTGGTTTGCTTTGTTTCCTGTGCGTTGTCGCTTTTTTCGTTTTGCAAATCGCCTTTTAAATCGCCCGTGCTGTCAAATCTAATAAATTCAGCCTTGAATTTATCTCCTATAAACTCAAAAACGCTTATTTTAAAGGGTTTTTGCGTTTGGTTTGATACTTCGTCTTTATCGCTTGTTATTTTGCTAAATTTGGCGATTAAATCGCCAAATTTCGCTATATTTTCGTAATTCATTTTAAGCCCCTTTTTGTTCGTTATCGCATAAGCCAAATAATGCGTTTATTTCGCTTAAATCCCATAAAAGGATAAATTTACTTATTCGCTTTGGTTGTGGCAATTTGCCTATTTTTACAAATCGCCAAATGCTAGACTTACTTATTCGCAAATACTCGCTTAACTCTTTGGCATTTACTAAATTTTTTCTCATTTTTAAAATTCCTTTCGTTTTGTTAATTTCGGTTTCAAGTTTATAGCTATAATTGAAAACTTATGCGAATTGTAGGGCTTTTTAAAAAAAGTAGCAATGTAAATTCACTTTGTAACAGAATTTTAAAACGGCAAAATTTGGCGAATTTTAGCCGTAAATTTGTAGGTTTTTTATCCAAATTTGGCAAAAAATAAATTATGTTGCATAATCGCTTTGTAACAGAATTTTATAAATGGTAAATTTTGGTAAATTTCAAAATGAGATAAGAATTTAAAAACTCTTTTTATCGTATTTTGAAATATTGTAAAAGGTTAATGCAATTAAAATTTTAAACGCTAAATTTAGCGTTTTTTTGTGTTTTAATTCTAAAATTGCTTATAGAATTATTTAAGAATTTTTTAGTCGTTGCAAAAGGTTAGTGTAACGGAATTTTACGATTTTTTTATCATTAATAAAATTCTTTCAATATCATTAATAAATTCACTTCTATCAAAGGTGCTTTTAGCGTCTATGTTATATAATACGCACAAATTTAGCATTTTGTTATTAAAATCGTTTTTTATGCCTTGTTTATCTGTTAATCTAGCATATTCATTTTTTATTTTTTCATATTCGTTTAGCATTGTCATTGAAGTTTTAATAAAATTTCTATAATTGCGTATAAATTCGTCGTATGTTCCGTCAATATTAAACATATTTCTTAAAAATAATATATCGCTTTTTAAATTTCTTTTGTAAATTCTGTCTTTTTTTTCTCTACATAATTTATGAAGTTCATCTAAATCTAAATCAAAATCATTGTCTTGTTCTAATTCGCTTTTACTCAAACAATTAGCCCGATTAATATCAAGTATTAAATTATCATCGCCATATAATGTATTTTTTTCATTAAAAACAAAATCATCTTTAAAAGCTAATTTTATTTTTTCTATCGCTTCATTAAATAAATCAATTTTACTTTTAAAAATATTTGGTTGTATCGGCTCTAAAAATTCGAATAAAAATATACAAAAAGCTTCAAACACTTCGTCTTTTGCTTCGTCAATGTCGTAAAATTTTGCTAACGGGTCAAAAATGGATAAATTTACTACTTCTTTATTTTTGCCTTTTTGTGGCTGTTTTTTATCTAGTATTTCTATAAGTTTTTCAAAATATGGATAAATCGGGTCGGTAATGCTATCGGATTTTTTTATAAATTCGCCTAATTCTTTTATAAATTGTTCTGTTTTTTCCATAAATACGCCTTTATTTTGATTTTAGTTAGAAATGAATTATAACAAATAGTAACTTTAATCTTTACTTTTTGTCGGGTAACAAGTCGGGTAAAAAAATTGTCTTTGCCTTGATTTTTCGTAAAATCGCCGTTTTGTTTTAAATTTGTCGGTATTTATAAGTGATACACGCTAAAAAATTTAACTCTTTTTAAAATCTAAATTTGATATTTTTTCGCAAGTCTTTAAATTTGTCGTGGTGCAAATTTTATTAAAAATCATTGTAAAATTTTTGTAAAAAATTGTAAAGATTTTTTGTTTAAGGTTAGAGTTAAAATTTTATCAAATTTGATTTAAGTTTCGCAAAGCAAATTATACAAAACTTTACATTTTTTTCTTTTTTCTCATTATGTAAAAAAATTAGTTAAAAATGCAAGAATTTGCTTTTAAAATTCTCATTTTTTACAAATACTAAACTACTATTTATTTTAAATTTTCATTTTGTATTTTTTTACATTTTGCATAAAACTACCCTATTTTTAAATAAATTTTTGCGTGTTTGCAAATTCAAAATCACTATATTAGAAAACAACAAATTTTTTTATTTTTAAAATATTATCAAATGTCGCCCCGTTCGTGCTTTGCGTGTGTTTGTGTCGGGTAAAAAAGTCGGGTAAAAATTTACCCGTTTAGTTCGGGTTAAATTGCCACTATTGCTAACTATTATCAAAGTATTATCAAAAGCCCTATTTTAGGGCTTTTTTGCGTTTTTAGTTGAGGTTTGAAAATTTAATTACTCATTTTCCAAATTTTCCAAAAAATCGCTATACCATTGCATAAGTTCGCTTCGCTCTTTTAAGCGTTGCGAGTGGTCGTAAGTGGCTTTTATGGTTTTTCGTTCCCTATGGTCTAAACACAAATTGATTAAATCAGATTGAAAGCCGTGTTCGCCTATGTTGTCGTTGCAAATAGTCGAAAATGTATGTCTTACGCCGTGATATACCATATCATCGCCAAAACCTAACCTAATAACGGCTTGATTAAGTGCGTTTTCATTTATTGCGTTGGCTGTTTTTGTTTTACTGACAAATACAAAAGGCGATTTTACGCCCCGTTCTTTGTTATAATCCATAATTTCGTATAAAATAGCCCGTGCTTGTTTTGTTAATGGAAATTTGAATTCTTGCTTTAATTTTAATGTTTTAATCGTTATTGTATTTGCTTCAAAATCTATATAATCCCATTTTAAAAGCCTTAAATCTCCTGCTCTTAAAGCCGTATGAAGTCCAAATAATAAGCCTTTTTGTGTGTAGTAATGTATTTTTAAATCGCTGTTTAACGCCGTTATAAACTCTTTTAAACGCTCTTTTGTCAAAATAGCTTTATAATGCGTTTGTTCTTTTGGTAACGGCTTAAAAGTCTTATCGAATTTTATATCGCCTAATAAAGAATTTTCTATATATCCACTTCCGACGGCAAAACGCATTATATTACGCAAAAGCAAAAAACATTTATAGCTAGTATCTAAACCAAAGCCACTTTTTACGGCGTTATCTTGTATCTTTTCTATAAGTGCGACTAATTCACGGCGTGTAATGTCCTTTATCGGTTTATTACCTATAAAAGGCAAAATGTGGTTTTTTAATCGCCCTATGTCCTTTTTTTGCGTTGTTATTGAATTTATGCTCTTATTTAAATATTTATCTGCAATTTCTGCAAATGTTATAATGTCGTCTTTTGTGCTTTGTATGCTTTTTCCGTTATCTCTTATAGCCGTATATTCACTCGCTTTTAATCTTGCTTCATTTAGGCTAATACTTGGATATTTGCCTATTTTGATATAACTTCGTTTTTTGGTCGCTTTGTCTATGTAAATATAATAAAATGTTTTAGTTGTCTTTGTTTTGCCTTGCGTTACTTCAATAAATAAATTCGGTGTTGTATCTTTTAAAGTAATTTTTCTTATACCCTTTGCGTTTGGTTTTACATTATCGGGTATTTTATAGTTTTTGATTTGTGTATCGGTTGTAATTTTTGGCATTTTAGCCCCCTTGTATTAGGATTTTAAAAATAAGTCGGGTAAAAATAAAAGTTACCCGACTTATTCAAATTTACCCGACAATTTACCCGTGAATTTTTTTAAAAATGTCGGGTAATTGTTGATAACAAATGATAATAAAAAGTAATTTAAAAGCCCCTTAAAATCGGTGTCGTTGGTAAGTTTTGGAAGTAGTTAAAAAAGGGTAAATGGTGGAGTTAAGCGGGATCGAACCGCCGACCTCTTGAATGCCATTCAAGCGCTCTCCCAGCTGAGCTATAACCCCAAAAGCGATTAAATAATAATTCCGTAATTTTACAATTTTTTTCTTACAATACTTTGAAATTATATAGGCTTACAAGAAATTTGTCAAAATTTTTGCGTAAATTTCTTGCCTAATCCTACAAATTTAATCAATTTTGTGAAAAACTATTTTGAATTTAGCCATTTATCAAACATCGCTTCGTATTGCTCGATAGTATAGGCATTTCCACTCGAACCATAAACTCCGCCGTAAGTTTTATTTGCCAAACTAGCACCCGTTATACTATAACCTGAATTTACCAAATTCAAATAATGCCCCGTGTTTGCGCTAAATTTGCAGTTTTTTGCAGATTTGTTCGGGCAGTTTGATTTTTCGCTATACCACGCATTTACGGCGGCTGCGCCGTTTGCTTGACCTTTGGCAAGATTTTCGGCTACACTTGCAACGCCCGTTAGTGGTGCGTGAGAAAATTTATAATGTGCCGCATAATTTGTGCGAATTTGCGAGATTGCCATCATTTTATGGCTGACTTTAAGAGCGCTTTTGCCTTCGCTTTTGCGTTTTGCGTTGGTTTGTTTGATGATAGCTAGTGAAGCTTTCATGTTTTGCAAATTTGTTGCGTCATTTGCGCCGCCAAGTGTGGTTTTGCTTTGCGCGAACCAAGACGGAGTGTTTTTGTGAGTGCCTTTTACGATTTGTGCAGCTTCATTATCGCCCATTGCCGTAAAAAAGTCTGCGGAGCTGTTTTTGGCAGTTTTGGCTGGTGTTGTTTTACCTGTTTGCGTAGTTTTACCCTTGTTTGTTTTATTTGTTTGAATTTGCGGAAACTGCTTTGCAATTTCGTTGTCGATTTCATTTAAAACTTCTGCACAGCCTGTCAAAAATATCGCCACAAAAATAAATATGCAAAATTTTTTCAAATTCATAACAGCCCTTTAAAAACTTAATACGAAATTATACAGAAAGTTTGCTAAATTTAATATTTTCTTAAATTCAATGGCTTTTAACTAAATTTTAGATAGACTTAAAAATTACATTTTTATTTTAAAGGACAAAATCATGAAAAAAAGAATAGTTTTTTTCGAAGCCGTAGGTGGCACGGACAAGGGCAAAGACGGACACAGACGAGATACGATGCCGATGGTAAATGCACTTAGCACTCACGGCTGGACGGGCGAAGTTATCCAATTAAGCGATGAAATTTTGCGAAACGAAAATGAGAGCAAAAAAATTTACGAATTCGTTAGAGACAACGCTGATGGCTATGTTTCGCGTGTAAATCCGGGAAATATCAAAGAAGAAAAACTTTATTTTGAAATGCTACGAAAGCTTTGTGATGATGGCCTAGTCGGTATGCCGCACCCTGATGCGATGATAGGATATGGCGCAAAAGACGCTCTAACCAAACTTGCTGACACCGAGCTAGTGCCTGATGATACTTATGCATATTATGATATTGCGACATTTAAAAGCACATTTCCAAAATCACTTGCCAAAGGCGAGAGAGTTTTAAAACAAAATCGTGGATCCACAGGAGAGGGAATTTGGCGTGTAAGGCTTGAAAATGCAGGCGATTACGGCAAATTTGATAGCTTAGCACTTGATACCAAAATCATCTGCACCGAAGCCAAAGACAATCACTCAGAAGAGCGAAAACTTGGCGAATTTATGGACTTTTGCGAACAATACATCGTCGGCGATAACGGAATGCTTGTAGATATGACATTTTTGCCACGCATCAAAGAGGGCGAAATTCGCATTTTGATGCTTTATAAAACGCCTGTTTATGTCGTGCATAAAAAACCAGCCCAAGGCGGGGACGCATTTAGCGCGACACTTTTTAGCGGTGCGAAATATCGTTATGACGAGCCAAAAGAGTGGGAAAATTTGATCGGCTGGTTTTTAGAGCGTCTGCCTGAAATTCGCACAAAACTTGGAAATTACGATTTGCCTTTGATTTGGACGGCAGATTTCATCCTTGATACTGACGAAAATGGCAAAGACAAATATGTGCTTGGTGAAATCAACTGCTCGTGTGTTGGATTTACAAGTCCGGCTGAATTTATGGCAAAAATCGCCGTTATGGTCGGTGAAAATATCGTAAATATCGTAAGCGAGAAAAAGGCGTAAGTTGGATTTGAAATTTAATTCCTATGTCTAAAAGGCATAATAAATATATTCGAATTTACTAATTTAAAATAAATTTAAGCAAAATTCGGGCGAATTTCCACATAAAATTTCGCCCAAATTTATGATTTTAGTTCAAATTTAGCTTAATTTTGTCATCTTTCATTTCGGCATTATAAAGCTTTTGAAGTGCCTTGTGAAGCGTTAAGCCGTATTCTGTGTAGTCCCATTTTTCTTTGACGACTTTATCGAGTTTATCATCGATTTTTATCCAGCCGTTTTGGTCTTTAAAATCGCTTGGCAACTCGCGCAAAAGTGCATATAGCTTACCTAGCGGGATTTTACGACAATACATACGACTTTGTTCATCGACCTTAAACTGCAAATTTCCAAGATTTTTTAACATATTTGAAATTTTTGCATATCCGTAGCTTCGCGGGTCAAAATCGGGGTTTATGCCGTTTATATAATTGCTAATTCCGCTAACATACGCCCAGCCCATTTCATCGCTTTTAGCTTTGATTGCGCTAAAAAGCAGAGTTTTGATACCTCCGTCAAGGACTTGCTGGGTAGTAGGCAGGTTTTTTTGTGTTTGTGAATTTGCCGCCGCGTTATCATCTTCGCCTAAATTTTCAACATAGATAAATTGATTACACGCCTTGATTAGGGCTTTTGGGGTCTGTTTTTTGCCAAAACCATAAACCATTTTTCCGCTTTGGCGCAACCTAGATACTAGCGGCGTAAAGTCGCTGTCGCTACTAATGATACAAAATCCATCAAGCGAAGTCTCGTGGAGCAGGTCGATAGCGTCAATGATAAGTTGCATATCGGTAGCGTTTTTGCCTTTTGTATAGGCGAATTGTTGAATCGGCACAATCGCAAAATCAAGCAGTTTTTCCTTCCACGATTTTAAGCCGTCGCTCGTCCAGTCGCCGTAAATTCGCTTGACATTTGCGGTGCCAAATTTGGCGATTTCTTCAAAAAGCTCTTCAACTTTTTCCGCACTTGCGTTATCGCCGTCGATTAAAACGGCAAGTTTCCTATTTTCAATGATTTCCATAAAAAACCTTTCCGCAGTTTTGCTTTGCAAATTTCTTTGAATTTTAGCAAAATTTTAGAAAATTTATGGCTTTTTATCATAAAAAAGTTGCAAATTTTTATCAAATTTGCAACTTTGATTTCTACTTCGCCATTTCAAAAATTTTGGCTAAATTTTCTTTTGTGTAAATCTCGCTTCCGCCCCACGAATTCGTGTAAGAATTTGCTAAATCAATAATTTCGCTCAAATTCGCTTCATTTACGCCGACTTGTGAAAGTTTTGTCGGTGTGCCGATTTTTTCAAACCACGCTTTTAGGGCTTCTATGCCGTCATCAGCAGAATTTAGCCCAAAAATTTCTTTTGCAAATCGCTCAAAGGCTTTGGAATTTCGTTCTTTGTAAAATTTCATCCACGCTGGCATTACGACACTTAGACCCGCTCCGTGTGGGCAGTCTGTAACTGCGCTAATGGCGTGTTCTATCATGTGATTTGGATAAGCATAGCCGCTAGTTCCTACATAAGTTAGCCCGTTTAGTGCCATTGTCGCAGCCCACGCAAAATCGCCCCTAGCTTCGTAGTTTTCAGGCTCTTCTAGCAAAATTTCAGTCGTTTTCATAACGGTTTTTATATTTGCTTCTATGTAGGCTCTAATTAGCTCAGGGTGGGCACTTGCAGTAAAATAGCCTTCAATCGAGTGTGCGATAATATCACTAGCCGAATATACAAGGTAATCTTTGCTGACTGTTTTTTGAAGTTCTGGGTTTATGACTGAGACTTTTGGATATAAAGCCACGCCGTCACAGCCAAATTTTTCTTTGGTTTCTTCGTTTGTAACCACGCCGCCGCGGTTCATCTCTGAACCAGTTGCAGCCAAAGTAATAATATCAAAAATCATCAACCCTCTATCGGCACTTTTATTTACGAAAAAATCCCACACATCGCCGTCATAAACTGCACCAGCTGCGATTGCTTTACAGCTATCTAGCACGCTTCCGCCACCGATTGCAAGGACGCTGTCGGCTTTAAATTCTTTTGCGATTTTCACGCCTTCTCGCACTTTTGTTAAAACAGGATTGCTTTTAACGCCGCCAAGCTCGGTAAATTCGATACCTTTTTCTTTTAGCGAATTTATCGCCACATCAAAAAGACCGCTTTTTTTAACGCGATCGCTTCCATAAACCACAAGCGTTCTTTTTGCGCCAAACTCGCTCATATACGAGCCTATGTTTTTCTCTTTGCCTTTACCGAATTCGATCCGAGTGGGATTGTAGAATTTGAAATCTTGCATAATTTCTCCTTGCGTTTAAATTTGTGAAATTTTAGCAAATTTATGCCTAAACTTGATAGAACAATTCTCCAAATTTATTGCCTAATTCTACAAAATAATAAAAATTCAGGGAAAAATTAAAAAAAGAAATGGTGTCAAGAGAGAGACTTGAACTCTCGACCTCCGGCTTATGAGACCAGCGCTCTAACCAGCTGAGCTACCTTGACACTTAAAAGAACTGCGATTATACCTGAATTTTGCTTATATCAAATTTAAATTTATGAATTTTTAAAATTTATTTTTCTTTGTCATTGTGAGATTTTTCGTAGAAAAACCGAACTAATCGCCAGTGGTTAAATAACCACCAACGCAAATTTTGCAAATTTACATTTTCGTTATTTTGGCTTTGGCGATTGCTTCGAATTTACTATGTAAATTCTCGCAATGACACTGGAATTTTCTATATCGTTTTTAAATTTATAACTTATAAAGCCGTTTTAAAGTAAAATAAGCCCGAAATTTAAAACCAACAAAAAGGAAATCAAGATGAACACATTTTTAGTAATTTGTGCCGTTGTTGTGGCGCTAGTTTTGGCTGTTATTAGCATTTATAACTCGCTTATTGGCAAACGAAATCAGGTCTCAAACATCTACGCCGGTGTCGATACTCAGCTTAAAAAACGCTACGATTTGATCCCAAATTTAGTTGCTGCCGTTAAAGAGTATCTCACACACGAAAGAGAAGTTTTAACCAAAGTTACCGAGCTACGAAACGAAGCTATGGCGGCGAAAAACGACGCGCAAAAGTTTGATTTAAACAACAAAATTTCAACGCTTCTTGGCAACATAAAAGTCGCAGTAGAAAACTACCCAGAGCTTAAAGCAAACGAAAATGTGCTTCATTTGCAATCAACGCTAACCGAAGTCGAAGAGCAAATTAGTGCGGCTCGCCGTGCTTACAACGGCGCGGTAATGGACTACAACAACGCTTGTGAAATGTTTCCGACAAATTTGGTAGCAAACTTTTTCCGTTTCGAAAAACGCGAATTTTTCGCAGCCGACGAGAGCGAAAAAATCGCCCCAAATGTCAGCGATATGTTTAAAAGATAGGCTAAATTTTGCACGATCCAAGCGTCAAATTTAATCAAAACGAACTAGCAAATTTAGAAAATTTGCGAAAGAGCACGGCTTTAAAAATTTTAAAAATTAAAATTTTTTGCGGCGTTTTGGGAGTTGTATTAGCTTTTTTGATATTTAAAAGCTCGGGAGATTTAGGTATTGGGATTTGCCTTGGGGCAATGGTTGGGATTTTGATTTATAGACTGCTTAGTTATAGCCTTTTAAAGGGCTTTTCAAACGAATTTAAAGAAAAGATTATAACTCAAATCATAAAAGAAATTTCGCCTAATTTATCCTATGACAAGGCGAAATTTATCGAATTTAACGAATTTGATAGACCGCGAATTTATAACACTAAAATTGATATTTATCAAGGAAATGACCTTATTTGGGGAAATATCGACGGCGTGGAGCTTAAATTTAGCGACATTTATCTTGCAAGAGTTGATACAAAAAACAAGGAGCGGTCGATACAGGTGCAAACTCCGCTTTTTTACGGGATTGCTTTTATAGCCGATTTTAGCAAATTTTTTACTGCCAAAGTCATCGTGCTTGATAAAAAAGGTAGCTTTACTTCGACAAATCTGCAAAAAACCAAAATGGACAATAGCGAATTTAACGATACTTTTGCCACTTTTTGCGACGATGAAATCGCCGCTAGGTATATTTTGACGCCAAATTTAATGGAAAAAATGCTTTATTTGCGTAAATTTTTTGGCGCAAAGTGCGATTTTTGCTTTGTGGAAAATAAAATTTATATCTACATAAATTTAGGCAAAGATAGCTTTGAAGCCGATTATAAAGTCCCGTTAATAGGCGAAAACTCAGTTCCACAACGCTACCACGACGAGATAATGCAGTTTGTGGGCATCATAGAAAATTTAAAGCTAAATTCTAAGATTTTTAAAGCTCATTTGGGCGGAAATTCGGCGAATTTAGGCGAAAATTCGTAGTAGATTGGGGCGGAAAATGGCGAAATTTAGAAGCCAAAATAATGATTTTAGCGAAAGCAATTTGGAAGAATTGGAAGCAAAAAGGGCAAGATCTGCTTTTAAAATGGAAAAACTAACAAAAAAACTTTTCATTACGCTATTGGTTCCATTTACGATTTTATCTTTTTTATTTTTAAAATATGTCTATGGCGATATGCCAGAACATTTTGCTGACGACATACAAGTTATGTTCCTAATGGTTGAAACCGGGATATTTATTCATTTTATATCAAATTATAAGATGAATACTTTTCTCGTCTTTTTAGCTGTTTTTGCTTTTATTGGCTTTCATATTTTGCTTGTTTATGTTAGTTTTAATTGGAATTATAAAATTTTTAGATATTGTTTTTATTCTGTTTTAATTGCTTTTTTTGCCATACTTATAATTTTATCTTTCTTTTCTAAGAAATTTTTTGGGGATTATGGAGATTGGTTTAAAGTAGATTTTAGAGATAAGATGATGAAAAAAATCATAAAAGAAATTTCGCCGAATTTGGTATATGAAAGAAACAAACATATAGAATTTAAGGAATTTCTTGAACCTATGATTTATAATGAAGGCTATATAGACAATTATGGTGGAAATGATTTAATACAAGGTGAAATTGACGGCGTAAAAATCAAATTTAGTGATGTTTATTTTAAAAAAGTGATTTTAACGCTAGATAGGGAATTTATAAAAAATGAAACTATGTTTAAGGGAATTTTATTTATTGCAGATTTTAATAAATTTTTTAAATCAAGACTTGTTGTTTTAGATAAATTTGACGAATTTGCCAAGTGTCAATACAAAAAAATAGTTATGGATAATATCGAATTTAATAAAACCTTTACTACGCACGGCTATAACGAAATCAACGCAAGATATATTTTGACGCCAGTTTTAATGGAAAAAATACTTAAATTGCGTAAAACATTTGCCAAACGACTTAATATCTGTTTTTTACAAAATAAAATTTATATTTATATTTATGTTGGGCGAGATAGTTTTGAAGAACTCGATTATTACAAGCCTATAATTGGCGAAAATTCGATAGTTGAAGAATACAAAAAAGAAATAATGCAATTTATCGATATTGTTAAGGATTTAAAATTAAATTCTAAAATTTTTAAAACAAATTTAGGATAGAGTAGAGCAAATGAACAACGACCAAAAAACGCTTTTAGAGCTTGAAAAAATGCGAAAAAAGATAGTTCGCAAAATGCCGGAATTTAGCCTTATGGCGATTGTTTTTGCTGTTTTTGCTGCGATTTTTATGACGCTATTTTTGACATATTTAGGAAGAGTGTTTTTTAGCACCAAATTCGGCGGCGTGGTGGCGTTATTGATTTTTATATATTTTATTTTTCACTTTTTTAAGCATTATAAGCACGAATTTACGCAAGATGAAGCGTTTGAATTTATCGACAAATATAAGAATTTTTACCTAAAAAACTACATAAATTCGCTTGGATTTGAGTATCAAAAAATAGGGCATATCCACGCACTTGATATTATGAAAAGTGGCTTGTTTGCGAGTTTTGACAAACAAAGCGGAAATGATAAAATCTCAGGCGAGATTGACGGCATTCGCTTTGTTTTTAGTGATTTGCTAATCGAAAATAAAATCGAAACCGAAGACGGAAGTATTTTTGTAAAAAATTTGCCGTATTTAAATACAAATTACGATACAAAAACCTTTGTTACGGCGTTTCAAGGGCTATTTTTTATGGCAGATTTTCATAAAAAGATAAATTCAAAAACCGTCGTTTTATCCCGTGCGGGTCAGCAAAACGGCGAAATTATCGCTAAAAACAGATTAAAAGACATAAAAATGGATAACACCGAATTTAATAAGCTTTTCGAAGTTTTTACAAACGATCCGCAAAATGCAATGTATATCCTAAATTTTTCGCTTATGGAGCAGTTGATAAAACTGCAAAAAATGTTTAAAGATCCCATTAGCGTGAGTTTTGTGGATAACCGCATTTTTATCAAGGTCGATCGTGGCTATGATAGCTTTGAGCCTGATTTGAGCCAAAATATCGTCAATAAAAACATCGCACCACGCATAAAAGCCGAACTTAATGCAATGTTTGATATAGTTAAAATTCTGAAACTTAATAGTAAAATTTGGATATTAAATGTCCAAAACAGCGCATTTGAAACGAAAATCAACGGAAAAATTTAATGGATAAAGATTTTAAAAACTCATCGCTAAAAGAGCTTTTGAATTTAGAAATAATGCGAAAAGAATTCAAAGACAAAAGCTCAAAAAGAGCCAAAAAAGCTCTATTTACAACCTTTTCGTTGTGTTTTATTGGAACAGTGATGTTGCCGATTGCCTTGTGTGAGATTTTGGGTTTAAAAGGCTCTATTTTGCTGGCTGTGGTGTTTTTGATACTTGATTTTTATATCTATAAAGAGTATCTCAAAAAATATGAAAATGAAGACAGATGCTCTTTTGCAAATCGCTACAAAGATTTTTATCTAAAAAAATATATAAATTCGCTCGGATTTGAGTATGAAAAACATGGCAAAATCGAACGCTCAAACATTATCGCATCGTCTTTGTTTGATGAAGAATTTCAGATGAGTTGTGGCAATGATTTGGTTGTGGGAAAACTAGATAATATTGATTTCACATTTTGCGATTTGGAGCTTAAAGTATTGGTTTGGGTAGATGAAAAAACTGGCGAAGAGTATGAAACTACCATTTTTCAAGGGCTATTTTTTGTGGCAGATTTTAACAAAAAAACACAAGGTCGTATCATCGTAATGCCAAAAACCAAGATAAATAAAAACGGATACAAAAAGATAAAAATGGATAATAGCGAATTTAACGATGAATTTAGCGTTTTTGGCTCGGACATGCAACAAACAATGTATATTTTAACTCCTGCGTTTATGGAGCGAATTTTAAGGCTAAAAAGATTGATGAAATGTCCTATTTCGCTAAGTTTTTTAGACAACAAAATTTTTATAAAAATCGATCGTAGTCATGATAGCTTTGAGCCAAATTTAGATAAAAATATCATCAGCCAAAGTATCGCACCACGCATAAAAGCCGAACTTAATGCAATGTTTGATATAGTTAAAATTCTGAAACTTAATAGTAAAATTTGGATAGTTAGGAGAAGCGATGAGCCAAATTTCTTATGAGTTAAAGCGTAAAAAGTTATGCGAAGCTCAAAAATACTCTCGTTTTAAATTGCAAGGCATTTTGGCGTTGATTTTTGTCGTTTTGTTTTTCGCTTACCGGGCGAATTTTGGCAAATTTTGGTTTTTGTATCTGCTTGTGTTGGGCTTTTTTTGCTATGTCGTTTATGTTTATTGCAAAAAAAAGCTCGAAAATTCGCAAAATGCGAAAGAAAATGAGCTTTTCAATAACGAATTTTTAGTCGGCGTAGCAAAGGAGCTAAATTTCACATTTCAGCCATTTGGTGCCTTTTTTATAAACGATTTTGACGATACTGCCTTTCAAAAAGGTGCGAATTTAGCCGTCTGTAACCAAAGCATAATCGGCAAAATAGGGCAGGGCGAAGCGAAATTTGGGGATTTGCGTTTGGTGCGAGATTTCAAACGCAAAAAGAAATTTTTTGATTTGGATAAGATTTTTAATCGTATAAACGACGGGGCGATTTTCGACGGATTTGTGGCGAAATTTAACTACGCTGTGCCCTTTAACAGCGAAATGGAAGTTGTGCTAAAAGGCGAAGCCCCGAGTGCGAATTTAAAGCTCTTAAAACAAAGCGGAAAGCTTAGCGAAATTTTTGACATTTATGTCCCTGACGGAGTGGAATTTTTGCAAAACGGCGGCGTGGAAGTCGTCGAAAATACGCAAATTTTGGCTAAACTTCAAGCCATAATGGAGAATTTAATCGGCAGTACGGCATTATATTTAAAAGGAAATTCGCTTATCATCGCAGTAGAAAACAAAGAGCTTTTTAGGTTCAACAAAAACGAAAAAGATGTCAATGCAAAGCTGTTAGAATCGATGAAGTTGATGATGCAAATAGCGAAAAGTTTGGAAAATAATAGGGAATTTTTGTAATTCCCCAGACTTGACGGATTAAGGCGTAAATTCGGACAATTCCTACGCTCATTACCGCTCAAAGGTAACTTCGCTTGAAATCGTCCGAATTTACGCCTTACTATGCCTATTCTGTCTTGAATATTTTTAAATCTACATTGAGTTGTTTTGTAGATTCGTTTCCATTGTCATTGCGAGACCACGAAGTGGTCGAAGCAATCCAGTCAAACGGCGTAGCCGTTTTTTTCGTCATTCTGAGCGAAGCGAAGAATCTCTGTTTAAATTTACGATTTAACTATGTAGTAAATTTGATTTGAGATTCTTCGCTTCGTTACACTTCACTCAGAATGACGAAAAAAATAATTCAACTTAAATTTGGCAACCAAATGCCGACGATTTTGCAAATTTGTTTGATTTACAAAAATATTCAAGACAGAATAGGCGTAGTGATTTAAAAAATTTCGCACTTTCAAGCGTAGCGCACCTGTTCGTGCGTGAGCGAAGGAAGCATGAAATTTTTTAAATTAATCCGTTCAAGTTTGGGGAATTAAAGCTAGGCTTATTTCAACTACGCCAAGACAAAATTTATTGGCAACCTTCGCACTCTATGCTTCTATCTGCTACATCGTTGTTAAAATTATCCGTCGATGGGCTTTCGCTTCTTAGATAATATGTCGATTTAATGCCAAGCTCCCACGCAAGGGTATAAATGTCATTTAGCACCTTGCCGCTTGCTTTATCAAGCGTGATAAAGATATTTAGGCTTTGACCTTGATCGATCCATTTTTGGCGGATTGCCCCTGCTTTTATAAGCAGTCTTTGATCTAGCTCGTATGCTGGAACATAGGCTTGCCAAGTATCAGGGCTAAGGTTTGGCACAACCACAGGAATCATACCGCTTAGGTTGTGTTCGAACCATTTGCGTTTATAAACAGGCTCGATAGTCTGCGTTGTGCCAACTAGAATTGAAATGCTCGAAGTCGGCGCAATCGCCATTAAATATCCGTTTCTCATGCCGTCTTTTTTGACTTTTGCTCTAAGTGCGTCCCAGTCGCAAGAGTTATCTTCAAAAAGTCCGCCACGACCGACTAATTTTTTGGCGTTTTCATTTGCTAAATCTATCGGCATTATGCCTTGCGACCATTTTGAGCCGTCGAATTCAGGGTATTTGCCCTTTTCGATAGCTAAATTTGATGAAGCATAAATGGCGTTGTAGCTTATGTTTTCCATGATTTTATCTATCGTTTCAAAATGCTCATAACTACCCCAAATAATGCCTTTTTCGGCTAACATTTGTGCTTCGCCCATAACGCCAAGTCCTATGGCACGAGAGCGTAAATTTGTGCGTTTTACCTTTGCGTGTGGGTAAAAATTTAGCTCGATTACATTATCTAGCATTCGCACGGCAATCGGCACGACGCGTTTTATATCATCAGGCGTGTGAATTTTGCTTAAATTTACACTAGCTAGATTGCAAACTGCCGTTGCACCTTCATCTACGCCTTTTTCTACGATGAAAATATCTTTGCCATTTATCGTATCAAGTGCCGTGATTTTTTTGGCTTTTTTGGTGATTTTGCCATTTACCACTACTTCTTCGTTTTCTTCAAAAAGTTCTTCGCTTCCGTCAGCGTAAATCACTTTTGTTTTGTAGTGATTTGGCTGTGTATTTTGGAAAATTTCGGTGCATAAATTTGAACTTCTAATAATGCCTTTGTGCGAATTTGGATTTACCCTATTTGCGTTATCTTTGAAGCATAAAAACGGCATTCCTGTCTCAAAATAGCTTGTTAATATCTTTTTCCAAAGCTCTTTTGCCATAACGGTTGATTTGCTGATATTTGGGTCGTTTTCGTAGGCGATATATTTTGCTTCAAATTCTTCGCCCCAAACATCGCAAAGATCGCTTACATCAACAGGATCAAAAAGTGTCCATTTTTCGTTATTTGCTAAGCGTTTCATAAAAAGATCATTTATCCAAAGAGCAGGGAAAATTTCGTGTGCTCTACGGCGTTCTTCGCCTGAGTTTTTACGCAAATCCAAAAAGTCGTTTATATCCATGTGCCACGGCTCGATATACACGGCGATTGCGCCTTTTCTGGTGCCTAGTTGATCCACAGCTACGGCTATGTCGTTTGTGATTTTTAAAAACGGAATAATTCCTCCTGCGGCGTTTTTGTGCCCGTCGATACTACCGCCCATAGCTCGGACTTTGCACCAGTCCCAGCCGATACCGCCGCCAAATTTAGAAAGCAATGCCATTTCTTTGTAGCTATCAAAAATCCCTTCGATATTATCTGGCACACTTCCGACATAACAGCTTGAAAGCTGGTGGCGCGTGGTGCGAGCATTTGAGAGTGTCGGAGTGGCTAACATGACTTCAAATTTGCTTATTAAATCATAAAATTTCTTAGCCCAGCTCTGACTATCTAGCTCGTTTTGAGCCAAAAACATAGCAATCGCCATAAACATGTGCTGTGGAAGCTCGATAGGTTTGCCTTGTTTGTCTTTTATCAAATATCTATCATAAAGCGTTTTTATGCCAAGATAGTTAAACTGCAAATCTCGCTCGGTTTTGATATAGTTATTTAGGTCGTCTAGGTCGTATTTTTCTTTAAGTCCTAGCATAATGCGACCCTCAGCTTCACCGCGTTCGAAGTATTCGCGTAAATGGTTGTAGCCGTTAAATGAAGTTACTTTGTGATACAAATCATACAAAAATAGCCTTGCAGCGACAAATGTCCAGTTTGGGCGGTCTATGTCGATTTTATCGACGGCGGTTTTGATAAGCGTTTGTTGAATTTCTTCTGTGGTTATCATATCGCGAAATTGGATTTTCGCATCGACTTCAAGTTCGCTAAGGCTTACATTTTCTATGCCTTCAACCGCTGCTGTTGTGTATTTTTTGATTTTTGAAATGTCTAATTCTTCGGTTCGTCCGTTTCTTTTGATAACTTTCATTTACACTTCCCATTTGAATAAAAATTAATGTTTGGATTGTAGCTTTTTTAAGCTTATAAGCTAAGAAATTTATTTAAAATTCTTGTAATTTTTTCTTTAAAATTTTAAATTGTTTTAATGTTAAGAAAAAAATAAACCTGCAAAAAAGAGTGAATTTAATTTATCAAACATTACTAAATTTCGAGAGAATTCTTTAATATCGATTTCTCTACCATTTTTTATGACAGAAATTTTATAAAGTCTTTCTCTATCGATAAATAATTCTTTTTTGCTATAAATTTTTATAACTTCGCCGTAGTTTTGCACGATTTTAAAATGGTTATAGCAATAATTTGCGTATATTGTTTCACTATTTAGGCGAATAGTGCATTTATCGCCTTTATAACATTTTCCACTACACGGAGTAAATCCGTATTCGTAAAGTTTGTCTTGATGAATTGTCATATTTTTCAAATTTGTTTCTATGTTAATTCCATTTGCAAACATAAGTATAGAAAGGCAAAGAAATATAAAACAGAAAAAGCCTTGTTTTATGGCAAAATCTTACTTTTTTTCACTTTTGTATTTTTTTAGATTAAAATTGACTGGTTTCATGTATGTAAAATTTCTGCAAATGCCGACGATTTTTTGCGTGGCGGACGAAGGACTAGACTAAATTCGTCTGTCCGAGTTTGCCACGCAAAAAAGCTAGACTGAATTCAACTTATAAAGTTCTATCCAAAAACCCTTTTAAAAATTTTATCCACATTTTTTGTGTAATACTCATACTCAAAACACGCTTTTATTTCGCTCTCGCTCAAAGCCTTTCGCAAATCTTCATCAGCTAGTAAATTTTGCAAAAATAAGCTCTCGCCGTTTTCGCTTACGGCTTTTTTGCCTTCTTGCAGGTCAGCCCAAACTTTCATTGCGTTTCTTTGGACGATTTTATATGCTTCTTCGCGGCTCAAACCTTTTTTTGGAAGTTCTAAAAGCACCCTTTGAGAAAAAACTAATCCGCCTGTTAAATTTAGATTTTTCATCATATTTTCAGGATAAACGACTAAATTTTCAATCAAATTTGAAAGACGATTTAGCATAAAATCCGCCGTTACAAAGCCATCTGGCAGTATAAATCTCTCAACCGAGCTGTGGCTAATGTCTCTTTCGTGCCACAAAGCGACATTTTCCATAGCAGGAATCGCATAACTTCGCAAAACCCTGCAAAGCCCCGTTACATTTTCGCTAAGCACGGGATTTCGTTTGTGTGGCATAGCTGAGCTCCCCTTTTGTCCGGGAGCAAAATACTCTTCGCACTCATAAACTTCGGTTCTTTGGTAGTGGCGGATTGCAACGGCGATTTTTTCGCAAGATGAAGCTAGTATCGCAAGAGCGTTCATAACCTGTGCGTAGCGGTCTCTTTGTATGACTTGATTTGACGCAGGGGCTGGTTTTAAGCCTAGATTTTGGCAAACTAGCTCTTCAAGCTCTAATGGAGCGTGGGCGAAATTTCCCATTGCACCGCTGATTTGTCCTACGCAAATTACTTTGTAAGCGTGTTTGATAAGCTCTAAGGCTCTATTTATCTCATCGTGCCAAATCGCCAAAACTAAGCCAAAAGTTATCGGTTCACCGTGAATCCCGTGGCTTCTGCCTACCATTAGCGTTTTTTTATGCTTCATCGCTTGATTTTTGATTGCTGATTTTAAGGCTTCGATGTCAGCGATAATCAAATCCAAGCTATCTTTTATCTGCAATGCCACCGCCGTATCGATACAATCGCTACTTGTCATACCATAATGTACAAAACGGCTCTCTTCGCCAAGACTTTCGCTAACGCTGGTTAAAAACGCAATCACATCGTGTTTTGTGGTTTTTTCTATCTCGTCAATTCTCTCGACGCTAAATTTAGCGTTTTTGCAGATTTTTTCGCAATCATCATCAGGGATAAAGCCAAGCTTGTTCCACGCCCTAACGGCTGCAAGCTCCACTTTTAGCCAAGCGTCGTATTTGGCAAACTGCGTCCATTTGTCTTTCATAATTTTTCGTGCGTATCGCTCTACCATTTTTGTGCCTTTATTTGAAATTTGATATAATCCGAAATTATATTAAAAAAGGGCTGAAAAGTTAGTTAATATGGCGTATGAGAAATTTAGTTTAGGCAAATTTAGGGATCGGCGAATTTTTGAGATTTTGCTGGGTTTGGGCTATGATATGAAAACAGCTCAAAGGCTGTGTGATAAGGGCAGGGTGCTGGATTTTAACGGCGTGGTTTTGGCAAAAAACAGCGTGGCAAATGGGGAAATATTTTTGATAGATTATAAATGTGAGCCAAAGGGAGCGCGCGCGATTTTTGAGAGCGAAGAATTCGCCGTTTTTGACAAGCCTAGCGGAGTGCTAAGCCACCCAAACGGCAGACACTGCAAATATTCGCTTTATGATGAAATTTGGTCGCTTTATGGTCGCTCTGCGGCGGTCGTTCATCGGCTAGACAAAGAAACAAGTGGGCTTATAATGGTCGCAAAAAATTTAGCTTCTTTGAATTCTTTAAAATCGCTTTTTGAAAATAGGGCTGTGAAAAAATCATATTTTGCTTTGGTGAGCGGGAGAGTGGAGCGAGAATTTGTAATCGATGAGCCAATAAGCGAGAGTTTGGAAACTGACGAAGTAATGATTAAAATGCGAATTTGCGAAAACGGCAAAAAGGCGATAACCGAAATTTATCCTGTGGAAGTTTTTGAAAATTTAAATGCCACTTTGGTTCGAGCTGTGCCACTGACAGGCAGGCAACATCAAATTCGTTTGCATTTGTTTCATGTGAAACACAAAATTTTAGGCGACCCGCTTTACGGGACTGATACGGCGACTTTCGAAGCGATTTTGGATGAGAAATTAAGCGTCGAAGAGCGGATAAATTTAACAGGTGCTTCTAGGCTTTGCCTACATGCAGCGAATTTGCACTTCGAATTTAACGGACAAATTTATGATATAAATACAAAAAGCGACTTTAAGGGAGAATTTATAAATTCATTAAATTTAGTAAATTTTGAAATAAAAGAGATAAATCCAAAAGAAAATTTAGAAAATTTGCTTGAAATTTGGGAAAGCTCGGTCAAGGCGACACACGATTTTTTAAATGAAAGTGAGATTTTGCGTATAAAAGAGCAGGTTAGAAATATGTTTAAAAGCCTAAATTCGCTAACTTGTGCGTTTTTGAGCGATGAGATTGTGGCGTTTATGGTTTGCGAAAATGAAAAAATCGAAGCTCTTTTTGTGAGACGGGGCTATTTTAGACAAGGAATAGGGCGAGAGCTTGTGAGATATGCAATGAGTAAATTTAACGCTAAATTCGTAGATGTAAATGAGCAAAACCCTAGTGCATGGGAGTTTTATAAAAAATTTGGATTTTATGAAATCTCTCGCTCTGCCACCGACGAACAAGGAAATCGCTATCCGATAATTCATTTGAAAATCGATTAAATTCTTACACAAAATCCATAGTATAGAACACAACAAAATATCAAAATAAAATAAATTCAAAAAAATTGAAAATTTAAGCAATTTTTAAGGGGGGGGGGGGGGGTATGATATTGCAAATTTTAATCTTAAAGGATAACATGGAAAAACGAGAATTAACATGTCCATTTTGTGGCAAAGATGACATAAAATTGGGTGCGATTGTTTGTGGTGATTGCAAGGCAGAGATTGTTTATGGTTGTTCGTGGGTTTCGTTGTTTGTGGTTGCGATAGTTTTATTGTTTATTGGTTTTGCCTATAATAACACATATATTATTTTTATTGGCATATTTACTTTGCTTGCGGGAATGTTTCGATTCAAAAGGAATCGTAAGTTAAAAGATAATCCGGTATTTATACGAGCTCAAAAGTATGATAAATCTATTTAAATTATAAATAATGGGCTAGATTGTTTTAAGAATTTTTTCTAGCAATTTAGCACATTATTTTTTCTCGTTTAAAACTACGAATAAAATTCCGCCAATGCCGATAATTGCGACAATGGCGATAAATACGATTTCTACTATATCAAGCGTTGTCATTTTTACTTCTTTCTTTGAGTTGCCCGCACGCAGCACTTATGTCAAGCCCCTTGCTTTGGCGAATCGTGCAGGTTACGCCATGACGCGATAGATAGTCTTGGAATTTTATCATATTTTCCGTACTTGGGCGAAGATACGGGCTGCCTTCGTGTGGGTTAAAATATATCAAATTTACCTTTGCCTTTATGCCGTGAAGTAGCTTTACAAGGGTTTTTGCGTCGCCGGGGCTATCATTTACGCCACCCATGACAAGGTATTCGAACATCACTCGCTTTCGCATATCTATGGGGAAATTTCGCACAGCGTCCATAACCGAAGCTATGTTGTAGGCTTTGTTTATCGGCATTAATTTGGCACGAAGCTCATCTGTTACGGCATGAAGCGAAATGGCCAATAAAACGCCCAAATCCATTTCGCCAAGCTTTTTTATCTGCGTAGCTAGACCGCTTGTGCTGATAGTCTGACGGCGTGGAGCGATGGCTAGGCCGTCATTTTCTTTTAGAATTTGCACGGCTTTTGCGACATTTGCTAGGTTATCGAGTGGTTCGCCCATACCCATATATACGACATTTACGCGTCTTTCGTAAGGGATTTGGTTTGCGATTTTTATGTATAAAATTTGTCCTACGATTTCACCTGCTGTGAGATTTCGCACAAATCCGCCTTTGGCAGTTAGGCAAAATGCACAGCCCATTTTGCAACCGACTTGCGAACTGACACAAATCGTGTATCTTGCATGGCGTGAAATTTTGCCGTTTTCATCGGCGACTTCTTCCTTCATAGGAAGCAAAACGCTTTCTATGGTTTTGCCGTCTTTTAGCTCGAAAAGATATTTTTTGCTTCCGTCGATACTCTCTTCGCACTTTGCGCATTTTACGGGGTCCAAATAGAAATTTTCGCTTAAATTTGCTCTTAATTCCTTTGGTAAATTTAGCATTTCATCGAAATTTTTAACGCCTTTTTTATAAATCCACTCGTAAATTTGCTTGGCTCTAAATTTTGGGCTGACTTCGTTTTCAAGCTCATTTAGTGTAAAATCTAAAATATTTTTCAAATCAACCCCTTAGATTTTAGATAAATTTCCAATTTTTCTTTGGCTTTTGCATGGTTTTTTATGAAATCATCATGTGCGTTTTCATCACAAAAATTTGTCGCACAAAAAATTCCTACACAAGGAATTTTAAAAATCTCGGCGACTTTGACGACTGAGTAAAATTCCATATTTTCTAAAAAACAACCTTTTTGAAAGAAAATTTCAGCAGATTTTTTATCTGTCGTTATAAAATTTGATGAATTTGTTATGATTGTTTCATGTGAAACATCGCCGTTAAATTCAGGTCGTATCGGCGAATATGAAAATCCTAAAAGTGCCGATATTTCGTCATTTACAGCGATTTTGCTCTCATAAATTTCTAAAATTTTACCATCTTTATAAAGCCCACAAGAGCCGATAAAAATGATTTCGCTTGGTAAATTTGACGAATTTTGCGATAAAATTTTTGTCAAATTTATCGCACTTTCGACTAAGCCAATGCCGATAGGAACGGCAAATTTAAAACTCTCAACGCTTCCTGCACAGATAATCAAAATCGCACCTTTATGCCATTTTTAGCCAAATATTTTTTCAAATCGCAAATTTCTATCTCGCCAAAGTGAAAAATACTAGCCGCTAGTGCTGCATCAGCCCCGCATTCAAAGGCTTCTTTGATATGCTCCATATTTCCTGCACCCCCGCTTGCGATGACAGGGATTTTTAGCATTTTGCTAATTTTACCCGTAACTTCCAAGTCAAAGCCGTTTTTGGTGCCATCACAATCCATAGAAGTTAGCAAAATTTCTCCGGCGCCTCTGCTTTCGACTTCTTTTGCCCATTTATAGGCGTCAATCCCCGTATCCGTGCGACCGCCGTGGATAAAAATGTTATAGCTATTTCCGGTTTTTTTGACATCAAGGGCAACCACGACACATTGAGAGCCGAATTTTTTCGCTGCTTCGTCGATTAAATTTGGGTTTGAAATGGCGGCTGAGTTAATGCTAACCTTGTCGCAACCGACATTTAAAAGCCTTGAAATATCGTCAATCTTGCGAATTCCGCCACCCACGGTCAGCGGTATAAAAAGCTGTTTTGCCACGCTTTCGACCACATGCACGATAGTATCGCGGTTTTCGAAACTAGCAGTAATGTCTAAAAAACAAAGCTCGTCCGCACCGCTGTCGTTGTATATTTTAGCGACTTCGACGGGGTCCCCTGCGTCGATTAGATTTACGAAATTTACGCCTTTTACCACTCTGCCGTTATTTACATCAAGGCAAGGGATTATTCTTTTTGCGAAATTATTCAAATTTAACCTTTAAAAAATTTACTAAATTTGGCTATTTTAGCGAATTTTTGCTTAATCTAATGACTTTATAAGCAAAATTTAGATAAATTCGTCTGTTATGATTAAAGCGAAAAAAGAATTCGGACAAAATTTTTTAAAAGATAGCGTTATTTTGGATAAAATCGTCCAAGCGATTCCCAACGATACGAGCAATATCGTTGAAATTGGGCCTGGCTTGGGTGATTTAACTCTAAGGCTTTTAAAAATTTCAAAAGTTAAAAGTTACGAGATAGATAGAGATTTAGAAAAAATTTTAACCGCAAAATTTGCTGATGAGCTAGAAAATGGGCGTTTTGAGCTTGTTTTTGGCGATGCGTTAGAGATTTGGCAAAACGGCGGTTTAAGCGAAAAAAAATATTTTTTGGCTGCAAATTTGCCGTATTATGTAGCGACAAATCTGATTTTAAGGGCTATTGACGATGATAATTGCCTTGGATTTGTGGTTATGGTGCAAAAAGAAGTTGCATTGAAATTTTGTGCAACAAGCAAAAATAGCGAATTTGGTGCGATTTCGGTTTTGGCAAATTTATTTGGAAAGTGCGAGTTTTTATTTGAAGTGCCGCCACTTGCTTTTGAGCCGCCACCAAAGGTAACTTCGGCAGTAATGCGTTTAGTAAAAAATGAATTTTTGAGCGAGCATAAAAAATTCGCAAATTTAGACGAATATGCCGAATTTAAGGGCTTTTTGCGTATTTGTTTTTCTGCGCCGAGAAAGACACTTTTTAAAAATTTATCGTCAAAATTTGACAAAAATTTGCTAAATGAAATTTTCGCAAATTTGCAAATTTCGCAAACTATCAGATCTCACGAGTTAGATTTCGCCTTGTTTTTAAAAATTTTTAAAAATTTAAAGGTAGAAAATGAACGAAGAAAACAAAAGAGATAACGAAAGACCATTTAAAAAGACAAATCGTTTCAAAAAACGCAAAGAAAATTTAAAAAAATCGTTAGAAAAAAATGAAAGTAGTGGCGAAGAAAAAAGCCTAAATTCTACGCAAAATTTCACTAACAACGCCACTAACAAACGCACTAACACAAACGCTAAAACCCACAAAAAAGGGGCTAAAAAGCTAACTAACATTAACGGCGAGAGTGCGTTTGACAACTTTTTTGCCGACGATAATGAGAGCGAATTTTTTGATGATTTTTTCGCTGATGACACGGCTAAAAACCTAAATAATCTAAAAAATACAAATTTGCAAACTAACAAAAAAAGTGGCAAAAATAGGAAAAAATCGCAAAATTCAAAAAAAGCTAACGAAGCGACAACTAGCGTAGAAAATTTAGCAAATTTAAGCAATGAAAATGCGATAAAATCGGCGCAAACAAACAAACACACAAAAAATTCGCAAGATGCGAATTCTCAAAACGGGGCGAATTTGAAAAATGGCGCAAATTTGCAAAACGGCGAAAGCGCGAAAAACGCAAATTCGCAAAATCAAAGTTCTCAAAACGAAGCAAATTCACAAAACGGCGAAGCGCAAAAACAGGCTAATGCTTCAAAAAAATCAAAAAAACGCAAAAAATCAACGCAAACGATAAAATTAAACGGCGAAGAGCCGTGGCAAAAGGCGATTGTAAGCGTGATTGAAGCAAATAAGGCGATGCATGATTTGCGTTTAAATCCGCTTAAATATATGAACGGAAGCAACGACTGCGTTAAAATCACGCCACTTGGGGGATTGGGCGAGATTGGCGCGAATATGACGATTTTTGAGACCGCAACGAGTGCGATTATCGTCGATGTTGGTATGAGCTTTCCTGATGAAAATATGCTCGGAGTTGATATTTTGATTCCTGATTTTGACTATGTTCGCAAGATAAAAGATAAAATTCAAGGTATCATCATCACTCACGCGCACGAAGATCACATCGGTGCGATGCCGTATTTTTTCAAAGAATTTCAGTTTCCTATCTACGCTACGCCGCTACCTTTGGGTATGATTTCAAACAAATTTGAAGAACACGGCTTAAAATCGGAGCGAAGCTATTTTCGCCCTGTGGAAAAGCGAAAAATTTATGAAATCGGCGATTTTGAAGTGGAATTTATCCACATAACGCACTCGATTATCGACGCTTCGGCTTTGGCGATAACGACGAAAGCTGGAACGATTATCCATACTGGGGACTTTAAAATCGATCATACGCCGATTGACGGCTATCCGACGGATTTAAATCGTTTGGCGTATTACGGCGATAGGGGCGTTTTATTGCTTATGAGTGATAGCACAAATTCGCACAGAGAGGGCGTAACTAAGTCCGAAAGCTCAGTCGGTCGCACATTTGATACGATTTTTAGAAATTCTCACGGGCGCGTGATTATGAGCACATTTAGTTCAAACATCCACCGCGTTTATCAGGCGATTGAACGGGGCGTGAAATATGGTCGCAAGGTTTGCGTCATCGGACGAAGTATGGAGCGAAACCTTTGGACGGCGATCGAGCTTGGTTATGTAAATTTAGATAAAAAGATTTTTATAGATCCAGAAGAGGTCGATAAATACCCAGAAAATGAAGTTTTAATCGTAACCACAGGCTCTCAGGGCGAAACTATGAGTGCACTATATCGCATGGCAACCGATGAGCATAAATATATAAAAATCAAACCAACAGATCAAGTCATCATCTCGGCAAAAGCGATACCGGGTAACGAAAACAGCGTTTCAACCGTGCTAAATTTCTTGCTAAAAAGTGGCGCAAAAGTGGCGTATCAAGATTTTAGCGAAATTCATGTTAGTGGCCACGCTTCCATAGAAGAGCAAAAGCTGATTTTCTCGCTAGTTAAGCCGAAATTTTTCTTACCTGTTCATGGCGAATACAACCATATAGTTAAACACAAAGAAACGGCTATGGAGTGCGGGATAGATGAGCGAAATATCTATCTTATGAGTGACGGCGATCAAATGGAAGTTTGTCAAAAGTATTTGAAGCGAGTAAAAACCGTTAAAACAGGCAAAGTTTTCATCGATAATCAAATCAACAAGCAAATTTCAGACGACATTGTAAAACATAGACAAAATCTAGCCGATGCAGGAATGGTCGTCATCATCGCGCAAATCGATAAAAACGAAAAAAGCCTAATCAAAACACGCGTTGTGAGCTATGGGCTTGTTGATGAGAAGCAAAACGGCGAATTTACAAAAGATATGGAAGCCGTTATCGAGCAGTTTTTGGCGAATTTGAAAAATGAAATTTTGCTTGATAACCGCGTGTTAGAGTCGCAAATTCGCCAAGCCGTGCGAAAGCACATTTTTAGAAAAACAAAAAAATATCCGACAATCGTGCCGGTTATTTACCTAATGTAAGGGGCATTTTATGGGCATTTTAGAAAACGCAAAAGAGGTTTTAAGGCTCGAAGCAAACGAGCTTTTACGCCACGCCGAGCTTATCGGCGACGAAATCGAAAGAGCTGTAAATTTGATTTTAAATTGCAAAGGCAAGCTAATCGTAACAGGCGTGGGAAAAAGCGGACATATCGGCGCGAAAATCGCTGCGACTTTGGCAAGTACCGGCACGCCTAGCTTTTTCATGCACCCCACAGAAGCCCTGCACGGCGATCTTGGCATGGTAGGCAAAGATGATTTGGTTTTGGCTATTAGTTTTAGCGGTGAGAGCGAAGAGTTAGTGCGAATTTTGCCACACATTAAGCGATTTGGCGTAAAAATCATCGCAATGGCAAGTAATAAAAATAGCTCTTTGGGGCGAATTTCGGACGAATTTATCAGCTTAGATATTATCAAAGAAGCGTGTCCGTTAGGGGCTGCGCCTACGGTTTCTACCACGCTAACACTTGCACTTGGTGATGCGTTAGCCGTATGCTTAATGAGTGAGCGAAAATTTCAAAAAGAAGATTTCGCAAACTTCCACCCGGGCGGCAGTCTTGGCAAACGGCTGTATCTAAAAGTCGCTGATGTCATGCGAACTGATGATTTGCCGATTGTTAGCGAAAGTGTTAGTCTAAAAGAAGCCATAAATGCGATGACGCACGGCAAACTAGGCACTGTTTTGCTAACTAACGCTAACGGAAAGCTAACAGCGATTTTAAGCGACGGCGATTTGCGTAGGGCGCTCATGAGCGAGAATTTTAGCCTTGAAGAAAGCGCGATTAAATTTGCCACAAAATCGCCAAAAACCATTGAAAATTCGCAAATTTTAGCTTCCAAAGCGTTGGAGATGATAGAAAATTTCAAAATTCAGCTTCTTGCCGTTACGGACGAAAACGGCACCCCAATTGGCACCGTGCATATCCACGACCTTAAAAACATAGGGCTGTAAAAATGGAGAAAATGCGTTTAAATAAATTTATCTCGCACAACACAGGCTATTCACGCCGTGAAGCCGACGAGCTAATCAAAAATGGCAAAGTTAGCATAAACGGGCGAGTTGTTAGTGAGTTTGTAGAAGTTAGCGGAGAAGAAAAAATCCGCATAAATGGGCGTTTGGTCAAGAAAAAAACCGAATTTAGCGTGATTGTCTATCACAAACCAAAAGGCGAGTTAGTTACCAAAAAAGACGACCGCGGTCGCAAGACGATTTATGATAGCTTGCCAAACGGATTTTCTAAATTTGTTAGCATTGGACGGCTTGATTTCGCCAGTGAAGGGCTTTTGCTATTAACTGACGCCCCTGCGATTGCGACGGCTCTGATGAAAAGCGACATCGAAAGGGAGTATTATCTCAAAGTCAAAGGCGAAGTAACTGACGAAGTCGTAACGGCGATAAAAGAGGGCTTTTACGCGGACGACGCCACAAAGGGCGCTCACGCCAAAAGCAAAATCAAATCAATGGAATTTAAGCCGTTTTTGGCATATCGCATAATGCCAAGCAGCGGCGGATACACCAAAATCAAAGCTATCATAAACGAAGGGCAAAACAGGGAGTTAAGGCGGTTTTTTGGGTATTTTGACCTAGAAGTCGTAGATCTCAAACGAACGGCGTTTGGACGAGTTACGCTGGGGACTTTGAAACCCGGAAAGTGGAGATATTTAGATAGTAGCGAATACGACGACCTGCGCGATTTTTTGAAACAAGAAAATATTCGTTATTGATTTTTTAAATTCGTAAATTTAGGTTGAATTCAGCCTAGCTTTCACGCCGAATTTGCAACGATAGACGAAATAAGTCTTATCTTATGCAAATTCGGCGTGAAATCGTCGGCATACGCCGTTAAATTTGCAAATTTACGCATTTTTCGTCATTCTGAGCGTAACAAAGTGAAGCGAAGAATCTCTGTTTAAATTTACGATTTAACTACATTGTAAATTTTATTTTAGATTCTTCGCTACGCTCAGAATGACAGAAATGCGTCATTGCGAGAATTTGCGTAGCAAATTCGAAGCAATCCAGTAAATTTAATAGCCTTGTAAATTTAATATTTTATATTCATTGCAACCATCTTGGAAGCCAAAATCACAAGCTTTGCCAAAATATTCTTTTGCATTTTTTAAATCGTTATTGTTTCCGTATATAACGGCTACGCCATAACAACCTTTGCCGTATTCTAACTTACAAGACCTATTAAAAAATTCTTTTGCTATTTCGTAATCTTGCCTAATACCTAGTCCGTCCATATACATATATGCTAAATAATAACAGCCAAGTCTATTTCCAAAATAACAAGTTTGCTCAAATAATTCCACCGCTTTAAAATAATCTTGTTTAATATAATCTCCGTCTTTATAAGCCGTAGCAAGACCAAGACAACTGCGAATATCATCGCCTTTTTCAATATTTTCGTTTTTGCAACCCTTTTTAAAATATTCTATTGCTTTTGGTATGTCTTTCGATACGCCAAAGCCCATAACATATAAATCAGCTAAACCAGAACAGCCTCTATTTTCATCATCTGTGCAAACTTTTTCATAAAGATTTTTAGCTTTTTTATAATCCTTTTTAACGCCAACACCTATTTTATATAAATCTCCAAGAGTGGCACAGCCATACTTATGCGTTTCGTTGCAACTTTTTTCAAGTAGTTGTTTTGCTTTTTGATAATCTGGTTCAGCAGAAATACCAATAAAATAAAATTCTCCAAGTCTAGCACAAGATTTCATATCGCCATATTTACAGCCTTTTTCATAATATTTTTCTGCCGTAAAAAAATCTCTACCATAAGAAGTATCATAAAATATTGCTATATTAAAACAAGCTTCTGCATCTTTATTTTCACATTTTGGTATTTGTTCTTTGATATAAGTCTCTTCTATATACTCTTTTGGAACTACGCCATTTTTAAATTTGTTAGTGGCACAACCGCATAATAACAGAATAATTGCAAATAATATAAAATTTCTCATTGTCTTTCCTTTCAAATTTTTTCAAAAATTATAACATTTTTTAAATTTGTTAGTAACTAAATTTGTGATAAAATTCAAGTTTTAATTATAAATTCAAGGCTAAAAATGTCCAAAAAAATCGAAAAAACTAACGCTTGTCGCATACTTGACGGGCTTAAAATTCATTACGAAATACTTGAATACGAAGTCGATGAAAACAACCTTGACGCTGTGCATGTGGCAAATTCGTGCCAAAAGCCTATCGAGCAGGTCTATAAAACGATAGTTTGCGAGTGCGGAAATGAATATATCACGGCATGTTTGCAAGGCGATTTAAGCCTTGATTTAAAGGCGTTAGCTAGAATTGCGAAAGTCAAACGAGCCGAGCTAATGAATCTAAAAGAGCTAACAAAAATCACAGGCTATGTTAGGGGCGGTTGTTCGCCACTTGGCATGAAAAAGCACTTTCGCACATTTATCGACTCACGCGCACTAACACAAACTCAAATTTGCGTTAGTGCAGGTGTTAGGGGCAAACAAATTTGGCTAAATCCAAACGATTTAGCGACTGCGACAAAAGCCGAATTTGGCGAATTTGCCGTGAAATTTGAGTGAATTTGTAAATTTACTCAGGGTCATCTGAAAATGGGTTTTGGGTGAAAATTTTAAAAAATTTAAACGCATAAAATCCAAATGATAAAATCAGTAAAAATGCCGACAAATGGATATATCCGCTAAATTCGGTTAAAAGTGATCGAACGAAAGTAGAAAGCAGCATAAACACTAATGCCAAAATGCCAAAAAACGGGAATTTAAGCTTTATAAATCCACTGTGGCGAAGTCCAGCGACAATAAAAATAAATAAAATCATCGCAAAGTAATATCCAAGTGCGATTAAATGAAGCGGAGCCGAGCCATAAATCCCATAAATTTCGCAGTATCCAAGCCACAAATATCCAAATGCACAAAGCAGTTCAAAAGCATAGTAAAATGCGATATAATGGCGTTTTAAAAGCACAAAATAATGCAGTTCTTTTAATTTGGCTAATATCGTAAAACCAAGACCAAGTGCGACAAATCCGCTTGTTTTTTCGTCCAAAAACAGTGCCGAAAAAGCATAGAAAATAGCAAAAAACGCAACTAAATTTTTATGGACGAAATTTGGCAAGAAAATAGGGTCTTTAAAATTTGTGTTTTTTAAAGCTTCATTTCCTAAAACTATACTTACACGAAAGCTTACAACCGCGATCGCAGCAACACTTATGTGGATTTGTGAATATAAAAATTTAAAATCATTTTTTAATAAAAATGCGATCTCAAATCCCAAAAATAGGGACAAAACAAACAAAATTGAAAAATTATCATCGTTTTTATCACGCCACAATAAAATAGCACAAAATCCAAGCAAAATCGCCCAAAAGATAGCGATAAAACTGCCACTTAGCAAATAACTAAACGGCAAAGATAAAAAGGCTAAAAAAACTAAGCCAAAAAGCGTAAAACCTATTTTTTTAAGGCTTCCGTGGTAATTAGCCCAATCAGGAATTGCAGTAAGCAAAAATCCGCCATAAGCACAGGCTGGAAGTAAATTTAAAAAAAGTATTTGGTGCAAGATAAGAAAATTATTGCTAAAATAAAACACCAAACCGCCACAAATCCCGCAAAAACAGGCACTCATAAAAAAAATTCGCATAGGATGAGTAAAAAAATTATTCATAATAAACTATTCCTTTAAATTCTTTTGCAACAACTATTTCTTCGTATCTGGCGTCGCGTTTTAAAAGCGAAGTATCTAGCTTAATTTTGCGTTTTATATTCATAAATTTAGCTTCGAGTTCGATTATTTCGTGGCTAAGCCTAGCTGCTTCAAAGCGATCGTGCGTTACAAGAAGCACAGAAAGCTCTTTTTTGGCGATTTTTTCTACTAATAAATTTATTAAAATATCGCGCATATCGTGATCGAGTGCGACAAACGGCTCATCTAAAAGTGCCAAATCCGCCCCGCTTAAAAAAAGGCGTAAGAATGCGATTCGTTTTTGCATACCACCACTTAGCTCTTTTGGGAATTTGTTTAAATCTGATTTTTCAAGTCCGATTTTACAGGCGGTTTCATAAATTTCATCAAAATTTGGCTTTTGGTTAAAAATGCTGATATTTTGCAAAGCAGTTAAATTTGGCAAAAGTCTATTATCTTGAAACAAAAAGCCGATTTTTTTAAATTTACACTTTATCTCACCGCTTTTTGGCGTATCAAGACCGCTAACAAGGCGTAAAAGTGTTGTTTTGCCACAGCCTGATGGTCCAAAAAGTGTTTTTACTTCGCCAAGCCCTAAATTTAGACTAAAATCCCTAATAATCGTATCTCGCAAAATCTCAAATTTTAAATTTTTAATCTCTAACATTATCTATTCCACGGCATAAAGGCGATTTCAAGCGGTTTGATGATTAAATACTCAAACAAAGCGACAAAAGCGATAGCTAAAACCACATAAGCTAAAACTTCCACGCTATCAAGCATAGTTCTAGCGGTGGCGATTTTAGCACCCACGCCGTCATTTGAGCCTAGTAATTCAGCCATAAAAACGACTTTTATCCCGCTTCCAAAAGCAACGCTAATCGCACTGAGTAGATACGAACTAAGATGAGGTAGATAAATAAAGCGAATTTTTTTGTAAATTCCAAGTTTATAAGCGTCAAAAAGCTCCAAATGAGCTTCATCAACACTTGCCATACCAACGGCTGAATTTGCAAATGAAAGTGGTGTTAAAATCGCAATAATAGTAAAAATCACGCTTTGATTACCAAAGCTAAACCAAAAAATGGCTAAAACTATCCAAATGATTGGCGGCATTGCTAAAAGCATTGTGATAATGGGCTTTAAAAGTGCCATTGCTGTTTTAAAACGACCAGCAATTAGCCCAAGAGAAATCCCTAAAACTAGCGAAACGCAAATCCCAAACAAAGCACGATATATCGTTATATCAATCTCACTTTGAGCTAAATTTGATAAAAGCTCTTTTGCTCTTTCAAACACTTCTAGTGGGGCTGGAAGCAGCAGTGCTCCTAAATGCAAAGCCGCTTCTTGCCAAATCGCAACTAACACAAAAGCTACGCCAAGCCCCGCTAATCCGCCCCAAAGATAATCAATTATATAAAAAATCGCATTTTGGTTTTTGCGAATTTTATCAACTTTAATCATACCGCCACTCTTTTTTGACCTAAATTTCTACCATAAGAAAAACTCATCATTTGGGAGTTTTCCTCCGATTAATTTTGGATTGTGCTTCATTAAAATCTCAAAAAAACTCATCATTTCTTTTATCTCGCTTGATTTTAAGACGCATAAATTTGAATGCGGAATTGACCCAGCGATTGCCGGAACGGCTGCTGGGAGATAATTTGTGCCGATATTTGCCGCACTTTGTGGATTTGATTTTAGCCACGAAAGAGCATTTACCAAATCATCATGTAACATGGCAAAATCATCTTTGTGCGAAGCGAAAAATTCACTATCAGCGATAATTCCTGCTTGTGGGATTAGGGCTTGTTTTTGATTAAACACGCTTTTCCACACATTTAAAATATCAAAATTTCTCACTACGCTTACGCCAACGGTTTTACCCTTTAAAATCGCTCCACTTGCCATTGGTTCAGGCAAAAACGCAGCATCATAATCCTTGCTTAAAAACATAGCCAAAGCTTCTGGCGGCGTGGCAGCATAGTCGATTTGAATGCGAGAAATATCTAAATTTAACTTCTCAAAAAGCACACGAAACACGATGTCAGGCATATCGTTGCGAAACGGCATGATTAGCTTTTTACCATACAAATCGCCAAGTTCGTTTATAGGCTGATTTTTAGTTAAAATGTTATTTAGCCCTTGCGTTAAAATGTTGATTTGTCCGACTTTTGCTCCTTGATTTGCTAAATTTAATCCAACATTGCTTGGTGCCATCATTACTTTAAACGAGCCGTTTGCCACACCGGCTCTGAGCTGATCTGGGCTATTCCAAATTTGTAAATTTGTGCTATATTTTTTTGATAAATTTCCATTTAGCGTAGCTACGCCGATTGTAACGCTAGGCAAAGCAGGGGCACCATAAATCGTAAAATTTTCTTTGGCAAATAAATTTGAAAACGCTCCGCTTACTCCAAGTGCTAATGAAGCTCCTAAAAATTCTCTTCTTTTCATAATATTTCCTTATTCAAGCACGATTAAAAGTGCCATTTTAAATTTACCAATCGCTTTGATTGCGTGGCGACCGCCTTTTTGAAAAACAAAATTTTCGCCTTGTTTTATGTGAAAATCATTGCCTTCATACGAGATTATCGCTTCACCGCTTAGAGCAAAAACTACCGCATCGCCTGGGGCTTTGTGTTCGCCCAAAACTGCGTTTTCATCAAAATTTTTGATTAAAAATTTAGTCCCGCTAGTATTTGCAAACACGCTATCTGCAATCCCGCCAACTTTAATCTCCCCTAAATCACTAAGCTTAAAAACTTCGCCGTAAGTTAAATTTGTCATTTTCTCTCCTTAAAATGCAGCATTAAAACTAATATAAAAATTTCGCCCAGGTGCATAAACCGTGCTAGGAGCGAAAGCTTCAACATGATCAGCACTTATAAATTCGGCATATTGCTTATCAAAAACATTATTTACGCCAAATTTAACGCCAAAATTATCTTTAAAATTTACTCCTGCGTATAAATCAAGCAAAGCAAAGCCCTTACTTGCGTCTTTGTTATCAATCCCAAGTCCGTTTTGCTTGTCAAAATCGCCCCTTGTTTGCTTTGAAACCGCCCTAAGCCCAGCTCCAAGATTATACGAGCCAAGCGAGAAATAATCTTTATAATCTAAATTCAAATCAAACTCAAAAGGGCGAATTTGATAAAGTGCTCTATTATCTGTGCGGTTTTCTCCGTAAGCATAATAAATTTTAGAACTAACGCCAAAATGAGCGTTGAAATTGTATTTTGCATAAAGTTTGGCTAAAAATATATCAGCATCAGCGTTTCTTGCGATTATATCGCCTGAGCTTTCTAAAATGCCACTTTGCCCCCTTGCTCTATCAAAAATAATCAAATCATCAACCTTATCATACATCACCAAAAAGCCTAAATTTAGAGCATTTGGATTAACTGAATTCATATAGCCTTTGAAATTTTCATTTTTAATATCGCCGCTGATTTTTATAAAATTATGCTTTTCTTTATCCAAAAACGGATTGCCGATTATCCCATTTCCTGTGCCATTTGGCGACATATACATGCCAAGCGGATTTATCACAAAGCCCGAAAGCGTGTTAAATCTCTCCACATTATCGCCGATTCGCTCTATGTGAGCAACTTCAAGGGCGTAATTTTGCAAATTACTAGGCATAAATTCATATTTTAAACTCGCACCAAAAGCGTTTTCATCAATGCTTCCGTCAAATTCTTTGCCATAAAATTTTTTCCATAACTGCCCGGCACTTGGAAATTGAAGTGTTGCATTTTGCGGATTTGGCAAATTTTCACTAAATTTTTTAGCTTTTGCTTTGTTGATTTCGTAACTTAATCCCAAAGTGGCTTTGTTAAATTCATTAAATTTATATGAAATTTCATCAAAAATTCTATAATCTTTTATATCCAAATCAGCAAATCTATAAGCATTTAAAAACGCCATATTTCCGTTTTTGCGGTATCTTTTGCCATTATGATTATCCTGCGTGAAAATAAATCCAAATTTATTGTGAAAATCGCTAAAATCAGCATCATAAGCTAAATTTATATCCCAAATATCGCGATCAAGCTTGACAAACATTTCTTGTGGCGATTGGCGTAATTTAAAATTATTTGCCTCTCTTTCTATTTTGCGATACGAAAAGCCGTAACTTAGCGTATTTTCCATACTCGCTTCGCCCAAACGCCCATCAAATTTTAAAATTTTGCGATCCGTTTTAACAGGATCCATTTGGTATTCGGGTTGCTTGTCATCTTTGATATTATCGTGCAAAAATGTAAATTTAAGCTCGTTTAATTCATTTGGCACCCAGCCTAAAACTAGGGCTTGATTAAAGCGTTCGTAGCCAAAATCCACTTCATTTTCACCGCCATCTTTATAGCCATTTGCTTTGGTGAAATTTGCATTAGCAATAGCATAAAACTGCGAAGTTCTTGCCATAGCAAGGGCAGAAGTGTAGTAGTTTTTACCATAAATTCCGCCTTGCAAACGAAGTGGGCTTAAAGCATTATCAATTTGATCGGTAACTGAAAAATACTCGCTTCTATCGGTTCTATCAAATTGATTTTCAACGCCGTAATTTTGAGCGATATTTGGCGTAATGGGACTTGGCGGACCAAATTGTTTTAGTGGAGTAAATTGATTTGAATTGGTCAAATCAGTAGCAAACAAAGTACTACTTAAACTAGAAAAAATGATAAACATTTTTAAATTTTTCATAATATTCCTTATAATAGTAATGATTTTCAAATCATATACTAAAAAAGATTAAAATTATCTTTATTTTAATTAATAAAATGATAAATTTAATGATATTTATTATAATTTTAATAGATTTTTATATGAAATTATTCTATATAAAATTCTGAGAATATAGAATTCCAAAGCCTTTTTGAATTTTCAACACTCATTTTTTTGCCTTGCGTTCGCCTTAGTCGGTGCGTGGCTTCTAAAATAGTCGGATAGTGCCTTAAAAAATGCACCGAAAAATTCCCTGAAAATGTCCCTATGTGCGTGATTAACGGCTCGGCTTTTATGCTTTTTATCTGCGTTTTGTTATGCTCTTTTTCGATTTTTACATCTGCCATGGCGCCAAGCATTCGCACGGGTTCTTCTTGGTTTGAGATGAAATTTCCTAGCGAATAAAAGCACGGAACGCTTCTGTTATCATCAGTTGTGATGAATTCTAATGGCTGGATTACATGCGGGTGAGTGCCGATGATAAGGTCGGCTCCTGCGTTAGCTAGGAAGTGCGCTTTTTTTCGCTGTTCTTTGGTCGGTTTGTGCGAGTATTCCACGCCCCAGTGTGGCAAAACCACGACAAAGTCGGCATTTTTCCTAGCAAATTCCAAATCGCTTTTGATTTTTTCTTCATCGCTAAGCAAATTTACTAGATAATTTTTGCCTTTTGGCGGTTTGTATCCGTTTAGCCCGTAAGTATAGTTTAAAAGGGCTACGCTAATATCATTTTTTTTGAAAATTTTGATAAATTCGCTTTTGTTGTGATCGGGCGAAATGCCGATATATGCGACATCATCAAACTGCGACCAAAAATTTATGCTATCTTGTATGCCTGTTTCGCCTTTATCTAGTGCGTGGTTTGTAGCATGAGCGACAATGTTAAATCCTGCGTCTTTTACGGCAAAGCCTACTTCAATCGGAGAGCCAAACGCAGGGTAGCCGCTGATTTTTTTTCTATCTTGGACTAAAATTGTCTCTTGGTTTATGATTTTTATGTCTGCTTGTTTGATTTCGTCTTTGATATATGCGTAAAGCTCCTTAAAATCGTAGCTTTTGTTGGCTTCATTATAACCTGCTTCGATGATTTTTGAGTGGATTAGATTGTCTCCGACTGCGATGAGAGAAAGGCTTTTTTTTGTAGCATTTTCATCAGCATTTAAAGTGCAAAATAGTGATAAAATCAGTAGAAATTTTTTCAAATTTTATCCTTTTTTTCATCGATTTTATCATCAATTTCTTTGATAAATTTATTAATGTATTTTTTGCCTAATTCTTTAAATTTTGATTTACCAAATTCAATATATTGTTCTTGTATATTTTTAAATTTAGCTCTATTTTGCTTTCGCAAAATACCTATATAAAGCAAAATTATCTCTGTTGCAATTTTTATAATATTTTTCTTTTGTTCTGATGAAATCTTGCCATATTCTCTAAGCATATTTGATAAGGCAGTAGGCAAATTTGATAAAATTTCATTAAAGGATTCTGCGTTTGAAGCATAAAGAATTCTAAATGCCGTATCGATAGCAATTTTCAATTCTTCATCGCTAGCTGTAACTAAAAATGCACTCAATGCTTTATCGATATTTCTGCTAGTTTTTGTGCTTTTAGCATAGATAAAATCGTCCCTTAAAACCTGCCATGAAAAAATATCATGTTGCAAAAGCCCTTTTTGTGAGCTTTTTACCACTTTGAATTTTTCTTTGTGATTTAAAAGTCGCCCGATGATACTATCTTGCGGGATATAGGTTTGAATTTTGGCTACAATATCGCTACTAGCACTATTTAAATCAAATTTAGTATTAAATCCCGGTCCATCGTAATTGTAAATTTTAATAACTCTATTTGCTATTTCACTATCCGCGCTCAAAGCCGAATAAACTGCGATATTTCCACCTTTTGAGTGTCCGCCGATACGAATTTTTTTATTTGGATATGCTTTGGCGATTTTATTTAGATACTCCCTGCCGCAAATTTGAGACGGAATTTCTTGCATAAAAGCCATGTTAAAGCTTTCGTTCCAGCCAAAAATGCTATTGTCTGTGCCTAAAAATGAGATATAAATTTCATCTTTTTTGGTGTGGATTGTGATTGCGCCAAACTGCTTTTGGCTTGTTTTGTCGTTATTTTGCTCGTAGTTTGTTACTACCATATCGCAAAATCGTTTTGCTTTTCCTAAATTTGTGATTAGTTCTTTATCGCCGTTATATAAAAATTCGCTGTTGTCAAAATTTTGCATTTTTTTGGCGATTGATTTTATACTTTCTTGCGAATTTAACGAAATTTTGTGAAAAAGCATATACGCAAATCGTGCCAAAATAAGACTATCAAGTTCGTTAAATTCGTGGTTTTTTGATATTTTTATATCGCCACGCCAAACTAGATAGTCATTAATATTTGCGCCCAAATTTAGATTCCTAGATATTTTTTGCGAATTTCATCGTTGCCGATTAGATCCTTAGCGTCCCCTTCAAGGGCGATTAAGCCGTTTTCTAAAACATAAGCATAATCGCTAATTCGAAGCGCAGAAACAGCATTTTGCTCGACTAAAAGTATGGTTATGCCTTCTTCTTTTAGTTTAACGATAATGTCAAAAACTTCCCCCACAACCTTTGGGGCTAGACCAAGGCTAGGTTCATCTAGCATTAAAAGTTTTGGTTCGCTCATTAGCGCTCTTGAAATGGCTAACATTTGGGCTTCGCCGCCACTAAGAGTTCCAGCTAGTTGATTTCGTTTTTCCTTTAAACGCGGGAAGAAATTATACATCGCATCACGCAAATGTTCGTAGTTTTCTTCGTTATTAAACGCTCCGATTTTTAAATTCTCTTCGATTGTCAAATTTATAAAAACTCTTCTGCCCTCAGGCACCAGCGAAATGCCCTGTTTTACGAGCGTGTGAGTTTTATGGCGTTCTGTTTGATAGCCCAAAAATGTAACTTCGCCTGTGCGTTTGACTGAATTTAAAAGTGCGTTTAGTGTTGAGGTTTTTCCGGCACCATTTGAGCCGATTAGGCTTACGATTTTGCCCGTCCCAACGCTAAAATTTATCCCTTTTACCGCTTCGATAGGTCCGTAAAAAACATGTAAATTTTTAACCGATATCATCAACATCTCCTAAATAAGCCGAAATTACATCTTTGTTTCGTGCCGCATCGCTTGGTTTTCCTTCGAAAATAACCTTGCCGTAATCAAGCACCAAAACCCTATCGCAAAGGCGATTTACAAACTTCATATCGTGTTCGATGAGTAAAACCGTTAAATTCTTTCGTTTTCGCAAATCAAATATCAAATTTGCTAAATCATCGCTCTCTCTTGGATTCATTCCGGCTGCGGGTTCATCGAGTAATAAAAGCTTTGGATTTGTTGCTAATGCCCTTGCGATTTCGACTTTGCGTTGAATTCCATACGCTAGGCTTGTGGCTTTTTCGTTTGCGAATTTTTCAATGCCAAGTTCGCTTAAAATTTCCATTGCCTTAGCTTTGGCGATTTTTTCGCTTTTGTGAAATCTGCCAAAATGCAAAATCGCTTCGATGAATGAGTATTTTGTCGCCGAATTTAGCCCGATTAAAACATTTTCCAAAACGCTCATAGAGCTAAATAGTCTTATATTTTGAAATGTGCGTGAAATGCCTAAATTTACGATTTTATGTGGTTTTATCCCTTTTAAATTTACGCCGTCAAAGATGACCTCGCCTGTCGTTGGCATATAACTAGCAGTGATTATATTAAACATTGTCGTTTTTCCGGCACCGTTTGGTCCGATTAGTCCGAAAATTTCACCCTTTTCAATACCAAAACTAGTATCGCTTATGGCTTGAACTCCGCCAAATTTTTTGCTGATATTTTTTAGTTCTAAAATCATTGTTTGCTCCTTTTTGCTAGTCGCAAACGATTTAATATTTTAATTTTTTTAATATTTTTTGCCTTTTCGATAATGTCTGTTAGCTCGTTTCGCCCCATAATACCGCTTCTAGCAAAAAGCATAACAAGGATTAAAATGACAGAGAAAACTACCATTCTAAGTCCCGGTAATGCAGGTGTGGTGTATCCAAAAATATTCATAGGTTCATCTAAAAATCTTAGCCACTCAGACCCGCCCATAACCAAAATCGTGCCGATAATCGCTCCCGTTGTTGAGCCAAGTCCCCCTAAAACGATGATGATTAGAAGTTGAAATGTAAAGAAAAATGTAAATTGCTCAGGCGAAACGCTTCCAAGAAGTCCCACTAGTAAAACGCCACCTACGCCTTCAAAAAACGCACTTGTGCAAAATGCCGTAGTTTTGGCGGCAAAGGTATTGATTCCCATCGCAAGTGCGGCGTCTTCGTCGTCTCTGACTGCTTTCATGGCTCTTCCAAATTTAGAATAAATCAAATTTAGTATCAAAATAACAGCCAAAATAGCTATAAAACCGGTATATAGTATATTTGCATAAGCCGATTTGTCGCCGTTTTCATCTACGCTTTGAATTCCGATTAGGCCCAAAGAGCCGTTTGTGTAGGCTGGGAAATTTACGGCTAATAACTGAATAATAAAACCAAATCCAAGCGTTACAATCGCCAAATAATCGCCCCTAACCCTAAAAACAGGAAACGATAAAATAAGCGCTAAAAGTGTCGCAAAAACCCCGCCCATAAGCATAGCAAAAACAAAACTTGATGAGTGAATAGCTAAGATAAAAGGTGCTGGATCTTCTAAGTCAAATTGATATGCTTTCGCATCGGCATTTAGCAAAATAAGAGCCGCCACATACGCTCCGACTGCGACAAAGCCGTTTGGCTCTAAGCTAAATTGCCCTGTAACGCCGTTGATAAGGTTATAACTAATGGCTAAAATGATGAAAATAGCGATATTATTTGCTATACTTTTTCCGTAATCACTAAAATAAAAATGTGCTATAAGCACAAAACCCACAGCTAACGCAAAAAAAGCAAAATGAAGTAGTTTTCTTTTTACCGAATTCATAGCCTAAAACCTACTTTTTTCAAAATTTATGCCCAAAATTCCGGTCGGTTTAAAAAGCAACACAAAAATCAAAAATATAAATGCAAAAGCGTCTTTAAATCCGCCAAGATCAGGGTAAAGTGCCACCGCGACAACTTCTGTAAAACCGATGATAAATCCGCCCAAAACCGCTCCCGTAACGCTTCCGATACCGCCAAGAACGGCTGCGGCAAAGGCTTTTAAGCCAATTAGTACGCCCATTAATGGATCAACGGACGGATAGCTTATCGCCCAAAAAACGCCGCCAACCGCAGCAAGGGCTGAGCCTAATGCAAAGACGATTGAGATAATAAAATTTGAGCTAATTCCCATTAAATTTACCGTTTTTATGTCAAAAGCTAGGGCACGAATCGCCATGCCGTATTTGGTTTTAAATAAAATCATCAAAACAACGCTTAATAAAACGAGCGTTAAAATCGGCACCAAAATGGCACTCGTGGTGATATTTATGCCACCGATTTGCACGATTTTTTCGAAAAACTCAGGCACTGGAAAAAGGCGTGGTGTGCCGCCAAAAATCACATTGAAAAGGTTTTCAAGCAAAAAACTAATGCCGATTGCGGTGATGAGAAGTGAAATTCGCGGTGCTTCTCGCAAAGGTTTATAGGCGATTTTATCGATACTAACGCCAAGAAGCACGGCAATCGTAACGGCAAAAAGCAAAGAAAAAGCAAATGGAATTTGCAAATTTGCAATCCCAAAAAGCGCAGTATAAGCTCCGACCATCATAATGTCGCCGTGAGCGAAGTTTATGAGCCGTAAAACGCCATAAACCATCGTGTAGCCGATAGCGATGAGCGCATACATCGAACCAAGGCTAAATCCGTTGATCATCTGCTGAAAAAATAACAAGCTATCCATAAAAACTTCCGTAAATTTAAAATAACCTAATATTTTATCAAAATTGTTATAAAAGCTTACTTTAATTTGAAAATTTTTGTGGTTTTGTGGAATTTGTAAATTTTTTAATATCGTAGGGTTGGTATCTTTGCAGCCGCAATGGTTAAGTAAAGGATTAAAATGATAAAATTTGGTGGGCAAGGATGCCCACCCTACGATACTAAAATATTATATCCCTTTTTACATTTGTGTGTATGTGAAAACAATCGGGATTTGATGAGGTGAATCATGAATAACAAAGAGATAGTTAAACTTTTTTATGAATATGTTGTTTCCGAAAACCGGATTGACGAGGCAGCACGTTTTCTTTCAGCAGAGTTTGTGGGAGAAATGTCTCAACATCTGAAGTCTGTCCGAAAGACATATCCTGATTATATGATGAGTATTACCCGCCAATTTGAAGATGGCGAGCATGTTGTTTCAGAGTTTGTCATGCGGGGTACTCTTAGTGGCGAGTTTCTTGGAATAACACCAACCAATAAAATTATAGAAATCAAGGGCATAAATATTGACAAAATAGTAGATGGGAAAATCGTTGAACATAGCGGAGTGGCAAACACATTCGAAGCATTTTGGGAAAACGGTTTGATTAGTCCGGTATGACAAATTCCAGTTTGTCGAGTGGAGACACTTTTGTAAATTGGATGAATTCTATCTTCTATTTTCCTTCTTTAATGCTAAATCAATATATTTTCCCAACAGAGCCTTGTGAATTTAACCATTAGCGATTACTTTGTTTCGCTACGCTTCGCAAGAAATGACGGCTTACGCCGTCGCTACGCTCATTTTCACAGAACTTCGTTTGCCACGACCACTTCGTGGTCTCGCAATGACAATGGAAGTAAATTTGGATTTACAAAATAATTCAATGCAAATTTTGATAAATTTATGCCGACGATTTTTTGTGCTTACGAGTTTGGACGAGTGAGATAAGGCTGGTATGCCTATCGAACGAGAAATTTACAAAATCACGCAAAAGCTAGGCTGGTTTAATTATAAAAAAAGAATTTCACCGAATTTGAAAAAATTCGGTGAAATTTAGAATATCAAACAATTATTTGCTTGGGATAATCGTATCTTTATACACAGGTTTTTGATTTTCAATAACTTTTAAAACAACGCTTCTAGTTGCATTTCCCTTTTCGTCAAGGCTGATTGTGCCTGAAACGCCTTCGAAGTTAGAAGTTGTGTGAAGAGCGTTATTTATGCACTCGCCGCTTTGATCTTCGCATTTATTTAGTGCATTTACTAAAATAAAATATGTATCAGCGCCAAGAGCAGTAAAACCGGCGACTTCGCGATTTCCGTTTGCTTTTTCGAATTCATTTACGAAATCTTCGCTAAGTTTGGTTTCTGGTTTTGTGTAGTCAAAAACATCGGTAAAGATTGTGCCATTTACAGCTTCGCCGCCAAGATCGATATAGGTTTGGTTTCCGATACCATCACTTCCTACAAATACGGCATTTACGCCGATTTGTTTAGCTTGGCGAACAAGAAGTGCCGCTTCTGTGTAGTAAAACGGAATATAAACAAACTCAGGATTTAGTGTCGCGATTTGCGAAGCAACTGCTTTGAAATCTTTATCGCCTGAGCTAATGTTTAGTTTTTTTACGACTTTTCCGCCGTTAGATGTGAATTTTTTCTCAAATGCTTTTGCAAGACCAAGTGAGTAAGCAGTAGTTTGATCAGCCACTACAACGGCATTTTTCAAATTTGATTTTGTAGCAAAATCAGCAGCAACTTCGCCTTGAATAGAATCTTGGAAAGTTACGCGTGAGCCAAATTTAACTGTATCTAAAAGTTTATCGGCAGTCGCAGCAGGGGCAACGGCTGGGATTTTTTTCGCATCAGCGATTTGTAAAATTTGTTGAGTATTTCCTGTTATCATCTCGCCGATTAGAGCAACTGCTTTGTCTTGATCGATAAGTCTTGTTGCGCCTGTTGCGGTTTCGACTTTATCGCTTTTGCTATCTACTAGCACGACTTTTACGCTATCGCCGTTTGCTAGGGTTGGTTGCATTTTATTTGCAAGTTCAACGCCTTGCCAAGCAGTTTGACCATAAGTTGCAGCAGCACCGGTCATAGGTAAAACAACGCCGATAACGACTTCTTTTGCGTTTGCTAGGCTAAAAGCCACAGCCAAAGATGAAGCTATAAGAGTGAATTTTTTCATTTTTTCTCCTTAAAAAATTTAGCTGATATAATAGCGAAAAAAAATAAATTTATATAAAAAAGTAACAAAAAATTTTTGCTATAATTTTATGATTTAAAACAAAAGGCGAAAAATGCAGATAAAACTCGAAAATGTAAAAATCGAAAAAAGCTGGAAAGATGAGCTAAGAGATGAATTTTTATCGCCGTATTTTTTACAAATCAAAGAAAATTTGATAAATGCGAAAAAAAATGAAGTTGTTTTTCCGCCAAGTGAGCTAATTTTCAACGCTTTTAATATAACTCCCTTTGATGAGGTAAAAGTTGTGATTTTGGGACAAGACCCATATCATGGGGTAAATCAAGCAATGGGGCTTAGTTTTTCTGTGCCAAAGGGCGTTAAAATTCCACCAAGCCTAATCAATATTTTTAAAGAGTTGCAAATGGAATTTGGGTATGAAATTCCAAAAAACGGCGATTTGACAAACTGGGCGAAGCAGGGTGTTTTGCTTTTAAATTCAAGCCTAAGCGTAGCCGCGAACAAGCCAAATTCGCACTCCAAATTTGGTTGGCAAATTTTTACCGATAGCGTTATAAAAATTTTAAGCCAAAAAAGGCAAAATTTAGTTTTTATGTTGTGGGGAAATTACGCAAAAGCAAAAGCAAATTTGATTGACGAAAATCGCCATTTGGTTTTAAAAGCAGCCCACCCAAGCCCCTTAGCCGGTGGAGCGTTTTTTGGTTGTAACCACTTTAAAAAATGTAATGAATACTTAAAATTGCATAACAAAAATGAGATTGATTGGCGAATTTATTGATAATTAAATTTAAAATGATACAATTTCGAACTTATTTTCAAAAAGGAATTTTATATGAAATTTGTCAAATTTGTTTTGGTTTTTCTTTGTCTGTGCGTTTTTGTAGGTGCTAACGAATTTAGCAAAATGGGCGATGAAAACGCTACTATTTTGCAAGATGGCGACGGAAAAGAATTTTGCCCAGTTTGTGGTATGAAAATTCAAAATTATTACAAAACGAGTCACGCTTCGCATTTGGACGACGGAACAAAGACGCATTATTGTTCTATGCGTTGTTTGATTGTCGATAACGAGCAAAGGGGCGCAAATTTAGAAAATGCAATGGTGGTTGATGCAAATTCGCAAAAATTAATCCCTGCAAAAAGTGCGTTTTATGTGGTCGGAAGTAGCGTAAATGGCACTATGGCAAAAGTTAGCAAACTAGCATTTGAAAACGAAAACGACGCAAAAGAATTTGCTAAAATTTACGGCGGCGAGATAAAAAATTATCAAGATACGCTTGAAATCGCAAAAGAAGCCATAAAAACAGATAATGCCGAGCGAAAAATGAGAATGCAAAAAATGGTCTATCCTATGGGCGAAAAGGTTTATAAATCAAAATGTAAAGAGATAAATTTGAGCGAATTTAATAGCGTTAGGGCCTTAAAAGCCGAAATTTACGCAAAATGCGAAAATATCACAGAAAAAGAAGCCCAACCTGTTTTGCGCTACCTTTGGGACAGGCAAAAACACGCTGACGGCGAAAAAATAGTGGTAAAAGAAAGCGATAAATGCCCTGTTTGTGGTATGTTTGTGCATAAACATAAGGAATGGGCAGCCAAAATTTCTTTTGAAAACGGCGAATACGCAGCATTTGACGGCGTAAAAGATATGATGAAATTTATTTTTGAACCTGCAAAATATGGATTTAAAGACGCAAAAATCGCTAAAATTCAAGTGAGCGATTATTACACGCAAAATGCGATTGACGCAAAAAGCGCGTTTTTTGTCGTAGGAAGCGAAGTTCTTGGTCCTATGGGAAACGAGCTAATCCCTTTTGGTGATGAAGATAGCGCAAAAAGCTTCAAACTAGACCACAGGGGCGAGGCGATTTTGAAATTTGATGAGATTAACAAACAAATCGTTTGCAGACTTGACGGCGGCAGCTGTGAATAAAAAATTTTGTATTCTTGTGTTTGCGATGTTTGCCGTTTTGGCGGTGCAAATCGCGTTTTTGCAAGGGGGGCAAACAGATTTTAACCAAAAGGCTAAATTTGTAAATTTAACAGGATTTTCATCTTTTGCCTTTGGCGAATTTTACGCAAGACACATATTTTCTGGCGAGATTAACGATATTTTTGGCTTTTATCCGGGTTTTAGGGAGAGCGAAATTTCATCGTTTTTAACGCCGAATTTAGGCAAAATCTATGAATAATATTTTTGATTATGCGCTAAATTCGATATTTCGTTATGGACTAAAAAATATTTTAATCACAATCATTTTTGGAATTTTGGTTTTTTTACTATCATCGGTTATTTTTATCACAAATTCGCTAAAAGCCGAATACAAAGGCATTAGCGCAAATTTGCCCGATATTTTGGTGCAACGCTACTACGGCGGAAGGGCTCATTTTATCGATGAGAAAATGGTCGATGAGTTTTTGCTAATGCCTTCGGTTTCTAGCGTGCAGCCTAGAATTTGGGGGCAGTATCACTTTGAGCGAGAAAGCGTGTATCTCACGCTTTTTGGGGTGCAAAGCTATCAAAAACATTTTGATAAATCAATCGATGAAATCGCTACAAATTTAGATAACTTTGACGGCGATTTTATGGTGACCTCAAAAAGAGTTTATGAATTTTTGCAAAAATATTTTAGGGCGCATGATTTGGTTTTGGTGCCTTTTTTTACGCCAGATGGGGATTTGATTTCACTTAAAAAGGGCGGAGTTTTTAAAAGTGAGAGTTCGCTTTTAAATAACGATATAATCTTGCTTAGCGAAGAAAATGCAAGGAAGATTTTAGGTGTGCCAAACGGGCAGTTTAGCGACATTTTGCTTGAAATATCAAATAAAGCAGAAGTTGATTTTTTGGCTGATAAAATTCGCAGGTATCATCATAATTTAAGGGTTATTACTAAAAGTGAAATGCTAAGAAAATACGAAAATTTATACGATTTTAAGAGCGGTTGGTTTTTAGCGCTTTTGCTGACTTCGGTTTTGGCTTTTGCGATAATCTTATATGACAAATCAAGCGGAATTAGTAGCGAAGAAAAAAGAGAAATTGCTATCTTAAAAGCGCTTGGTTGGGACATTTCGGACATTATTAAATTTAAACTTATCGAATCTTCGATTTTATCGGTGCTAACATTTTTCATCGCTTTAAATTTGGCAATCTTTTTTGTTTATTTTTTAAAAGCGCCGATTTTAAGCGAAGTTTTTAGCGGCTTTTCAAATTTAAAACTTGATTTTGACTTGATTTTCGTTTTCGATTTTAAGCTTGTTGTGTTGTTATTTTTACTAAGCGTTCCTTTGTATGTCGCAGTTAGCATTATACCTGCTTACAAGGCTTCTGTGCGCGATATAGGCGAGGTTTTACGATGATAAGCGTTAGTGGTGTTAGTAAAATTTACGCTAACGGCGTTAGTGAATTTTGTGCTTTAAAGGATATAAATTTTAGCGTCAAAAAGGGCGAATTTTTTGTTATAAAAGGCGTTAGCGGAAGCGGCAAATCAACGCTTTTATCACTACTAGCCGGTTTTGATAGACCAAATTCTGGGGAAATCATCATAAATAATGAAAGCATTTGCAAACTTTCTATCAAATTTATGTCTAAATTTAGGCGAGAAAATATCGGTTTTATATTTCAAAATTTTAATCTCATACCCACTTTAAGCGTCTTGGATAATATCTTGCTTCCTGCTTTACCTGATGGCACAAAGGATAAAAAAGAGTTTGCAAATTTGCTTTTGGCTAAATTCGATTTGGAGAATAAGGCAAATTTATTAGTAGGGAAGCTTTCAGGTGGAGAACGCCAACGAGTAGCCATAGCAAGGGCTTTGATAAATAATCCAAGTATCATCTTGGCAGATGAGCCAAGTGCTAGTTTGGACGAGAATTTGACAAAAAATTTGATGAGCTATTTTGAAAATTTAAAAGATGACGGCAAAACGATCGTCGTTGCTAGCCACGATCCGATTATTGCAAATTCTAGCATTGTATCAAATTTTTACGAGCTAAAAAAATGATAATTTCTCAACCATTTGTGATGACACTTTTATTTTGCGAAGCTTTGGTGCTATTTTTTTGCACGATTGCCCTTTGTTACGGCGTTAAAATCGCTTTTAAATTTGATGAAAATCTACTTTCGCCAAAGCAATACAAACTGGCTCAAACTAGCTATCTAGTCTCAACTATCGTTAAATTCGCTCTTTTTGTGAAGTTACCGCTATTTTTGTTTTTTATTTGGGTGCTTGATGAACTTTCAAGCTTAATTCCCGGTGCTATGTGCGCAGTAGGCGTCATCGACGCAACCGAATTTGGGGCATATTTGCTTTTTTTTAAGATTACAAATTTGTTTTTGCTGAGCGGCTGGATTTATCTAAATTCGCAAGATTTCAAAACCAAAACATGTAAATTTATGAGGCTGAAATTTAGACTTTTTATCATTATATTCATTTTTATTTTTTGTGAAATTGCCTTAGAATATCTGCATTTTTTCGGCATAAAAACGACTCATATCGTTCAATGTTGTAGCGAAATTTTTAAAACTTCGCATTTTAGCGTTAATGCGTTTTATCATAAAAATTCTTTTATTTTGGGTGCATTTTACGGCATTTTTACGCTTTTTGCATTTAGTGCGATTTTGCGAAAACAAAGTCTTTTTAGTGCTTTGAGTGCGATTTTTGTCTTTGTTAGTATTTACGCGCTTATTCGATTTTTTTCGCCCTATATTTACGAGCTTCCTACGCACAAATGCCCGTTTTGTATGCTCGAAAAAGAGTATAATTATATCGGCTATGTTATCTATATTTTGATTTTTTTAGGAGCCATGCCAGGCAGCTATGCCTTTATTTCTAAGCTTTTGAATATTAAATTTGATGATTTTTATTTTAAGCTTTCGCTTTTTGCAAATTCGCTCTTAGTTGCGATTTTAAGCGGTTTTGTGCTTGTTTATCGTTTCAAAAACGGCGTTTGGCTGTGATATTTTTTTTGCAAGTTGAAATCAGCATATATGGCGATAAAAACAAATTTTTTAAACCGTTTTTGAAAAATTTATTCATTTTTCAAATTTCTTTTAAGGGGGAAAGGGGCTGACTTGCGAAGCGCCCCTTTCCCCCTTAACAACCCCCATACCCTGCACGCTTCTATCGTGGCAAATTTATAAAAAAGTTTATAACTTTTTTATAAATTTGATTTTACGATAAAATTTGCTTCGCAAATTTTTGGATTGAATTGCTTTGCAAATTCTCGCAATGATTTTTATCGTCATTCTGAGCCTTGCAACGCAAGGCGAAGAGTCTCTTACAAAGCTAGGCTTGTTTCAATTTTAAATAATCTCACCAGCTTTGCGGGATTGAGCTAACCGGCATTGGCTTACCAAGCAAAAATCCTTGCACAAATTTAATGCCTAGCGATTTTACAATCTCCATTGTTTCGATATTTTCGACAAATTCAGCCACGATTTCGTAATTTTGCCTTTTGGCAAACGATACAATGGTTTCAACTATGGCGCGAGAGTTGGAATCGATTGCGATTTTTTTGATAATTGAGCCGTCGATTTTAATATAATCAACATTTAAAGCTAAAATTCGGTAGTAGTTTGAGTAGCCGCTAGCAAAGTCGTCAATGGCGATTTTGCAGCCAAATTCTTTTGCTTTTCGAACAAAATTTGCAACCGTTTCGTAGCTTTGTATATCTTCGCTTTCTAAAATTTCGATACATAAATTTGAGCAGTATTGCGATGATTTGAGATTTTGGATAAAAATATCTCTAATTAATGCATTTGAAATGTCAAGACTTGAAAGATTTATCGAAAAGTGCGTATTTGGGAATTTTTCAAGCAATCTAAATGTCTCTTCGATGACACATTTTGTGATTTGGATATAAAAAGAGGTTTGTTTTGCGACATCTAAAAACTCTCTTGGCATAACGGTTTTGCCGTTTTCATCGCTAAGGCGAACCAAAATTTCATAATACGCAGGTTCAAATTCATTATCGATATTTTTATAACTAATATCAAAAATTGGTTGGCAAACTACGAAAATTTTGTTATTTGTCAGTGCGTGTTGGATTGTATTTGTCATAATTTGGTTGTGCGAATATCTTGCTTCGATGATATTATCAGTGTTATAAAGTCCTATATTTTCGTTTTTTGTCTTTGCTTCGTGGTGAGCTATGGTAGCTTGATAAAGTCTATTTGTATTTGGCGTATCGCGATCTGTGCTAATGCCTATGGTAATATCAAGCGGTGCCATAACAAGCCCATTTGTTTGGCTATTTAGTCTAAAAATTTTGTTGTTAAAATACTGCATTATAAATTTAACATCTTTTTTTATATCATCTCCGCTATACCAAAGGCAAAATTCATCTAGCTGCAAACGAAAAATTTGAGCATTTATACGATGTGTTTCGACGGCGAGTTTTAGCGTTTTTGCAAATTGCACTAAAATTTCATTGATGACATTTGTTTTGTAAAAAAAGCGCAAATTCGTAAAGTTGTTGATATTTATATAAATTATTTTGCCAAGTTCGTTTTGATTGATACGAAGCATAAGCGCAGCTTCGTTGCCAAAGCCAGTCAAATGGTCTAAAAACGCTGAATTTGAAAGTTCAAATTCGGTATCTGTAAGCTTTTCTTTTATGTCTTTATTTGCGGATTGATCAAGTTTTATAACGCCGTAAGCGTAATTTGTATCTTTTGTAGGGAGTTTAAAAAATTTGATCTTTTCAAAAAGCAAATTTCCGTTTTTTCCTTTGCTGATTAGCTCATTATGTTCGAAAATTCCAAGTTTTTTAACGCTGTCATACATTCTGATGTAAAAACCTTCTCTAAATTCATAAGAGCTTAAAATTTCCATTTTTTTATCATTTAGCTCGTTTTGGCTGTATTTTGTGCTATCTTGAAACTGTTTGTTTATGTATTTAAATTTAAAATTTCTATCCAAAATACTAATGGAGCAAAACGATTTATCGGCTATTTCTTTAAATGCACGATACAACGCACTTTGGCGAATAGAGAAAATTTCCATCAGCAAAAGCGCGCACATTGAAGTCAAAAAAAGCAAAAAGAAAAAAAATGTTGCATATTTTAGCTCTGAGTAATATTGATTAATAAAATCTGTAAATTCGCTGTGTATCCCAAAAATTTTACTATCTATGGCTAGATTTTTTTGATCATTTATCTCGCTAAGTTTTATAAAATTTGTTATGATATTGTTTGCAATTGAAATGAAGTCTGCTTCGTTTGTATCCCAAGGACTAAATCCTTTTATTCGATTTTTAATATTTAAAATTTCGTCGCTATTTTTATAGTTTATTGTTGAAATTTGGCTGTAAATTTTGCTTAGGCGATTTTTGTCGCCAATTTTTTCAAAAGATTGTTCTAAATTTTTCATAAGGATCAAAGTTTGTGAATTTATGGTATTAAATTCCGAAATAAGTCCGATTTTTTGACCAAAAAGCGCATTTACATCTTTTAGATTTTTTTCAAAATTTCCGTTAAAAATAATATCGGATTTTAAAAGTTCCCCCATGTTTTCATTAAAAAGTTGAATATTTTTGTTTAATTCATCATAATTTACATTTGCAAATTTATCGCCAAAATAACTGTTAATGTTAGAATTTGTTTGGATTATGTATTGAATTTTTTGGCTAGTTTCCATTAAATTTGATATATGGTTTAAAACAATTGAATATTTTAAGCCATAAAAAATACTTGCCGCTAACGAGATAATAATAAATAGCAGTATAAATTTATTTTTCATTGCAATTCCCCGCTTAATGTTTCTAAAAATTTTATGATTTTATCGATTTCATAATCGCTTAGTGTCGTGTTGATTTTTTTTATCGACATTTGCAAAATCGCACTTGATAAATTTTCTATATCACCGATATAAGGCGCAGTTTTGGTAATATTTCTAAGAGTGGGAACTTTGATTAAGGCGTTTGAATTTAATGATTTTTGAAAGTTGTTTGAGCCTAAATTTACGCCGTTGTGGCAACTAGCACAACCAAGATCCAAAAATAGCTCATAACCCTCTTGTTCATCTTCATTTAATTTAAGCTCATTTCGTAAAAAATGGTCGAATTTTGAATTTGGCGTTACAAGAGTTTTTACAAAATGTTCCAAACTATCGGCGATATTTTCAAAATTTACGCCATTTTTATAAAGTTTTTTAAAGCTTTCTGTGTAGCTTGAATTTAATCTAACTACCGATTCGATTGTGCTTGGATTTGAGTTTAATTCGTGTTTAGCAGTAAGCGAGCGTTTTATTTTTTCTTTTAGGCTTTGGTTTGTGCCGTTGGAGAAAAATAGCGTGGAAAGAGCCGAATTTAAGATAGTCGGCGCATTTTTGTCTTTTGAAGTTCCGCTTTGATTTAGGTAGATATTGTGGCAGCGATCGCACGAAAGTTTGTTCTCGCTAAATTTGGTTTCAAAATAGAGTTTTTCGCCAAGCTTTGCCTTTTCTTTGTCAAATTTCGGTGGTTCTATCGGCGAAAAAAGCCCCGAAGAAAAGCAAAAAACAAAGCTAAAAAAAAACAAAGCAAATCTCATCATCGCCCCTAAAATAGGATAATCCTAACGCAAATTTCAACTTCATCTTCTATGAAATCATTTTCAAACTTTAATTGTAGCATTTTTTTGATTTCATCTTTGTTATACGGAAAATTATTTATCTTTAAATGCCACAAAATATTGTCAAAAGCGTCATCAAAGCTACGCCTTGAAATGCGATTTTGATTTAAAATTTCGCTTTGAAAAGGGATATTTTTTTCTTTTAAAAAATTTAGTAAATTTGCCGTAGAATTTAGTTTTTTTTCTCTATTTTTCACGCCAAATTTTTCGAAAAACGGCGTTAGCAAGGTGGAATTTCGCGGCTTTTCCCAGTTCATAAAAATGCGAAAATTTGCCAAATTTGCAAATTTTATAAAGTCATTTTGGCTTTGCAAAGCAGGACTCATTGTCAAAAATGCAATGTCAAATTTTTTATCCGTGTTAAAATTTATAAAGTCGCTAAAAATAGTTTTAATGTTTGTTATATTTTGCGTTTTAGCAGAGCCTTCAAGCTCTTTTAGCATATTTTTTGAACTATCTACACCAAGAACAAATTTGCAAATTTTTGCTAGATGAAGCGAGTAAATTCCTGTGCCACAACCAATGTCGATGAGAGTTTTATCTTTAAAATCAACACCAAATTTAGATAAAATTTCAAAAAATTTAATCTGAAATTCGCTTAAATTTCCGCTAAATTTATCGTAATTTTTAGCCTTTTCGTCCCACAAATTTTTCTCTTTCATCGCAAACTCCGAATTTTTTAGAAAATTATAGCAAAAAACAAAATTTTTCTACGATTAATTTGATATTAATTATTTTTTTGATAACATTTGCCATTTTATCAAAAAAGGTTGAAAATGAAAAAATCAATAATCTTAATGTTGGCGATTTCTAGTTTGGTTTTAGCAAAACCGATTGTCAGCACGACGATAATGCCGACGAAATTTTTTATCGAGCAAATCGCAGGAGACGAGCTTGAAATAAATGTTATGGTGCCAAGCTCGGCAGATCCGCACACCTTTGAACCTAAGCCATCTCAAATGAAAATGCTAGAAAAAAGCGATTTGTATTTTGAAGTCGGCGTTGAATTTGACGAAATTTGGCTTAAAAAAATCGCACCTGATTTTAAAAATGTCAAATTTATAAAAACTCAAAACGGTATTGAAAAAATCGCTATGAATTCTCACCACGACCACGAAAAAGACCACGACCATGACAGCCACCACGACCACGGAAATTTAGATCCACATGTTTGGCTTGATCCGATTTTAGTAAAAACTCAAAGCAAAAATATCTTAAATGCACTTTGCGAAAAATACACACAAAAATGCGAAAAATTTAACGCAAATTTTTACGCATTTGAGAAAAAACTAGATGAGCTTGACGAATTTGCAAAAGCAAAATTAAAAGATTTAAAAGAAGCAAAATTTATCGTTTATCACCCAAGCTGGGGCTATTTTGCCACTCGTTATGATTTAGAACAAATCGCCATTGAAATCGAAGGCAAAGAGCCAAAACCAGCCGATCTTGCAAAACTGATTGAAGAAGCAAAAGAAGAAAATGCAAAAGTGATTTTTGTTTCGCCACAATTTTCTAAAAAAGCAGCCCTTGCAATCGCAAGTGCAAGTGGTGCAAATGTCGAAGAAATCGATCATTTAAGCGGTGATTGGCTAAATGAAATGAAAAAAACGATAGAAATAATTTCAAAAAGTTTAAAATAATTTTTGGTAAAATTTAAGCTAAATTTGCAAAAAGGCTAAATTTTGAGCGATTTAACGATAGAAAATTTGAACTTTTCCTACGGCGAAAGCGTTGTTTTTGAAAATTTAAATTTAAGTTATAATAAAAAAGATTTTTTGGCTATCGTTGGACCAAACGGCGGCGGAAAAAGCACCATTTTAAAGCTTATTTTGGGACTTTTAAAACCAAAAGCAGGAAGCGTTAAAATTTACGACAAAAGCCCAAATCTGCAAAAAATCGGTTATGTCCCTCAATACATAGCTTCGTCAAAATCCTTTCCTATAAGCGTTTTAGAAGTCGTTTTAAGCGGACTAATCGATAAAAAAATGTTTGGTTTTTACTCTGGGAGTGATAAAAAAATCGCACTTGAAAAACTTGCGCTTGTTAGTATGAGTGGGTTTGCAAATAGCCGTATTTCCGAGCTTTCAGGCGGACAAAGACAAAGAGTTTATATCGCAAGGGCGCTTTGTGGGGAGAGTAAAATTTTGCTTTTAGATGAACCGACTGCTAGTATCGATACTATGGGGCAAGTGCAGATTTTTGAGCTTTTAAAAGAGCTAAATTTGGGCGGTATCGGCATAATCATGGTTAGCCATGAGATAAATTTAGCTCTAAGCTACGCCACAAAAGCAGCCTATGTGGCAAATAAAGAGCTAATAATGCACGACATTTCAAAAGCAAAAACGCAAAATTTCTTACACCACCTAGAACGCGACCACAAGCATTTTTGCGACATTGAACTGGCTTTAAAAGAGTGCGGTTGTGGCGGTTGTTTGCACGGCAAAGACGGCGATTTTTCAAAAGAGTGCGAATTCTGCGAAAAAAGCGATAAATTTAGAAATGATAACAAAGCTCCAAAATTCACAAATTCGCAAATTTTTCAAAATGCTTCGCAAATTCGCTTTTTTAAAGGACAAAAATGAGCGAAATGTTAAGCCTAAATTTTATGCAAAACGCCTTTTTAGGGGGAATTTTAGTTAGCATTATTTGCGGATTTGTGGGCTCCCTAATCGTCATAAATAAAATGTCATTTATCGCAGGCGGCGTAGCGCATGGGGCTTATGGCGGGATTGGATTAGCCTTTTTTTTAGGCATTTCTCCGCTTTTGGGAGCTAGTGTGTTTTCGCTTTTTTTAGCGCTTTTGGTTGCCTTTATAACGCAAAAAAACAAAGAACGCTTTGACTCTGTAATCGGCGCCATTTGGGCATTTGGTATGGCGATTGGAATTATTTTAATCGATTTAAGTCCTGGTTATAATACAGATTTGATGAGTTATCTTTTTGGCTCGATTTTAGCCGTAAATTCGGAGACACTTACATTTATCGGCATTTGCGATATAATCTTTGTGCTTTTGATTTTGACATTTTATCGCCAATTTTTAGCACTTAGTTTTGATATGGAATTTGCAAAACTTCGTGGAGTAAAAACCGAATTTTTCTACTATTTGCTCGTTGTGATGATGTCTTTTAGCGTGGTTGCTGCCATACAGGTCGTGGGGCTTATTTTGGTAATTGCTCTCATTACAATCCCGCCTTTTATAGCTGAAAAAATCTCAAAAAATCTCTTTTTTATGATGATAAACGCAACGCTCATTTCGGCTGTTTTTTGTGTCGGGGGATTAATTTTGAGCTATAAATTCAACCTAACAAGTGGCGCAAGTATCATTTTGATAGCTTCGCTTTGCTTTTTTGCTTTTGCATTTTTTTGCAGAAAGCAAATTTAGCGTGGTTTCGAAAATAAAATTTTGCCTAGTTCGCTAAGAATTATTCCAAAGAGTATCAAACCTGCGCCAAAAATTTGCAAATTTGATAAATTTTCGCCAAAAATATAACCGATGATCCCAGCACTTACTGGCTCTAACGCAAAGATCAAGACGGTTTTTGTCGCACTTGTGTAAAGTTGTGCAAAAGTTTGAATAAAATAGGCTAAAACCGTCGCAAAAACGCTAGTTATAATAAGAGCAAATAAAAAATCAAATTCAAACGAAAATATTAAATTTCCTAACAAACTAACAGAATTTTCGTAGTTACCATGCGATAAAAATATCGCTAAAATCAGGCTAAAAACGCAAACACAAACAAACTGAGCGATAACTAACGCATAAATGTTAGCTTTTTTTACAAACTCGCCTGTTAGTGCGATTTGAAAGGCAAAGGCAAACGCACAAACTAGCGTTAAAATCTCGCCAAGTCCCAAACTAACGCCACTAGCACCACTTAAAAAATAAAGCCCAAAAAATGCCACAAACGCACCCAAAAACGCAAACAAACGCACTTTTTGCTTAAAAAAAGCTAACATTAAAAAAGGCACCAACACGACATAAATTCCCGTTATAAAAGCTACACTTGAAGAGAGCGTATATTTTAGAGCTAGTGTTTGAAATGCAAAACCCAAAAAGAGAAAAATTCCCAAAATTCCGCCATAAATGAGCGATTTTTTATCAAATTTAAGCTCAAATTTGAGCGAAATCAGCCACATTAAAATCGCAGAAATCAAAAATCTCCAAAATAAAAAGCTAAAAACATCGATTTTATTTATCGCATTTTGCACGAGCATAAATGTCGCACCCCAGCTAATCGCCACAAAAACAAGCGCAAAATCCGATAAAAGCGTTTTATTTGAATTCATAAATTTGTTAATCTTTCTTAAAATAAAGCTTTTATTTTATCTAAAAATTTTTTAATGTATAATCAAGCTTTTAAATTTAAGGAAATTTTTGTGGAAATATTTTTGATTGCGATTGCCCTTTCTATGGATAGCGCTGCTTTGTCGGTGGCAAACGGCGCAAAGTGTTTAAATTTAAGCTTTGCAAAAGCGTTTAAAATCTCATTTGTTTATGCTATTTTTCAGGCGATTATGCCTGTTTTTGGCTTTTTGCTCGGCATTAGTTTTGTCAAATTCATAAGCGAAATCGACCACTTTGTGGTATTTGGAATTTTGGCTTTTTTAGGCGTAAAAATGATAAAAGAAGCACTGCATTACAAGGGCGAATGCAACATAAATTTAAGCACAAAAGAGCTTATTTTAGGGGCGATTGCCACTAGCATTGACGCTTTGGCTGTGGGTGTAACTTTTGCATTTAGCGAAGTAAATATTTTATACGCCTGTTTTGTCATCGGTTTGGTTTGTTTGTTAGTTTGTTTGTTAGCTGTTTTTATAGGCAAAAAAACAGGCGAGATTTTCGAGCGAAAAGCCCTTATTTTAGGTGGTTTGATACTGATATTTTTGGGCTTTAAAATTATGTGTGAGCATTTAGGAATTTTTTGATTTGTTAGTAAATTTGTTAGTAAAGGTTAGTTTATGCGTTTGATTTCGTGGAATGTAAATGGACTTAGGGCGGTGGTCGCCAAAGACGGCTTTGCGTGGCTTAGCAAGTTCAAGCCTGATTTTTTGGGAATTCAAGAAACAAAGCTTAACGAAGAGCAAATTCCAAAAGAAATTTATAATCTCGGTTTTGCAAATTTGAGTGCAAATTCGGCGACTCGCGCCGGTTATAGTGGCGTGATGAGTTTGCATAATTTTCCTTGTGTTACGCATAAATCGCTTTTTAATGATGACACCGAAGGACGGGTTTTACAGCACGATTTTAAGGATATTACGCTTTTTAATATCTACTTTCCAAACGGGCAGAAGGACGATGAAAGGCTAAAATTTAAGCTCGAATTTTACGCTAAATTTTTAGCTTACCTTGACGAGCTGCGAAAAAACGGGCGAAAAATCATCATTTGCGGCGATGTAAATACGGCTCACAGGGAGATTGATTTAAAAAATCCAAAAGCAAATTCGCAAACTAGCGGGTTTTTAAAAATCGAGCGAGAGTGGATAGATGAGCTTTTATCGCACGGATTTATCGACACTTTTAGAGCCGTTCATGGGGACGAGATGGCGTATTCGTGGTGGAGTTACCGCTTTAATGCAAGGGCGAAAAATGTCGGTTGGCGGATTGATTATTTTTTCATTAGTGAAGATTTAAGGGCGAATTTAAAAGACGCTTTTATTTTGAGCGAAATCACAGGCTCAGACCACTGCCCTGTTGGAATTGACATTGAAATTTAGATAAATTTGCTTCATAAATTTTTGCAACGACAAAGAAAACAAAAGGGTTAAATTTGAAGAAACTAAAAGAAAACCAAGAAATCGATATTGAGAATTTAAAATTTGAAAACGATGAAAATTTAGAAAAAGAACTTTTAGAAAAATATGATATTAAGCTTGATAGCGATGAGAGTGTGTTTTATAAATTTACTTGTTCGTCAAGATTAATTTCTATGCTTAAAATTGCTGTATATGCTTTATTTTTGTATTTTATTGTCATTGTTTTTTTAAATGAAAGACTTTTTTTGAAAATTTGTGCTGGATTATCTTTTTTGATATTTTTAGCAATAATTTACCACGAGATAATGAATTTTATAAATCAGGGATTTTATGTAACAAATAAAAATTTAATCACTTTTTGTGGTAAAAAAATTCCGTTAGACAATGTATATTTTTTATGCAAATCTAGTGATTTTTTTACATTTATTGGGTTTTACAATAAAAATTTATATATACAAGATTGTTATTGTGATAAATCGAACGAGTTGCTGAATTTTATTAATGCTTTATACTTCGTTTCGCATAATGAATATATATTGCAATTTGCTTGGGATGATAAATCGCAACAAAAAGCAAAATTCGATAGAATAAATAAAATAAAATTGATAAACAACTAATTTTAAAGTATCGTAGGGTGGGCATCCTTGCCCACCAAAAGTAATAAATCCTAAGCCAAAACCAAAATCGGCACTAGGGCATTTTGCAAAATATCTTGCGAAACGCTACCTAAAATAAGCTTTTTGAAAAAGCCTTTGCTAAATGCGCCGGTGGCGATTAGGTCTAGATTATTTGCACGGCGATATTTTATAATCTCATCGCCCGGAACATCGCCTGAAACGCTCACAAATTCGGCATTTTCGCCTTTTAGAATTTCTCTTGCGACTTCAAGCGTTTTTTGCGATTCTTCGGCGTTATTATTTACATTTATGACATATTTTTTTGCATTTTTTAGAAGTTTTGCATCTTTTATGAATTTGACCGTCTTAACGGCAGCTTCCGTGCCGTCAAACGCCACAAGCACCGAATTTATCGGACTAAATTCTTTATTTACTAATAGAGCCGGAACCTTCATCTCTTTTATCAGCATTGTTGCGTTAAAGCCGACATCTTCGTTGTTTGTGCCTTTTATGCCAAGCACAAAAATTTTGGCTTCATTTTTGTATTCTTCGATGATGTCCAAAAAATCGCCGTCGCGCAAAATCGTCGAAGCTTTTACGCCTTGTTCGTCTGCCATAGCAACGCATTTTTCAAGCATAGCCTTTGATTTTTCTTCATCGATTTTATTGCTATCTTCATCAAATGTGCCGTATTGTGATAAGACCATATCTTTTTCGCCAAGCACGATACCGCCAGCTGCAAGTCCGTAAAAATTCTCTCCAAGCTCAGGGCTTTCGATGACATGTATAAAAACAGGCTCGGCTTTGATAGTTTTAGCTACATAAATTCCGTAGTCGCAAACCGGCTGAAATAGAGCATTGTCATCAACACAAATAAAAACTTTTTCCATTTTGGCTATCCTTGTGGTTAAAATTTAAAAAAAGCATAGCAAATTTTTAAATAAATTTTGTTTAAAATGAATAAATTTAAGATAAATTTTTAAAATTTACAAACCTGCACTTGCGATAAGCTCGGCCTGTGCGTTTGTGATGAGCGGATCGATGATTTCATCAAAAAGTCCGCCAGCCATTATCGCGTCTAAGCGGTAAAGTGTTAAATTTATGCGGTGGTCTGAAATGCGGTTTTGCGGGTAGTTGTAAGTGCGAATTCGACCACTTCTATCGCCTGTGCCGACTTGATCTTTTCGTTCGGCGCGCTCTTTTTCTAGGCGTTCTTGCTCTTGCAAGTCATAAAGCCTAGCTTTTAGCACTTTCATCGCAGCTTCTTTGTTTTTGTGTTGGCTTTTGCCGTCTTGGTTGGTTACGACTAGACCTGTTGGTATATGCGTGATACGAACGGCGCTATCAGTGGTATTTACGGATTGTCCGCCATGCCCTGAGCTACGCATGACATCGATACGCAAATCGCTATCTTTGATTTCGATTTCGCTATCTTCGATTTCAGGCATTACAGCAACCGTGATAGCAGAGGTATGCACGCGTCCTTGACTTTCGGTTTCAGGCACCCTTTGGACTCTGTGTGTGCCGCCTTCGAATTTAAGCCTAGAATACGCCCCGTCGCCCTTAACAAGCAAAATAACTTCTTTAAAACCGCCCACGCTTCCTTCGCTTTGGCTTACGATTTCACATTTATAGCCTCTAAGCTCAGCATAACGCAAATACGCCCCTAGCAAATCTCCCGCAAAAAGCGCGGCCTCATCGCCGCCGGTTCCAGCGCGAATTTCAAGGAAGATATTTTTATCATCATTTGGATCTTTTGGGAGAAGCAGAATTTTTATATCTTCTTCAAGTTTTTCTTTTTGAATTTCTAAATTTTTTAGTTCTTCTTTTGCCAAATCGCCAAATTCAGGGTCGCTTAGTAAGCTTTTATTTTCTTCGATCTCTTTAAGTGTGTTTATGGAGCTATTAGCCGCTTCTTTGATAGGCTCGATACTTCTTTGCTCTTTTGAGAGCTTTGTCATATTTGAAATATCGGCAGTGATACTTGGATCGCTAAGAAGCTTCGAAAGCTCATCGTAGCGATCCAAAAACGGTTGAAGTTTATCGGCTAACATATAAATTTAAAATTAAGCAGCAGTTTTTAATGAATTTACAAGTTTTGCAAGGCGACTAACGCGTCTAGAAGCTGTTTCTTTTTTCAAAAAGCCTTTGCTTACAAAGCTATGAAAACTTTGATTTGCCACTTTTAACGCAGCTTCGGCAGCTTCGATATTTTTAGCATCAACTGCTTCTCTTACCGCTCTTGTCATATTTTTTAATCTTGTGCGGTAAAATCTATTTCTCTCGGTTCTTTTGACCGTTTGTCTTGCTCTTTTTTCAGCAGATTTATGGTTTGCCATAATTTTCCCTTTTAAAAAATAAGTTTAAGTCGGAGATTATACATATAATTTATTTAAATAATGCTTAATTTAAGAAAAATTTAAATAAGTAATTTTATAAAGATTAAATATTTTTTGGTAGAATACTACCTGATTTTTTTGAAAAAAGGATTAAATTTATGAAACTTTTCGGAACTGACGGCGTCAGGGGCAAAGCAGGAGAATTTTTAACAGCCGAACTTGCTATGCGACTAGCCATGGCAGCAGGAATTTATTTTAGAAAAAATTCCGTTACGAATATGATTTTAGTAGGAAAAGATACAAGACGAAGCGGTTATATGATAGAAACTGCGATTGTGGCAGGGCTTACTTCGGTCGGATACAATGTCCGTCAAATAGGTCCTATGCCAACACCTGCTATTGCGTTTTTGACAGAAGATATGCGTTGTGATGCAGGGATTATGATAAGTGCTTCGCATAATCCTTATTATGATAATGGCATTAAATTTTTCGATCACACGGGCTTTAAACTTGATGAAAAAGAAGAAGCCGAGATTGAAAAAATTTATTATAGCGATGAGCTAATCGCCGAAGCTAGAAAGCAAATGATGGAAATCGGCGTGGCAAAAAGGGTCGATGATGTCATCGGAAGATATATCGTTCAGCTTAAAAATTCATTTCCAAAACACAAAACTCTGCACGGACTTCGCATTGTGCTTGATTGTGCAAATGGTGCTAGTTACAAAGTCGCTCCGACCGTATTTAGCGAGCTTGGCGCTGAAATAATTGTTCTTGGCGATGAACCAAACGGCAAAAATATTAACGAAAATTGTGGCGCGTTAGCTCCGCAAAATTTGGCAAGCGAAGTAAAAAGATTGCGCGCTGATGTGGGATTTGCATTTGACGGGGACGCCGATAGACTAGTCGTAGTTGATGATAATGGAGAGATAATACACGGCGATACCTTGCTTGGGGTTTTAGCACTTTATCTAAAAGAACAAAACGAGCTTGAAAATAACCAAATCATCGCAACCGTGATGAGTAACGGCGCGTTAGATGATTTTTTAAATTCACACGGCGTAAAGGTGCATAGGTGCAGTGTCGGCGATAAATTTGTGCTTGAAATGATGAAAGAAAAAAAGGCGAATTTCGGCGGAGAACAAAGCGGACATGTGATTTTTGGCGATTACGCTAAGACTGGCGACGGGATAGCTTCTGCACTTCAATTTGCCGCATGTATGCTAAGTATGAATAAAAAAGCTAGTGAATTAGCAAATTTAATCAAGCCTTATCCGCAAATTTTGCGAAATTTAAAGATTACAAATAAAAAACCGCTTGAAAAAATCGCTGGGTTAAAAGAGCTTGAAGCAGGTATTAAAAAAGATAAAATTCGCACTTTATTTCGCTATTCGGGGACGGAGAATTTGATAAGATTGCTTTTGGAAGGCAAAAATGAAAAAGCTCTTCAAAAATGGGCGAACGAAGCTGAAAAATTTTTCAAAAAAGCGTTAAATGAGTAGAAAAATTATCAAATTTATTCTGATTTTTACGCTTGTTTTAGCGATTGATCAGTTTATAAAATTTATATTTTTGGGTGGTTTTCGCTGGTACGGCGAGTATTTTTCGCTAATACTAACTTTTAATAAAGGCGTTGCGTTTTCGATGTTTGCCTTTTTGGGAGAGAATTTGAAATTTATTCAGCTTGGGCTGATTGGAGCTTTGGCTATCTATGTTTTTAGCCAAAAAGAGCTATTTAACGCACATTGGCTTCCTTTTGGCATTTTGCTAGGTGGTGGCGTTTCAAATGTGCTAGATCGCTTTATTCACGGCGGCGTTGTGGATTATGTAGCGTGGCATAAGTGGTTTGAGTTTGCTGTTTTTAACTTTGCCGATGTGATGATAGATTTGGCGATTGTCATATTTTTGTGGCAAAGTTACAAAATTTATAGAAAGGAAAAACAAAATGATAAGAAATAACTATGTAGCTTACGGGCTTTGGTTTTTAGGCGGTTTGTTGGGTTTAATTGGGCTTCCTATCGGCGGTGGTTTGCACCGAATTTACTGCGGTAAATTTATAAGCGGATTTGCTCAAATCGCACTTTATTGGCTTGGGGCATTTACCGTTTGGTTTTTGGTCGGTTTTGTTTTTTTGCTTTTTTGGGGAATTTGGTGGTTAGTTGATCTATTTTTTATAGGGCTTTGGGTGGAAGACCTTAACGGCGATGTTAGCGAAACAAAAGACGCTGATTATGCCGAAAAAATCAGAAGTGTTGAAGCACTTTATGAACTTTATCAAAAGGGTGCGATTTCAAAAGAAGAGTATGAAGCCAGAAAAGATATTTTAATGCGAAATTAGCGAATTTTAATGGATAAAAAAGTAAAATACTAGTTTTAATTTTTATTTTTTGGAGAAATTTATGAGTTATAATGCTTATTTATGGTTTAAATTTATTCACTTTGCGGCGTTTATTTCGTGGATGGCGATGCTATTTTATCTGCCACGCCTTTATGTTTATCACGCTGAAAATAAGGACAAACCAGAATTTGTCGGTGTCGTTAAAACAATGGAGAAAATGCTATTTCACGCAATCGGCTGGATAGCGCTTGGATTAACGCTTTTTTCAGCTATTGTCATTATTGTTTTTGTAAAACCTGAGCTTATGAAAATGGGCTATTTTCATTTGAAACTACTTTGCGGTGTTTTGATGACAGCTTATCATTTTTGGCTTTATTATTACTTGAAAAAATTTGAAAAAGGCGAGTGTAATAAAAACGGCAAATTTTTCCGTGCGTTAAATGAAATTCCGACACTGATTATGTTTGTGATACTTTATGCAATGTTAATCATGCCGTATAAATAAAAATTCAGAAATTTACTTGAATTTTTATTTAGAATTTTATAAAATTTAGAAATTTTATTTACCTACAAAAAGGATTTTTTTGAAACGGTTAATTAGAAGGATTTTAGAAAGCGAAAGTAGCGCCGGAATGATTTTACTTACGGCAGCGGTGCTTGCGCTTATTTTTCAAAATGTAGGCGTTTTACAGGGCATTTATCACCATTTCTTGCATTTGCCTGTGGAAATCGGCATAGGAAGCTACAAACTTGAAGAACCTATGCATTTTTGGGTAAATGATGTTTTAATGGCGATTTTCTTTTTTGCGATCGGACTTGAACTAAAAAGAGAAAAAATCGAAGGTCAGCTTCGCCATTTTTCGCAAATTTTCTTACCTAGTTTTGCTGCTTTGGGCGGGGTTATGTTTCCTGCTATAATTTTTACAATCATTAACTGGGGCGATGAATTTGCTATGCGTGGTTGGGCGATACCGACGGCGACTGACATCGCTTTTGCCGTTGGCGTTATGGCACTTTTAGGAAAACGAATTCCAACAAGTCTGAAAATTTTCGTTTTAACTTTGGCGATTATGGACGATTTGTGTGCTATTTTGATTATTGCTTTATTTTACTCTTCAACACTAAATTTCGTATATCTTGGACTAGCGTTTGCCTGTGTTGCTGGAATGTTTTTTATGAATAAAATCGGCGTTGATAAAAAATTGCCTTTTATTTTAATGGCGATTTTGCTTTGGATTTTTGTATTAAATTCGGGCATTCACGCTACAATCGCAGGTGTAATTGCTGGTTTTTGCATACCGATAAAAACAAAAACAGGCTCAATGCTAAAAGATATGGAACACGGCTTAGCTTACCCTGTGAATTTTTTCATTTTGCCGATATTTGCCTTTGCAAATGCTGGGGTTGATTTAGCTGGAATGAGCATTTCTCACCTTTTTGGTGCCGTTCCGCTTGGCATTATGCTAGGACTTTTCCTTGGAAAACAACTAGGAATTTTCCTATTTAGCTGGGTTTTGATAAAACTAAAAATCGCATATATGCCAGAACACGCAAACTGGGCACAACTTTATGCGGTGGCGATAATTTGCGGTATCGGCTTTACAATGGCGCTTTTTGTCGATGCGTTGGCTTACGGCGGAAGCGATGCGTTCCACCACACAGACAAGTTAGCGATTTTGCTAGGTTCGATTATCTCAGGAATTGTTGGATACATAGTCGCAAAAGCTGTCGGAAATAAAAACTCGGTGCAGTAAGTTTAAATTAGCCAAATTTTCAGTAAATTTGGCGAATTTTTTAAATTTATGCTTTGCGAATTTAAAAAAATTTGGTTGTAAATTTGGCAAAATTTTGTTAAATTCGGTGAAATTTTATTTGAATTTGCTTTTAAAATTTGGCATTATAAAAATTTTTTGCTATAATGCGAACTTCTTTTTTTGGTCCCGTAACTCAGTTG
>JAFUFY010000054.1 GCA_017469645.1 Campylobacter sp. | reverse complement strand
TTCGGAACTAAATGAATACAAAAAATTTATAGTTGAAAATAAAGAAATTTTAAAAGATAGCAATGCCACAAACGCAAAATTTAAACAAGCCATTTACGCCGATAGCTCACGCGATAAAACGATAAAATGTATCAGTTTTATCTACGCTATAATTCTCGGTCTTTGTCTGTTTTCACTGCAAAAAACTGCAAGGCGAAACTCGGTCGTGCCAAGCTAAAATTTAATTTCCAAACCTATTTTTTAACGCATTTGCTAGTATTTCGCCGATTTTTTCGTATCCTGCTTTTGTGAAATGAATATCGTCATTTTTAACCAAGCCACTTGCCTTCCACACACTCCAACCGCCGTTTGCTTCGATAAAATCTCTTAAATCAAAATACATTGTGCGATTGATTTGTGCTAGGCGCATTACGGCATTTCGCACATCGCTCACACGAACGGCTTTTGGGCTAGGTGGCGGCGAAATCAACAAAAACCTAGCACTTGGCTGCGAAATTCTAAGCTTGTCGATTAGCTCTTGCAAACCTTTGCTAAATTTAGCGATGTCTAAATCTTTATCCATAGCATCATTTGTGCCGTAAGCAATGACAAATAAATCATAATTTAGCTCGTCAAAATCCCGTATAAACGCATCTTGGCTCCATTTACGATGAATATGAGAAAACGCCCCGTTTAACGCACACGAGTCGGCGAATTTCGCATTTTGGGATTTGAAAATTTTGTATCCGCCAAGATAAATATCATCTTGAAGCGTGGTTATTATTAGCGGGAATTTAACGCTGAATTTGGAGTATTCCCAGCTATTTTGCATATTTTGTGAGATGATAAATTCTTTGTTTGTGGCGTCTTTGACATTTAGAATTTCGCCATTTACAGAACCTTTATGCAAAATTTCAAATTCAAACTCACCGCTAAGCTGTTTTAGTCCTAAATTCATACTAGCTCCTGCATTTTGCGCCCACGCCACAACGCCACAAAGCGGATAATCATCAAAATCTTCAAGCCGTGAATTTATGGTCGTAAAGCCGTGCTGAGAGTAGCTTAAATTCTCGCTTTTTTGAAATCTAGGCATAATAGGCAAAACAAAGCCAATGCTGTTTTGATTAAAAAAGTTTTTGCGAAACGAATTTATCGTATCATCACTAGCAAAATGCGAATCGCCGAAAAATTTAATCCCAAAGCCGTAATCGCTCATCGAATAATTTGTCATCAAAGGCATTTGATTTGAGCCGAAATTTACGATATTTATGGCTTTTATGTCTGAAATTTTTATCTGTTTGCTTAAATTGACACAGCCTACCAAAACAAGCGAGAAAATCGCCACAGAAAAAAATCTAATTAACATTTATCATCCTTAAAATTTCTTTTGCTATTAGCATTGAACCTGCTTTTGTTATGTGAATTTCATCGTCTTGGCGAAGTTTTATCGTTTTATTTCCCAAATTTAAATGCGAAATATACTCGCCGTTTTTGCAAATATAATCATCTGTTCGCATAAAAATTCCGCCAAATTTTGTATTTTCTTCTTTGTAAATTTTATTTAATTTGCGAATTTTAGAATCAAACGATTTCTTTTTCATACAAGGAAGCGAAAGCCAAAGCACCTGTGCGCCACCAAGCGAGGCTGTTTCGTAAATTTCATCGATATTGTTTTTGTAAAAATTTATCCACTGCTCTGAGTAGAACTCTCTATTTGAGCCGTCAATGCGTTTGCCCCAAACATCGTTTGCACCAAGCAACACAACAACAAGCTTAACGCCGCCAACTTCACGCATAGTTTTTTTGATTTCCTTGTTAAAATCGTGATATTTTTTTGTCAAAAGCCCTGTGCTGTGTTTGCTAAGATCAAAAGCCCTTAAATTCGACTTTGGAAAAATCTGCTTTGCCGCTCTTGCGACATACTCCATGACGCTATCGCCGACAAAAATCACCCCGTCGCCTGAATTTAAAGAAATTTTTGTTCCCAAGCGTTTTGGTTTTATACTGGCTATTTTAACTTCCGGTTTTGTTAAATTTACATCTGCGTTGGCTGCTAAATTTGCCGTTTTATTTGTGTCATTTTGCTCTGTTTTTTGAGAATTTTGTGCGATTTTTTTTGCATTTTCACGCAATTGCAAAATTTTCTTTTTATTCTCTTCTAAAATTTTATTTTGCCGTGCCAATTTTTGGTTTTTGGCATTTTGCTCTTTGCTTTGGCGAAAATACTCAAAAACTTCTTGCGAAATTTGCGTTAAATTCATATCTGTTGCCATGAAATTTTGCTCTTTTGGAAGCGTTAGAGAATTTAGCAAATTTTCGCAAATTTTTTCGTTTGGATTTATAAATTCGATTTCATTTTTAAAGCCGTTTTTGACGAATTTATAGGCTTTTGCACCACTACCTAAGCACGAATTTGAGCTAATCTCACGCAGGTTAAAATCGTTGTGATATTTTTGTTCTAAATATGTAAAAAACGATTCTTGCATAAAAAAAAGCGAACAAAGAGCGCAAAATAGTAAAGTCGCAACAAATTTAATCATCAAAAACTCGCATAAATAAAATTTGGAATTCCGCTTGGCATAAATGTAAAAATAGCGATAAATAAGACACTTAGCACAATCGGTTTAAGCGCGAAAGGCATTTTTTGTAGTGCTAAATTTAGCCTTTCTTTGCCGTTTGTAAATTTGGTATAAAAAAAGAGCAAAAAACAGAGCATAACGGCGATAAAAAACTCAGAATATGACGAATACAGCCTAACTTCACCCAAAGCTTTAAAAATATTTAAAACATCGCTAAATTTGTCATTTGCGAAAAATACCCAAGCAAAACTAACATATAAATAGTTTAAAAACACTGCTAAAAACGGCGTTTTAATACGCCACGATGAGGTTAAATTTAAAAACACCACAGCCACGCCGTGCAACAAACCCCAAATCAAAAAATTCAGCCCAACACCATGCCAAATTCCTGATAGCCCAAATGCGATTAGCAAATTTAAAGAACGCCTAAATTCGCCGTGGCGATTTCCTCCAAGCGGGATATAGACATAATCTTTTATAAAATTTGATAAACTTATATGCCACCTTTGCCAAAATTCTTTCACATTTTTTGAGATATAAGGCATATCGAAGTTTTTTGGCAACTCAAATCCAATGCAAAGCGCAAGAGCCGTAACAATATCGACATAGCCGCTAAAATCGGCATACAACCAAACTCCGTATAAATTTATAGCAAGGAGAATTTGCATAAAGGAAAATCTGTGTGGATCATCAAAAACGCCTGTTACAAAATCGCCCAAATAACTTGCGATGATAAGCTTTTTAACGGCTGCGAAAATCAAAAGCGTAAAAATCAAATCTGCATTTTTAAACTCTCTTTTTCGCTCGAATTGTGGCATAAGAAATTTGCTTTTGCAAATCGGACCTGCAACAAGTGTCGCAAAAAAGGACAAATAACAAGCAAGAGTTAAAAAAGGAACAATCTTTTGCTCTTTTTTGTAAATCGCCGTAAGATATGTAATCGAAGCAAAAGTATAAAATGAAATTCCTATCGGAAAAGCGATTTGTAAATTTATGCTTTCAAAGCCAAAAAACGCTAAAACTGCGCTAAATTCGGCATAAATTTGGTCGTAGTATTTAAAAAAACAAAGATAACAAATCGCAAAAAAGACACTCGCAAGAAGCGCAAATTTGGTCTTTTTATAATGTATAAAAAAAGCAGAATAGTAAATAAAAGCCGTGTAAAATAAAATAACTAGTAAAAAATGTGGGCTAAAAGTTAAAATAAGTGCGTAATTAAAAAGCAAAATTAGATAGTTTTGCGTTTTGTAATGATTTTTAAAAGCCCAATATATGCAAAAAAATAGTATAAAAACGGCAAAAAATTCAATCGAAAAAAAACTCATAATCTCCCCATAAAATGAAAATCGATTATATAAAAATATTCATAATAAATTCATAATACAGACTAGAAATTTATAATTTTTTGATTTAAAATGAGAATTTAGCCCCTATTTTTTGGGCTAAATTTGAAAAAATTAGAATTCGTTTTTGAATTCGCTTATCCATTTATCGGCTCTATTTTGCCACTCTTTATCGCCTTTAAAGTCGATTGTAAGACCTAAAAATTTGCCGTTTATAAACGCGCGTGAGTAGTTAAATTTATAACCTTCTGCCCCCCAAGTGCCGACTAAATTTGCTTTTTTTAACACAGGCAAAAATGCTGCCAAGCCACTACAAAAATCATCAGGGTGTCTTTCTTGATTTCCAACACCTACAAGAGCGACTTTTTTGCCACCCAAATCAGTAGAATTTAGCAAATCAAGTTTATCATCAAATTTAGCATGAATTTGACCATCGCCATGTGTTGAAACTGCCAAAACAAGCGCATTTGCATTTGCCAAGTCATCGCTTGTTAAATCTTTTGCTTCTTTTGCTTCAAAGCCAAGCTTATTTGCGATATATTCGCCAACTACTTTTGTATCGCCACCTTTTGTAGCATAAACTAACAATTTTGCCATTAAATTTTCTCCTAAAAATAAAAAATATTTTGTAATTTTAGCTAAATAAGATAAATATTGTATTAAATCAAATTCGTATTTTTGTCTAAGAAACCAAAATTTATCCACTCAAAAGCATTTAATATATATAATTTTAAAGTTCAAATAAAATTACGGAGAAAGAAAATGTTGAAAAAAATTTTTATTTTGCCGTTTTTATGTGGCATAGCTTTTGGTGTGAGCGTAGTGCAAAAGGGAAATTATATCGAATTTAACGATATTTTCATGGATAAAAAATTTTCTATCACACAAGATGAAATTTTTAAATGCGAACCAAAAATAAACGGAACTTACGAATTTATGGATAACGGCGAAATTAGGAAAATCAAATTTTATCCGAAAACTCCGTTAATAGCAGGAAAAAAGTATAATTGTTCGCTTCCGGACGGCGGTGAATTTAGCTTTTCTACAAATTCGTTTGGACTAAGCGAATTTCGCAAAATAAAAAGTGGTTTAGTTGTTGCTAAATTTAACGATTTTGTCGATATTGATGAGCTAAAATCAAATTTAAATGTATATAAAATGGAAAATTTGGCAAAAAATGACATAACGCATGAAATTCGCACGGCTGATTACAAGACATTTTTTATCGATTATAACGCTAAAATGGATAAAATCGCCGTTGAAATTTCAAATTCTTTAAAATCTAAATTCGGCGTAAAAATCAAATCAGGTAAAATTTTAAAAACCGACGAAGAACCGTTTGTAGATAATAAAAACGCCATAAATTTGACAGAAGTTTCAGCCACCGGGTATAGCTATGATGACGGAAAATTAGGCATTAGGCTTTATTTTAAAGACTGGCTTAGAGCATCTAGCAAATTTGTTCGCATAAAAGGTGTTTCGAATTTTAGCATTTCCGAGCCGTCATATTGCGGTTATTATCACCATGATGAGAGTATAAAAGAGCAAATTCCAGAAAACGCAAACTACTACATAGACATAAAAAGCGATGAATTTTTGCCAAATGAAAATTATGAAATCACGCTATTAAAGGGATTTGGGGATAATTATACTCTACTTAGAGAAGATTTGAACTTTAAAATTTTAACACAAGATAGAAAACCTTTTATCGCTTTTTCTGATGAGAAAAAATTCGTGCCAAAGTCGGCTGTTGTGAGCTTTAAAGCTTCAAATTTAAATGAAATCAGCGTTATAATCTCAAAACTTTTGGATCAAAATTTGCGATATTTTTTAAATTTTGATGACAACGCCTACCCATACACGAAAGAAATTTTAAGCCAAAAATTCGACATCGGCGGAGCAAAAAATGAAGTTATAGAGCGAAAAATAAATTTTGATTTTAAAGGCTATACGGACGGAATTTACAAAATTTCAGTTGCATATAAAGACGGCGAAGAGCTAAAAACTATCGATAAAATCGTATATTTAAGCGATATTAGCGCGACTGCCACACTTAGCCAAAACGGAATTTTGATTTTAACTTCAAGGCTAAGTTCGGGCGAAATTTTGCCTAAAACCAATGTTTTGATTTATTCTGATACTAACGAAATAATTTATAACGACAAAACCGATAAAAACGGAATTTTAAAGATTAGCGATAAAGATTTTTTGGATAAAAAACCAAAATCGATTTTTATTCAAAACGGCAAAGAAAGTGCATTTTTGATTTTTAATAATGCCGTTATGGAGTCTGAGCCGACAAAAAATCTAAAACGAAGCTTTTTGTATCTAGCTAGTGATTTAATCAATCCAAACGAGCAAATTCAGGGCGTTTTTATACTAAAAAATAGCGATTTTTCTGCCCTAAAAGGCGTTCCGATAAAACTACGCATTTTTGATCCAAAAAATATAGAAATTCTAAGCAAAGGCGTTAAAACCGATGATTTTGGTGTTGTTGAAATCGATAAAAAAATGGGAGAGATGACAGGAATTTATCGCATTGACGCTATTTTCGAAAACAAAATTATAGCAAGTAAAAATTTTAGCGTTGAAAATTTTATTCCAAATCGCATTAAAAACGACATTATAACGGATAAAAAAGAGTATTTTGGAAATGAATTTATCAAAATAAAAGCCGTATCTAACTGCCTTTTGGGTGCTCCAAGTAGCGATATGGACGGAAATTTAATCGCTACAATGTTTGATAAAAAGCTTAAATTCGATGAATATAAAGATTTTTCATTTGAAAATGAGCTGTTGCAAAAAGCCGGTAATACCGAATTTGAAAATATATTTTTTAGACTTGATAAAAACGGCGAAAAGGAGCTAATCATCGCACCTTTGCAAGATCAAAATGTGTCAAATGCTTATGATATTTTGCTAAATTTTAGCGTCAATGACGGCGGAAAAATGGTAAATGCCTATGAAGATGTTGCCTATTTTCCATATAAAAGCATAATCGGCATTAGCGCAAACAAACGCTTTACAAAAACAGATGATAGTGTAAATTTTCAAACTATTTTACTAGATAGCGCGGCTAAAAAGCCAATTTCCGGTGAAATTGATATTGAAATTTACAAAAAAGATTACGATTATGTTTTTAACGGAGATTATTACGCAGAACAGCTAAATTTTGTGCTTATGGATAGTTTTAAAACCAAAAATTCGCAATTTGATTATAAATTTAAAAGCGGTGGCGATTATTTGGTTGTCGCTCATGATTATCTAAGTGGAAGTAGTGCTAGTATCAAAGTCGATGTTAGTGGCTGGGGATATTATGGAAAACTTGATGCAAAATCCATAACAACGGCAAAAATAGTATTAGAAAAAACTTCTTTTAAACCGGGCGAAATCATAAAAGGTATTATAAATTCGCCTATTGAAAATGGAATTTTAAGCATTTCGTTAGTTAGCGATGATATTGCTGATTTTGTTGTAAAAGAGTTCAAACAAGGCAGTGGCGAATTTGAGCTAAAAGTTCCGCAAAATTTTACAGGCGGTCATATTTCGGCTTCTATTTTCCGCCCTGCTACGCCTACAAATGCGCCTTTACGAACATTTGCAAATTTAGCAGTAAAAGTCGATAACTCATCTCATAAATCCCCTATTTCGCTATTTCACGATAAATCAAGCAAAAACGGCGAAACAACAAAGATAATAGTAAGCGCAGAACCAAACTCAAAAGTTGTTTTATTTGCCGCGGATATGGGAATTTTAAATATCATCAACCAGCAAGAACTAGACGCTTTTAAGGCTTTTGATACGCCGATTTATTTTGCAATGCGATATTATGATATTTACAATGATTTAAGCACATATTTTACTAATGCCGATGAGCTTAAATTCGGCGGCGATATGGTTATGGCAAATTTTGCTGCTATGAAGCGAGATGCAAGTCCCGTGCAAAAACGCAAGGAACGCTCTTTTGTCATTATGAAAAGCGGAAAAACAAACGAACAAGGAACGGCCGAATTTGAACTCAAATTCCCAAGCAATTTTAATTCAAAAGTTAGAATTTCAGCCCTAAGTGTCGATGATAACACGATAAATTCGACAAATTCATATATCGACATAAAAGACGAAGTGGTTATAAAGCCTTCTGAGCTTACATATTTGGTTAAAAATGATAAGATTGATTTTTCTTTAACGCTTATGAATACGACAAATTCGGATAAAAATTTAACGCTAAAAATTGAAAATTCGCCAAATTTAAACCTTGGAGAATTTAATAAAAATATAAACCTTAAAGCTCTTTCAAATTCGCATGAAAAATTCAGCCTAAATGCGCGTGATTTAGGAAATGCGAGTTTAAATTTTATAGTCCAAGACAAAGATAAAATCTATAAAAACAAACTCGAATTTAGCGTTATTTCGCAATTCCCTGCAAGTAAATTTTTTAAATCAGGCTTTGCAAAGTCAAAAATAAATTTAGACCTAAGTGATGAAAGCTATAAAAACGCCTTTGTAAATGTTTCGGCAACGCCAAATGCCGTTTCGTTCGTGCATGATTTAAATTCATATCCGTATGGTTGCACCGAGCAAATCACTTCAAAAATGGTTGCGCTAAATCATCTTTATCAAAGAGACAAAAACGCCACAACGCTAGATAAAATCAAAGATAACGCAAGGGTAGTTATTTCTCGTCTTAAAAATGACGGCAGTTTTGGCTACTGGTCGGCTTACGGACATACAAACGAGTATGCTTCGGTTTATGCGGCTGATATTTTGCTAGAATTTGATGAAAAATATAATTTCATCGGCGAAAATCAACGCAAACTGATATATAAATATTTGAAAACAAATTTCGAAAATGACTTTTTAAAAACCTATGCAAATTTTATTTTAAATCGCCATAAACAGCTTAGTTTAAGCGAGATAAATTATATGTTTGATAACCTTATTTACGATATAAGTTTGCATAGTCGCTATATGATGGCGCACATTTTAAAAACAAATAATATGCAAAAAGAATTTGATATTGTTTTGCAAAAAATTAATTCGCAATTAAACGATATTGGCAAATTTGATGATGTTGTTTTTGATAGCAGTTATAGAAATATCGCTTTTGCACTTTTTGTCCATGCCTTGACATTAGAGCCAAACCAAAATTCGCTAAGTTTTGTTGATTATTTAGCAAATAACTTTGAAAAAGTTACAAACACGCAAGAAAGAGCTTTTATAGTCAGAGCTTTTGATGAATATTTTAAAAATGGCGATACAAAGGCGAATTTTGCACTTGAATTTGACGGCAAAATAGATGAATTCAGTGCTCAAATTTCAAGGCAATTTGCTCTTGAAAATCCACAAATTTCGATTTTGCCAAAAGATGAAAAAGGCGTGTTTTATTCGGTTTTATCATTTGGTTATGAAAAAGTGCCTTTAAAACACAAGGATTTCGATCCTAGCGAATTTGATAAACCTTTTGCAAAATTTAATCCCGAGCTTAAAATTTTTAGAGAATTTACCGATACGAACGGCAAAAAAGTGGATTTAAATTCGCTTAAAGTCGGCGATAGAATTTTTTCTAAAATTAAGGTTTATTCGAATTTTTGGGTGAGAAATTTAGCTATTGATGAAGCCATTAGTAGCTGTTTTGAAACGGTAAATGAAAGACTTTATCCTAGCACTCGCACAAAATTTACGCAAGATAAAGCCAAATTTAACCACAAAGAGTATCTATTTGATAGAGTGCTTTATTTTCCAAATGATTTTACGCGCGAGATTACTATTTTTACGCCGTTAAATGTCGTCATAAGTGGCGAATGCTCACTTCCTGCTGTAAAAGCTGAATATATGCAAGATGAAAGCCTAAACGACTACGATCTAGAAATGCTTAAATTTAAGATTAGCGAGTGAAAAAATTTATAAATTTTGGCGAAATAAATTTTCGCCAAAATTACCTTTAAAAAGCCCCAAATTCAGTTTTAATCAACTCTTTATACAAATTTTGATAAAATCGCCGAATTTATTATGAATTCACAAATTTAAAAGGCGAAACATGGCAGATTTTTACAATCCAAAAGAAGTTGAAGAAAAATTTTATAAAATTTGGGAAGAGCGCGGTTATTTCGAGATCGACGGAAATAAAAATATCCAAGAAAATGGCAAAACATTTTGCATTATGATGCCGCCACCAAATGTAACGGGCGTTTTGCATATCGGGCATTCGCTAACTTTTACTTTGCAAGATATTATGACGCGTTACAAACGCATGGACGGATACAAAGCACTTTATCAACCAGGGCTTGATCACGCAGGAATCGCTACTCAAAATGTCGTCGAACGCGAACTTTTAGCCAAAGGCATAAAAAAAGAAGAAATCGGCAGAGAAGAGTTTTTAAAACATGTTTGGAAATGGAAAGAGCAAAGCGGCGGCACGATAGTTCGCCAAATCCGCCGTCTTGGCGTGGGTCCAGCGTGGAGTAGGCAGCGTTTTACTATGGACGACGGGCTTAAAAACGCCGTGCGAAAAGCATTTGTGAATTTATACGAAAAAGGGCTTATTGTTCGCGGAAATTATATGGTGAATTGGTGCACTCACGACGGCGCCCTTAGCGATGTAGAAGTCGAACACAAGGCAAATAAAGGCAAACTTTATTATGTGCGTTATTATTTGGACGGCGAAAAAGATAAATTTATAGTTGTAGCGACTACTCGCCCTGAAACTTACTTCGGCGATACGGCGGTAATGGTAAATCCAAATGATGAACGCTATAAAAATTTAATTGGCAAATTTGTAGAACTCCCTATTATAGGGCGAAAAATCAAAATCATCGCCGACGAGCATGTTGATATGGCTTTTGGAACAAGACTTGTTAAAGTAACACCTGCTCACGATCAAAACGACTACGAAGTCGGCAATCGCCACAATTTGGAATTTATTACAATCTTTGATGAAAAAGGAATTTTAAACGAATATTGCGGCGAATTTGCTGGACTTGAAAGATTAGAAGCAAGGGATAAAATCGTCTCAAAGCTTGATGAAATGGGCTTTATAGAAAAAATCGAAGATTATGAAAATCAAGTTGGGTATTGCTACCGCTGTAAAAATGTCGTCGAACCCTATATCTCAAAGCAGTGGTTTGTAAAATCGCAAATCGCAGATAACGCCATAAAAATGGTAAATTCTGGCGGAGCCGAATTTTTCCCGGCTCACTGGATAAACAGCTTTAATGCGTGGATGAGAGAGCTAAAAGACTGGTGCATTAGCCGTCAGCTTTGGTGGGGACACAGAATTCCTGTGTTTTACTGCGAGTGCGGACACGAGTGGGCGGACGAGTGCGAAAACCCTAGCAAATGTCCAAAATGCGGAAGTACGAAATTCACGCAAGACCCAGATGTCCTTGATACTTGGTTTTCAAGCGGTCTTTGGCCGATTTCCACACTTGGCTGGGGTAACGGTGAAGCACTGAAAAATGAAAAATGGCATGAGAGCGATTTGAAAGAATTTTACCCAAATACTATGCTGATTACGGGCTTTGACATACTTTTCTTTTGGGTTGCAAGAATGTTTTTCCAATGCGAAAACGCTACTTCCAAACTGCCGTTTAAAGATGTCTATCTTCACGCCCTTGTCAAGGACAAAGACGGCAAAAAAATGAGTAAATCAAGCAAAAATATCGTCGATCCGCTCGATAAAATCGATGAGTATTCAGCCGATATTTTGCGATTTACGCTGACGGTGCTATGCGTGCAGGGACGGGATCTGCGCCTAAGTGATGATAAACTTTTGATTTATAGAAATTTTGTAAATAAACTTTACAACGCAAGTAAATTTTTGCTTTTAAACAGCCCTAAATTTGATGATTTGGACGAAAATTTGATAAAAACAAAGCTTGGAGAGTATATGCTAAGCCGTTTTAAGGCGTGTGTAAATTCGGTCAGGGCAAATCTCGACGCGTATCGCTTCAACGACGCTGCGACTGATTTGTATAAATTTTTCTGGGACGAATTTTGCGACTGGGGGATTGAGCTAAGCAAAGCAAACAAAGCCGCAATCCCTGAGCTTGGTATGATTTTTAAAGAAGCTTTGAAGCTTTTAAGTCCATTTATGCCGTTTATCAGCGAATATCTTTACCACGAGCTTAGCGGGACTTCGTTGGAGAGCGGAGAATCCGTAACCATGATGAGATACCCAAAAACTTCGGCGCAAAATGAGCAAATTGAAAAGCTTTTTGAGCGCGTGGTTGAAGCGATTGTGAGCATTCGCCGAGCAAAAGCGACGATTGATTTAGGAAATGCCAAAATCGCAAAAGCTTTTGTGCTAAGCCCATTTGATTTAAGCGGGGCGAAAGATTATATCAAAACACTTGCAAAATGCGATGAAATCGAGTTTATAGACGCACCTATCGCAAATGCAGTGCGTGATGTGAGCGCGAATTTAGAGAGCTTTGTTGCGCTTGAAGGCGTGGATTTAAACCCTATCATAAATCGCCTAAATTCGCAAAAAACAAAGCTTGAAAAAGAAATTGCAAAACTTGAAAATATGCTAGGAAATGAAAAATTTATGGCTTCTGCCCCTGCTAGCGTCATCGAAACAAATCGCAACGGCCTAGCAAACGCAAAAGAGCAATTTAACAAAGTTTGCGGGGAACTTGCAAATTTGGGAGTGAAATGAAAAATGCGAAAGAGTATAAAATTAAAAATCTAGGCAGATAAAATGAAACCCTACTACACCATAATTTTACTGATTTTTTCAAATGTTTTGATGACGATTGCGTGGTATGCGCACTTGAAATTTACCAAAATCCCGTTTTTTAGCAACCTTGGGCTTTTTGGGATTATTCTATTTGGCTGGTGCGTGGCGTTTTTCGAGTATTGTCTGCTCATACCAGCCAACAAATACGGCTACATCGGCAACGGCGGTTCGTTTGACATTTGGCAGCTAAAAGTCCTGCAAGAAGTCATCACGCTTAGCGTTTTTAGCGTGTTTGCACTGCTGATTTTCAAAAGCGAAGCCTTTCGCATAAACCACATTATAAGCTTTGTTTTCCTAGTTTTGGCTGTGTATTTTATGTTTAAAAAATAGGAAATTTTATGATATTTTTTGGTTTTTCAAAACGATTTTGGCGATTTGAAATGGTGCCGTGAAAGCCCAAAAATAGGCAAAATTCAGAAATAAAATTTAATAAAAAGGATAAAAAATGAGTAAAATCAAAGTAGGAATTTTAGGTTATGGAAATTTAGGTCGTGGCGTCGAACTAGCCGTGCGAAACACAAGCGATATGGAAGTTTTTGGCGTTTTTTCTAGGCGTGAGCCAGCTAGTGTGAAAACCTGCGGCGCGAGTGTATTTAGCATAGATGAGATTTTAAATTTCAAGGGCAAATTCGATGTTTTGGTGCTTTGCGGTGGTTCGGCGACTGATTTGCCGACACAAACGCCAGAGTTTGCCAAAAACTTCTGCGTCGTCGATAGCTTCGATACACACGCTAAAATCCCTGAACACTTCGCAAATGTCGATAAGGCAGCCAAAGGCGGCGGAAATGTCGGCATTATCGCTATTGGCTGGGATCCGGGTCTATTTTCGCTAAATCGCCTTGTGGGTGAAAGTGTGCTAGAAAGCGGCGAAAGCTATACATTTTGGGGCAAAGGTGTGAGCCAAGGGCATTCTGACGCTATCCGCCGAATCAAAGGCGTAGTCGATGCTAGACAATACACTGTGCCGATTGAAAGCGCCTTAAAAAGGGTAAGAAATGGCGAAAATCCAAATTTAAGCACCCGTGAAAAGCATTTGCGTGAGTGTTTCGTGGTAGCCGAAGACGGCGCCGATAAAGCAAAAATTGAAAACGAGATTAAAACTATGCCAAATTATTTTGCGGACTATGACACGACCGTGCATTTTATCGACCTTGAAACACTAAAACGCGAACACGGCGGAATCCCGCATGGTGGCTTTGTGCTAAGAAGCGGCAGCACAGGAGAGCACGGCGAGACAAAACATTTAATCGAATTTAGCCTAAAACTCGATTCAAACCCTGAATTTACGGCTAGCGTGCTGGTGGCTTACGCAAGAGCGGCGCACCGACTGCATAAAGAGGGCAAAAGCGGTGCGTTTAGCATTTTTGACATCGCACCAGCGCTAATCTCGCCAAAAACCCCTGACGAGCTAAGAAAAGAGATTTTGTAAAATTATAAATTTGGTGCAAAAACAAGGAAAATCTAGTGATAAAAATTGAAAATTTAGTTAAAAAATTTGGCGATAGCGAGATTATAAAAGGCGTGAGTGCCGAAATTAAACAAGGTGAGATTTTCGCTATTGTGGGGCATAGTGGTGCAGGTAAAAGCACTCTGCTTCGCTGTATAAATGGGCTAGAAGATTATCAAAGCGGAAGTGTCAAAGTCGCAGACAAAGAAGTCGCAAACCTAAAAGGCGATGAAATCCGTGAATTTCGCAAAAATATCGGTATGATTTTCCAGCATTTTGCGCTGATGAGCCGAAAGAGCGTTTTTGAAAATGTCGCCACGCCGCTTAGGTTTTGGAAATTTGATGAAAATCACATAAAAGAGCGAGTCAGCGAACTACTCGAACTTGTAGGTCTTAAAGATAAAGCAAACGCCTATCCAAGCGAACTAAGTGGCGGTCAAAAGCAAAGAGTGGCGATCGCAAGGGCGTTAGCGTTAAAACCGCAAATCTTGCTTAGCGACGAAGCCACTTCTGCGCTCGATCCAAACACCACGACGCAGATTTTGCATTTGTTAAAAGAAATCAACAAAACACTTGGCATTACCATTATTCTTGTTACGCATGAAATGGAAGTCGTCAAAAGCATTGCAAATCGTGCGATTTTGCTTAAAGACGGCGTTGTCGTGGGCAGTGGCGACATCGTGGAGCTGTTTTTGCACCCTGATGAAAATATGAAGGAATTTTTGGGCGAAGAAGAAATTTTGCCACAAAATAATATAAATGTTAAGCTTTTCTTTCCGCCAAGCATCGCGTTTGATAGCATTATCACGCACATGGCGCACGAACTTGGCATAAATTTCAACATAGTTTGGGGAAAACTTGAACGCCTTGATAAAAGCGTCGTGGGAAGCCTTGTCATAAATGTTTTACCAAGTCAGCTTGAAGCTGTGGAAAAATTCGTAGCCGAAAAAGGCGTGATTTATGAAATCGTGGAGAGAAAATGAGCGAGAAAAATTTATTTTTGAAATTTGGTTTTAAAACCGCTTTAACGCTATTTATTACATTTTTGGTGCTTTTTGGAAGTGAAAAATTTTGGGGATTAAAGGGCTATAAATTTAACGATAAAATTTATACAGAACTCCAAAAATCAGTCATCGACACGCTTTATATGACTTTTGCTTCTACGCTTTTGGCTTTTATTATTGGTTCGGCACTTGCTATTTTGCTGATTTTGACCCGAAAAGACGGACTTATGCCAAACAAAGCCATTTATAGCACACTAGATGTCGTCGTAAATACGCTTAGAAGTTTTCCGTTTTTGATACTCATTGTCGTGCTTTTTCCATTTACCAAATTTCTTATCGGCACGAGTATCGGCACAACGGCAGCCATCGTGCCACTGACAATCGGCTCGGCTCCGTTTATCGCTAGGCTTATCGAAAATGCTTTGCTTGAAGTCGATAGCAGTATAATCGAAGCTGCAAAAAGTTTTGGCGCAAGTAAAGCCCAAATCATATTTCGCGTGATGTTTGTAGAAGCTTTGCCATCAATCATAAACGCCATAACGCTAACTTTAATCGTCATCATCGGCTTTACAGCTATGGCTGGGACTGTGGGCGGTGGCGGCTTAGGCGATGTGGCGATTCGCTTTGGTTTTCAACGCTTTCGCCCAGACATTATGACTTATACGGTTGTGATTTTGATTGTTATCGTGCAGATTATTCAGAGTTTTGGGGATTTGCTCTATAAGGTTACGAAAAAATAAAAACTAAATTTTTTGGCTAAATTTTAAATTTCGTATCACCCAAAAGTGATACGAAATTTTCTAAATCAAACTAATCTTTGTTTTTTGAAATACTCTTTTGGAGCCTTGCAAAGCGGACAGGCACCCGGAGCCTTTTTGCCACGATGGACATGACCGCAAACTTCGCAAACCCAAACTTCTTCATCAAAACTTTCAAAAAATCCCTCTTCAAGCAAGATTTTTTGAAGTTCGTTGTATTCGCGTTCGTGCTCAACCTCAACCTTGCCGATAGCGTTAAATAGCCTTGCGACCTCTTTTTTGCCCTCTTCTGTGGCAATTTGCGCAAACGCAGGATACATGCTCTCATGCTCGTATCTCTCGCCAGCCGCTGCGTCGATTAGGTTTTTATCCATTTTATCTAGCGGAATTCCGGCTGCTGCGTGGTGAGCTTTAAGCTCGGCTCTTGCGTGCCATTTTTCATTTTCAGCCGCTTCATAAAAATGTCTAGCGATAGCGTGAAAACCAGCTTCTTTGGCTAAATCGCCGTAAAGATCGTATTTGTTTCTAGCTTGTGATTCGCCAGCAAACGCTTTCATCAAATTTACCTGTGTCAAATCCTCAGTGATACATTTCATCGGCTCTCCACAGCATGTCAAAACTGCGCCCTCGCCTACTTTTTGCACCTCGACTTCACAGCCACATTTGTCGCATTTGTATGTTTCATATTGTCTCATACTCTCTCCTTTATCAAAAATTTGGAATTTATGATAACTCAAAGCGATTTAAATTGTGCTTAGAAATATTTTATATATAAAAATAGTAAAATAATATATTTTTATAAATCCATATTTTAGGGATTTTTATGAAATATTATAAAAAATATTATAAAAAGACTTGACATTTACTTTTGCTTTTTGTATAATAACGAAATTTTTTAAATAAAGGATAAAAAATGAGAAAATTAATTCTAACAGCATTGCTTGGCGCAAGCCTAGTAAGTTCAGCTTTGGCTGAGAGTTTAGTTGTCGGTGCTACCCCGATTCCACACGCTGAAATTTTAGAAGTCGTAAAAGACGATCTAAAAGCAAGGGGATTTGAACTTGAAATCAAGGTTTTTAACGACTATGTTACGCCAAATAAAGCCACAGATAGTGGTGATTTGGACGCAAACTACTTCCAACACGAGCCGTATTTAAACGAATTTAACGCAAACAACGGCACAAAGGTGGTTAAAACTATCGGCGTTCATTTAGAGCCAATGGGAGTTTATAGCAAAAAAATAAAATCGATTGACGAACTAAGCGACGGCGCAAAAGTCGCAGTGCCAAATGATCCGACAAACGAAAGCAGAGCTTTGGATTTGCTAGTTAGCGCAGGACTTATTGAAGTAGATACGAGCGTAGCGCTTCGCACTCCAATCGACATAACAAAAAATCCAAAGAATTTGCAAATTATCGAGCTTGAAAGCCCTGCACTTCCTAGAACGCTTGATGATGTTGAAATCGCAGTTATCAACTCAAACTTCGCTTTTAACGCAGATTTAAATCCTGTTAAAGACTCTTTGGTGTTAGAAAGCGCAGAAGGTAACCCTTACACAAATATCGTTGCAGTTAAAGAAGGTAACGAAGAAGCTCCAAAAATCAAAGCTTTAAATGAAGCCTTACAAAGCCAAAAAGTAAAAGATTTCATCGCCGAACAATACAAAGGCGCAGTTATCTCTGCTTTTTAAATTTAAAATCCAAATTTGCCCGTAAAATTCGGGCAAATTTATCAAATTTCATACAAAATTTAACAAAAAATCCAAATTTTCGCTTCGCATTGCATTATCATTTAAACTATTTTTCTATAATAGCGTGAATTTTTTATTTAAGGAATAACAATGAAAAAATTTCTTTTCACAACTCTTAGTTTGGCTGTTACAATGAGCCTTAATGCCGCAGTTTTGGCAACCGCAGGCGATATAAGTGTAAGCGATGAAGATATAGCTCCGCTTGTAGAAGCACAAAGTATGCACGCAATGGGCGCAGAACCCGGCAAAATCACAGATGAAGACAAAAAAAATATAGTTGATAGCTATATTAAATATAAATTATTGATGAAAGAAGCAAAAGCAAGCGGTATCGAAGATAGCGCTGAATTTAAAAAACAAATCGAACTAGCAAAAGAAGGCATTATCTTTAATATGTGGCAAGAAAATGAATTCAAAAAAGTTAGCGTAAGCGATGAAGAAGCCAAAAAATATTATGACGAAAACGGCGATATTTTCACAAATCCGGAAGAAGTAAGCGTTAGTCATATTTTAGTTGAAGATGAAAAAGTCGCAAAAGAACTAATAGCGAGTTTAGCAAAAGCTAAAAAAGAGAGCTTAAAAGATGAATTTAAAAAACTTGCAACAGAAAAATCGATAGATCCAAGTGCCAAAGAAAATGGCGGAGATTTAGGCTCTGTTCGCAAAGGTATCTTTGTGCAAGAATTTGAAGATGCTGCATTTGCTCTAAAAGACGGCGAAATCTCAAAAGAGCCTGTAAAAACGCAATTTGGCTACCATGTAATCTATAAACAAGGAAGCAAAAAAGCCGAAAAAATGCCTTTTGACGGACTCAAAGAACGCATTAAAGAAGGTTTAAAAGGTCAAAAATTCAAAGAAACATTGGATAAAAAAGCCGATGATTTATTTGAAAAAGCAAAAGTTGAATACAAAATGCCTTTACCTACGCCAAAGGCTGATGAAAAAGCAGCTCCTGCTAAAAAATAATTTTTAAAATCTTGCGAATTTAATGCTATTTTTGTGTTAAATTCGCCTTTTTAAATTCACAGAAAAAGGTCAAATTTGCTCTCACAAATTATCGAATTTATCGTTTCAACCGTCAGCTCATGGGGATATATTGGAATTTTTTGCATGATGTTTTTAGAAAGTAGCTTTTTTCCGTTTCCTAGTGAAGTGGCGATGATTCCGGCTGGTTATTTAGCCAGTAAAGGCGAGATGAATTTATCGGCGGCATTTTTGTGCGGTGTCGGCGGAAGTCTAGCAGGAGCAATATTTAACTACTATTTGTGTTATTTTTTCGGTCGAAATTTAGTAGAAAAATACGGCAAATTTATTGGCATAACGGACGAAAAATTTGCTAAATTTGAAGCTTTTTTTAATCGTCACGGCGAGATTTCGACATTTAACTGCCGTTTGATTCCTGGAATTCGTCAGTATATAAGCTTGCCGGCAGGTTTAGCAAAAATGAATATTTTTAGATTTTCTATTTTTACCGGCTTGGGGGCAGGAATTTGGGTAGCGATTTTACTTGCTCTTGGCTATTTTATCGGCGAAAATGAAAATTTGATAAAAGAAAAACTACATTTAATCACGATTTTATTATTTATCTTTATCGTCCTAAGTTCGGCGATTTATCTGTTTTTTGTAAAAAGAAAAACTAAATAATACCGTAATCAAAAAAAATTTTTATTATTTGCTCTCAAAAATTATTTCTATATCTTTATGCTCCCAAAAAGCTTTTGGCGTAAGATAAAGCCCGTTGAAAATCGGTGCGTTTATTTGTGTATATTTTGGGGTAAAATTTGGATAAATTTTAAAAATTTCACGCTCAATGAGCGTGGTGCAGTATAAATTTGGTTCAGTAGATTTTGCTAAAATAAATTTTTCACCAAGCTTGGCTTTTAAATTTTGCAGAAGCTCGTTTTTTTGCGTTTGACTTAAAAAATTTATCCGTGCCACGCCAAGACTTCTAGCATGAGATAAAAACTCATCAAATTCGCTTAAAATCACGGTATTTTCGCCACCGCTCTCGCCACTTGTGGTCGCATGTAACAATGTGATCGGCTCTAAATTTACAACGATTGCGATATGAGAATATTTAAAATCGCTGACTTGTGAAATCAAAACGCTATCAAATTCATCGCCTAAGCGAAAAACCAAATCACCAATCTCCAAATTTGGCAAATTTACCAAATCAGCACAAGTTAGAGTTTTGATTTTTTGCGTTTTTATGGCTTTAAATTCGCCAAAAAGAGTGTTAAAATGCAAGTTTTGCGGGACTAGCACCAAAACAAACGCGATAATCCCGCAAACAAAAAACAAAAATCTAAAAAAGAAAGTCCTTTTTTTCGACATTTTTTAACTTACAATTTAATCTTCCACTTGCCTTTGTGATCTTTTTTAAGTTTTGCATGTTCGCTTTGTGTCGAGCCGTCTTTAAAAACTACACTCATGCTAATCTCTGCAATGTCTTCGCCGATAGTTTTATCGACAATCTCGATTTTTTGCAAACCACCATGATTTTTAGCTCTTTTCATCGCTTCGCTAACCATCATACCCATTTTACCTTCGAGCGCAGGTTTTACGCTTTCGTCGTTCATCTCTTTTTCGCTAAGATAAATCAGGCTAACAGCTGTTTTGGTATCGCCTTTATAAGCAGCTTCTATGAAGCTTTTTGCCACATCTTCGGCACCACCGCCGCCACAACCGATTAAAAACAGCATTGCAACAATTGCTAAAAATAGCTTTTTCATACCTGCTCCTTTATTAAAAATTTAAAAACTAATCTCTTTAATATCAGCGACTTTCAAAAAGGCATTATAAATTTGACCGATATTTGCTATGCGATTTGCTTTGATTTTTGGGTCATTTACATTTATCATAACTTTATCGAAAAACTCGTCAATCACGCCTTTTAAGCCAAAAAGCGAATTTAGATAAGCTTTATAATCGCCGTTAAATTTAATCTCTTTAAATGCCGAATTTAACGCCTTTTCAGCATCATTTTCAAACAAACTTTCATCGAGCAAACCGATTTTTTCATCTTTTATGATATTTGCAAGGCGTTTGAAAGTGGCGAAATTGTCCTTAAATTCGCTACTAACGCTAATCTCGCCAAGCGCGTTAATCGCGCTATCAAGCTTTTTAATATCATTTTCGCCACTATTTATACACGCTTTTACCACAGACGGATTAAAATCATAAAGCGTATAAAGGCGATCTTTGATAAAATTTAGCAGTTTTTGCGTATCAAATTTTTTATAACCAGCCAAAACTTCATCGCTTAGACTTTTAATATCTAAGTTTAGATTTGAGTTTAACGCTATTTTTATTAGCCCCAAAGCTGCCCTGCGAAGTGCGTAAGGATCTTTGTTTCCGCTTGGAATTTTATCAATGCTAAAAAGCGCGAAAAGTGTTTCAAATTTCACCGCCATTGCCACAACCGAGCTAAAAATTCCACTTGGCAACTCGCTATTTTCGCCACTAGGCAGATACTGCTCTTTTATCGCTTTTGCCACAAGCGGATTTTCATTTTTAGCCTTTGCATAATAACTTCCCATAATGCCTTGAAGTTCGCTAAATTCGCCAACCATTGTGCTTGTAAGATCTGCCTTACTAAGCATTACAGCCCGCTCTAATGCTTCTTTATAATCTCCGCCAAATTCAGCCCTAAGCTCACTATCAAAACGCCCGGCAAGGGCTTTTGCGACAGCTACTTCGCGTAACTCTTTATCATAAACGCTACCAAGCTCATTTAAATAAGCCACGCTTTTTAACTTTTCTGCGTTAAATTCGGCATTTAAATCGCTCTCCCAAAAGAATTTCGCATCGCTTAAACGCGCTCTTAAAACTTTTTCATTTCCTTTTACGATAAGTTCGCTATCGTCGCTGATTGCGTTGCTGACGACGACGAAGTGGTTACTTAACTCGCCGTTTTTAAACACAGGAAAATATCGTTGATTTTCCTTCATCGAAGTAATAATAACTTCTTTTGGAACGCTTAAAAATTCGCTTTCAAACTCGCCAAGCAAGGCAGTCGGATACTCAGTAATCGCTACAACTTCATCAAGCAAATCTTCATCGATTTCTATTTTAAAGCCGGTTTCTTGCTCGATTTTTTCAAATTCATCTAAAATTTTTGCCTTTCGCATAATATCTTTTAAAATCACGCCGTTTTTAGCCAAAAGCGAAAAATATTCGCTAGAAGAGTTAAATTTAATCAAATCATAGCCAAAATTTCTGTGTGGGAAAAAGCCATTTTGCGACTTTACGCCAAAAATTTCAAAGTCTAAAAATTCGCTTCCAAACAGACAAGCCACACTTCTCACAGGGCGGATAAACTCAAATTCGCCATTCCCCCAACGCATAGATTTACCAAAATTTAAAGTTTTCAAAAAATCATTTATCATAACAGGTAAAATTTCACGGCTTTTTGCACCTTTTTGAACCGATTTATGATACAAAACTTCTTTGCCGTTAATCTCTTTAAATTCTAACTCGTCTTGGCTTATTCCGCATTTTGTGGCAAAGCTAAGTGCCGCTTTTGTAAATTCGCCGTCTTTTAACGCCACAGCCTTTGGCGCACCGATATTTTCTATCTCTTTATCGGGAGCAAATTCCATAAAATCTTTGTGAAAAATCACAAGACGGCGTGGCGAATACTCAAATTCAAACTCATTGCCAAGCAGATTTTTTTTCAAAATGCTTTCCCATTTGCCCCTGATATTTGGCAACTCCTTTAAAAAGGGAATCGCAGGGAGCTCTTCAACTCCGATTTCAATCAATAGTTCCATTTTCGTCCTTTTTATTTTGTTTTCGTTTTTCGTTTTTTTCTATCATCTGTTTGTTAAAACCCACAACCATAAAAATCATAAAAATCACAAATAAAATCAGTAAAATTTTATGTATCATTGAACAATAAATTCCTTTTTGCCTTTATAAATCGTAAAAAATGCGTTTTCAAATTCCAAATTTTTGCCGTTTTTTACCTTTCCGTTTTTTCCATAAATCAAAAATTCGCCAAATTTGGTTTTTATGACGCCATCTTCAACATCGCCTTTTAGTTCGCTCACGACATCGCCACTACGGATATTTTCAAGACTTCCTTGATATAAATGTTTCTCAAAATTTGCACTTTTTCCGTGATTTTTAAGAATTTCAAATTCGCTAATTTCATAATTTGAATTATAAATTTTAGCCTCTTTTACCAAAATATCGATTTCATCACCGACCTGCACGGCTTTATTATCGCCAAAAACAAAAACGCCCCGTCCGTCTTTTGCGATAGCAAAGCCTTTTTTGTCGATGAAACTAACCACGGCATTTTGAATTTTAACTTCATTTTTCAAATTTGCTTGTCCGTAAATTTCATCGATACTTACACTTTTTGGCTCTTTTTTGAAAAACGAAAATTCCTTTTTTGGTTGCGTTTTTTGCTCATCAATTATGATTTGTTTAAATTCTTTTTTGACAACCTCATCTTTATCGCTCGTTAGAACAAAATAAATCGGATCGTGATCGGAAGAGTTTTTGCTACTTCTAAAAACCTTAAAACTATCTTTTTTATAACCAAGTCTTGCAAACCCAAAAAGCTCAGAACTTAGCAAAATATGATCTAATGCCCTGCCCGTGATATGTGAGCTTTTTTTAAACCAGATAAAATCCCACAAATCGGTATAATTTTGCATATCGATAATCTCTCTTAAAAGCGAACTTTTGCCGTAATCTGTATTAAAATCGCCCAAAATAACGGCATTTTTGATACCACTTACGCTATCGCCTAAGAAAATCGTATTTTTTCGTCGATCTAAAAATGAGTTTTTCGCACTTAAAAAATGTGTCGTAAATACGGCGATTTCCACGCCCTCAAACTCAAAATCAAGCCTTAGAATATCGCGTGTTTTTATCTCTTTGCTTCTATAAAATTTACTATTTTTAGGTTTTATTTTTGATAAAAATCCAACGCCAACTGGCGAATTTTTAGAAGCTGAAAATTCATAAAATTCATAACCGCTTAAATTTGCCAACTCTTTTAAAACTGCTTTGTTTTCTATCTCTTGAAGTGCGATTATATCGGCATTTAGCTCTTTTATTATCTCGGTAGTTTGCTTTAATTTTTTATTATATTTTGCTTCGTCCCACTCAGAAAAACACTCTTTTGTTTTGATTTTGCAAACTTTATAATCGCTGTATTCGTTGCCGTTGTTTTCGCCGTCGAAAAGGTTTTCGACATTGTAGGTTGCGATTTTTAGCTCACCACAAAACGCAAAAACGCTAAATAGCAAAAAAACGATAATCTTTTTCATAAATTTGCTCCAAATTCGCTAAAATTTTGTCTTATCGCTTCATACGCCACAATGCCTACACTTATAGCCAAATTTAGGCTTCGCCCATTTTTTCCCATTGGGATTGTTATGGCATTTTGCCAGTTTTTTTGCATTAGTTCCATTGGAAGCCCGGTACTTTCACCGCCAAAAAACAAAAAATCGCCAGGGCGAAATTCAGCCTGAAAATAAGGTTTTTCACTTTTAGTCGTAGCGAAAAAAAATCGGTGCAGGTTATGCGAATTCGCACTCATAAATTCGTCCAAGCTCTCCCAAATAGTGGGATTTAGCTTTTTCCAGTAATCAAGTCCTGCTCTTCTTACAGCTTTATCGCTTAAATCAAAAATGGTTGGCTTAATGATATGCAGTTTCAAATTTGCATTTACGCACAAACGCCCGATAGTGCCTGTATTTTGCGGAATTTGCGGGCTAACTAAGACGATATTAAACATCTAAAAAATCACCGTTTTATTATTATAGACAAAAATTCTATCATCAAAAACAAGATCTAACGCACTTGCTAAGACATTTCGTTCCACATTTCGCCCTGCTCGACGCATTTCTTGCCAACTCATCTCGTGATTTACACGCACGACATCTTGGGTGATGATTGGACCTTCATCAAGGTTGTTATTTACAAAATGAGCTGTTGCACCGATAATTTTAACGCCCCGCTCATAGGCTTGTTTGTAAGGGTTTGCGCCGATGAAAGCAGGCAAAAACGAGTGGTGTATGTTTATGATTTTTTCTTCGTAGTGACTGACAAATTCAGGGCTTAAAATTCGCATATATTTAGCCAAAACCGCATAATCAAAATCAAATTTGCTCATCACTTCAAGCACCATTTTTTCGTGCTTTTCTCGCTCCAAGCCGTCGCTTTTAACGCAAAAAAATGGAATTTCAAATTTTTCAACCAAGCTTTGCAAATCATCATGGTTAGCTATAACTGCTAAAATGTTTGCATTTATTTCGCCGCTTTGATTTTTGATAAGCAAATCGCCCAAGCAATGCGTTTCTTTTGGGGCTAAAACGATGATATTTTTCTTTTTTGCTTCTTTAAAACTAATGTTTGCTTTTCCGCCAAGCATAGCATTTAATGAGCCACAAAACCCAGCTACATCGAGCTTTTCATCAGCGTCAATCTCAGCTCTAAAAAAAAATCGCTCCACGCTGTGATCCACAAATTCGTGGTTTTTGGCGATATTAAGATTAAATTTAAAAACAGTGTCGGCGATACGATAAATCAAGCCTTTTTCGTCATTGCAATCGATTTTTAAAATATATTTTTTCATTATTTTTGCCCTTATTTACAAAGCTTTTATTTTATCTAAAAAAGGCTAAATTTACGCTTTTGATTGGTTTTTTGATGAAAAATTTAACACAAAATGAAAAAGTTATTTGATTAAGAATTTACAAATTTGAATAATTTTCAAATTTATAAATTAAGAGTTGTAATAGGCATTTTAATAAATTAAAAATTTTGGTTCAATTTTATCAATGTTCTTTTTTAAATTCATCAAAAAATACATTCTTAGTTCTAAATATTGTGCATTTGTAGCACATATAGTTTCTATTGTTTTTCCGTTTTTGTCATAAACTAAAATAGAATCAAAAAATATATCAAATACTCTTATTCCGTTTATTATGCGATATAGTATTAAAGGACTAAAAATAAGAATAAGCACATATATATAAATTAGTAAGATATATAAACCATTTTTATGTTCTACTACAACCCAAACAAATATCGGTCCAAATATAAAAGAGATAAGAGTAAAAATAGCCGTAATGGTTCTAGAAAATTTTACTTCTGGAAACGACGGACCAATAGTTCTTTTAATCTCCTTAATATCTTTTAAATATATCGTTTTTCTGACTATTTCATTTTTTACTATATATTCTATTTTATCAGCCGAAAATCTTATGTAGCCTTTGCTTTCTTGTAAAAATTTATTGATTGATTGTAATGGATAATATGTCATCATAACAAGAGCAAAAATAATTTTATGTAAAGGGATATTTCCAAATAAAATAATCAAAATATCGGCAATTATTAAAAATACAGAAACAATTAAATTTATGTCAAGCGAATAATTTTTGATTGTTATAATTTTGTTATAAGATTGTTTTTTGTTTTGATTTACTTCCTTTAATTTTGTTTGTGCGTTTAACTCTGTATTTTTTTCGTTTTCCAAATTTTATCCTTAATGTTTATTGCTTGTCATTGCGAGAGTATCGTAGAGCAGACATCCTTACCCACCAAATTTTTTGCATTTATTAAATTTTATCATTTTTATCCCTTGCTTAACCATTTTGGCGGACAAGGATGCCCACCCTACGGTGTTCGTTTGCAATGACGCAAATTTACAAATTTAAATTTGCCAAATATTTTTTTATCTCATTTTTTTGGCGACGGAAGATTTCATTTGCGATTTCTTTGCCCTTAAATCCGTCGTTTATAACGGCTTCGCTTCCTACTTTTGAAGCAAATTTTTTCTCATAAATTCCAAGTTTTTTAGCGCGATTTATGCGAGTTTGATTATATGCTCCAAGCCACGAATTTATAGGCATT
>JAFUFY010000053.1 GCA_017469645.1 Campylobacter sp. | reverse complement strand
TAAAAGGCGAAAAAACGCAAAGCATGGCCAAAGATGATGGATTAAGAGCTAAAAAAGGCGTTTTTGGAATAGAAAAAGACTATGGCGATAGCGATAAAAGCGAAGTTAGCGTGATTATCCAAAATGACGAAATCACCGAATTTAGCGTGGAAAATGTGCGAAAATTTAATATCCTAAAAGATGTCATCAGGGCTGAAATTTTGGAAAAAAATCAGAGAAGAAAAAGGGCAAATTTACTCAGCTAGCGTTGGTGGCGAGTTTGATAACGAGCCGTATCAAAACGCACATTTAAACATAAATTTCTCATGCAAAAAAGATGACGCAAAGCTCGTCGTTAGCGAACTTAGAGAGATTTTAGATAGCATTAAAAAAGACGGCGTAAAAGAGAGTGTTTTAGAAAACGCAAAAAAGGCAAAAATTCTCTCTATCAAGCGAAATGCCCAAAATGCGCCGTTTTGGATAGCGAATTTAAGCGGATACGGACTTTGGGGCTTTCCGATTTACAATGAGAGCAAATATGAAAAAAGCATAAATTCTATCACAAATGACGATATAAAGGCGATTTTGAGCCTAGTTGATACGGGTAATTTTTTCACAGCTATTTTAAATCCGAAAAATTAAATTTTTAAGCTACGAGCCTAAATTTTCACTATTTCGTATCGCTTTTGGCGATACGACCTGAATTTAAATTTGCTAGAATTCGTCATTGTGAGAATTTGCGAAGCCGTTTATCAAAAGCGAATTTGCATATTTTCGGTGGGCAAGGATGCCCACCCTACGGTGCTAGTTTTTTGTAATTAAAAATGAAATTTATCGATATTATCGCGTGCTATGAATTTAAAAATTTTGCAGAAATTCAAATAAATTTTAACAAAGAGCCAAAATGCAAAATTTGCAAGTTAGTTTGAAGTTTTTACAAAAAATTCATTTATATTTGTGTTTAGGATTTTTGAGATTTTATAAAGATGTTCGAGATTAAAATGAACGCCGTTGTAGCAAATTTCAGCACCTGATACCAAAGAAACTGATTTATAACCAAGTTTTAGACTTAATTCAAGTTGTGATATGTTTTTGCTTTTTCGAATTTTGGCGACATTTTTTCCGATTAGTTTATAAAATTCGTTTATTTCTACTTTTTGAATTTCTACTTCATTTTCCATACTTAAAACTCTACTATAATAGATTTTTAAGTTTAGCTTGATTATAATTTCGTATCAATCTATAATAATAGAGTTTTATTTTTGTAGAGCTGTTTGCTTTGGAGTAAAATGGATTATGCAAAATTCACAATTACCTGTTTTTATAATAAAAATAGAAAATAAAGATAAATTCTATAAAGAATTTACGGAAAACTTTTTGGTGAATTATCTCGCTGGCAGTTTTGGCTCACTTAATAAAAGTGAGATAGATATTTTGGTTTTTAGTCTTTTGGAGCCGTATTTAGCTGTGTCTAATTATGAAAAATCAAGGCAGTTAAAAATAACTGATACTAGAGTAAAAACACTATGTCTAAACGCTCATTTGCGTTATGGAAAAAAAGATGATGATGAAATTATAAAAGAAATTTTGGATAGTTTAAGTAAAGAAAATAGTAAAAGCAAAATTGACTTTGAGAAAGGCGAAATAGTTTTTGGGCTTGAAAATTCGGTTCAAAGAGATATTTTTATAGGTCGCATAAAAAAGCTTGGTTATTATGCAGATTTTAGTTTTAATTCAGAGATAATCAAAGTAAATATAAATGTTATTTTTGAATTAATTGGAGATGAAAATGTTAAAGGTATAGTCCAAAAACACATAAAAAACTGTGATGAAATAAAGAAAAAATTAAAAGAAACAAAAACGACTTGGCAGCAAGTAAAAGAATTTATTCCGGATAAAAAATCACTAACTGGCATAATTTTAAATCTGCTAGGTTCGATATTGTTACCAAAAATCATAACTTAAAAGGAGATAAGATGAAAAGCAAAATTTTAGGTTTAATTACCTTGTTGTTTGGTTTGGCTATACAGCTTAATGCCAGTGAGCCATTTAAGTTAAAAATAGGTCCTGAGTATAGGGGAAGTATTGAATTTGCCTATTTATCGATACAGGCAAAAGATGATATTAAATTGGATCAAATTGAGGTAAATAGAGGAAAATGCAAAGTATATGTTAGACCACCGGCATGGACTAACATGGAAATAAATGAATTGATACAAGAAACAAAAAAAGGCGGAAAACAAACTGTCATTGAATATGGAAACATTCTTAAATTATATCCTATGTGCAAATACGATGAAATATTAGAAGTTAAAATTAAGACAAATAAAGGCGAATTTGTATTTGATGAATTCACTCCATCATTTTAACGCCGTAGCCGTAGGGTGGGCATCCTTGCCCACCATAATAGATAATTAAGGGATTAAAAATAATAAATTTCAAGTTGATTTTTTATATTTTTAGATATTAAATTCAAATCAAATTCTCAAATTTGTTCGATTTTGCTTTAAATTGCACTTTAATATCAAATTTGCTAAAATCTCGCTTTTATAAATTTACAAAGGTAAAAAATGTTTGCTTCATTTTTCAAAAGCAAAAAGTGGCGGTTTTTAGCTTACGCAGGGCTTATTTGCATTATTTTGCTAAATTATTATCAAACTACGCTAAATGTCAAACTCAACGAGTGGTATCGCACATTTTACGATATGGGCGGTGAGATCGACAAGCACACAATCGACGATTTTTACGAGCAAATGTTTGTATTTTTGCAGATTGCGTTGCCTTTTATCGTGGCGATTGTGATTGAACGCTATCTAACCAGAGTTTGGGTTTTTAAGTGGCGAGAAGCGATGACATTTGCTTATATTACGCACTGGCGAAAGGTCAAGCACGACATCGAAGGTAGCTCACAACGGATTCAAGAAGACATTTATCGTTTCACAAGGACACTCGAAGAAATCGGCGTGAAAATCATCTATGCGTTTATGACGCTATTTGCGTTTATCCCCATTTTATGGGGGCTAAGCTCAGGTGTAAATATACCTTATATCAAAGATATTCCGGGATCTCTTGTTTGGGTTGCTTTGGTGGTCAGCGTGGGTGGGTTAGCCATTTCGTGGCTAGTTGGCTGGTATTTGCCGCGCCTTGAATACAACAACCAAAAGGTCGAAGCAGCATTTAGAAAAGAGCTTGTTTTCGCCGAAGAAGATAAGCAAAACTACGGCGGCGAAGAGAAAATTCAGACACTTTTTGACAAGCTAAAACACAACTATCATAAGCTATTTTTGCACTATTTGTATTTTGATACTTGGCTTCACACTTACTCGCAAGTGCTTGTCATCGTGCCGTATCTCATCATGGGTCCAGGGCTTTTTATGAAGCTTATCACTTTTGGAGTGCTAATCCAAGTTAGCAACGCATTTAACCAAGTTCGCCAAAGTTTCAGCGTTTTTACAAATAACTGGACGACGATAACCGAACTTCGCTCCATTTACATGCGGCTTAGCGAATTTGAGAAAAATATCGGGTATGACAGGAAAGTTGGTTTGGAAAATGAGAATTTATAGTTAAAATTCGTGGCGTTTTGTGGAAAATAATTAAATTTGATGTGGCGAGAGAGTGAGGGAATCGAACCCTCCAAAGCACGATCAATCGCACTTTCATCGGATTTGAAGTCCGCGGACGCTACCAAGTCGTCATACTCTCCAAAGAGCGAAATTATAGCAAATTTATCTTAAATTTTTGCAATGACAATGGAAAGAAAGAAATTTGTAAATTTATAATTTTAGCACTGGCGATTGCTTCGAAAACTTCGTTTTCTCGCAATGACAATGGATACAAAATAATTCACCGCAAATTTGATAAATTTATGCCGACGATTTTGCGTGTTTTCAAGGAAACATTTTTCGATTTGCGAAAAAACGCTTCGCTTGTTTTGCAGTAAATTTCGAACGAGATAAGGCTGGTATGCCTATTGAGTGAGAAATTTACAAAATCACGCAAAAGCTAGGCTCATCTCAAACTAAGAAACCTTTTTACCAAAGGTTAGGATTAGCGACGGTAGTATTATCAGCGCCCCAAGCAGTAACAACGCCATAACCAAATCAATCAAAAGCCCAAAATAAATCGTCGGCCAAAAGTTGCTAATGCTCATAACGCTAAATCCCAAAATAACGGCAAATGAAGTGTAATACATAGCATAACCGATACTTTTGTGGCTATTTAGCACGGCATTTTGCGCCGAATTTGAAGCGATTTCTTGTTTGTAGCGATGAATGTAGTGAATAGAGTTATCAACGCCCATTCCTATGCTAATAGCAGCAATCGTAATACTCATAATATCAAGCGGAATTCCAACTAGCCCCATAATGCCAAAACCAAGCGACAACGGGATTAAATTTACAACTATCGCCATAAGCGCAAATTTAAGGCTTTTAAAAATCACTATAAATATCGCAAATAGCACCAAAAGCGTGAAACTAAGTGTGCCAAACTGCGAACTTACAAGGCTTTGAAGCATATTATTATAAAGCACCATTACGCCACTGACCTGCACGCTGACTCCGTCGTTTGCGAGTAAATTTTGCAAATTTGCGTTAAGATTTTTTAAAAATTCATTTCTGCGTAAATTTTTGTCGCTATCGACCGTGCGAATAGCAAAATGTGCTTCGTTTGCTTCTATGTTGATATATGGGCTAAGCACCATTTTTCGGTAGTTTTCAGGGAGTTCGTTATACATAACAGCAAGCATAAAATCATCAAGTTCTTTGCCGTCATTTAAATTTTTGCCGATTTTAAGCAAAGTCGAGAGAGAGCCGACATTTCCGATAAATTCTTGCTCTTTTAAAAAATCGTGCGTTTTGTTGATAATACGCATTTTATCGCTACTAAACCAATACTGGGCTTTGTTTTGATTTTCGGCAAATTCAGCTTCAAATTCGTCAAATTCATCATCTCCGCTTTGCGAAATTTGCGAATTTTGTGCCGAATTATTGCCAAATTTAATAACGACATCAAGCGGAACCGTGCCGCCAAGCTCTTTATCGATTACCGCCATACCGCCGTAAATTTCGGTGCTTTCTTTAAAATATCCGATGAAGCTGTTTTCGACTTTTAGCTTTGAAATGCCAAATAATCCAACACAAACGCTAGCAACGCAAACGGCGTAAATAGCCTTTCTGTGATTTATGGCTAAATTCGCGCAAAATTCGGTAAATTTAAAATGCTCTTCAAATTTACGCTCAATCGGCGTTTTTTTAGTCAGTAAAATAATAGAAGAAAACAGGATAAATGCCGTAATCAGCGAGATAGCTATACCCACACTCATCATAATGCCAAGCGAAATGACAGGCTTAATGTCGCATAAAATCAGCGAGAAAAATCCGACAATGGTCGTAAAAATGGCGAAAAAGCATGGCTTTGCGCGATCTTTTAAAACTGCATAAACAAGCTGATTTTGCGTGAAATTTGGAAATTTGCTTAAATATTCTCTATAAGATACGATTAAATGTATGCAAACTGAAACCGTGATGATGAGTTGAAGTGCGATATAATTTGAGCTAATAACCGTAACTTCAAATCCCAAAAATCCAAACAAGCCGCTGGCTAAAAGTGCGCTATAAACGCATATCACAAGGGCGATTAGGACGAATTTGAGCTGACGGAAAAAGAGCCAAAAACAAAAAAGCAAAAGCAAACAGCTCAAAACGCCGTAAGTGCCAATGTCGTTTCGCACAAAATTCATCATATCATCAGCGATTAAGTTCATACCGCCTAAAAATAGGCTTTCTTTTAAGCCGTCGTTTTTGTATTTTACGACGACGGCACGAATTTGCGCTAGGTCGTCGTGTTCTTTTATGCGATTGGCATCGCGGTAAATTTTAAATTCCTTATTTAGCTCTATAAGCTCGATTTTTTCGTCATTTGTGATTGTTGAATTTAACTCTTTTTTGCCTAATATCTCTTTTTTTTGTAAAAATTCGTCATACTTTAAATTTGGCTTTAAATTTATCATTATGGCTGTGGTTTTAAGGTCTTTGCTAACCAAATTTGAAGCATACAACGGACTAGTTTCAAACTCGCGCCTTGCCATTTTAATGTCGGTATCATTGTCATCAAGGGTCGGAATATGCGATATGAGATCTGAAATTTGCTGATTTTCTTTATTTTGCAAAAGCGGAACGCTCGTAATATCTAAGACACTATCAACAAAGTCAAATTTGCGAATTTCATTTGAGATTGCACGGATTTTATTTAACGAATTTTGGCTTAGCAAATCGTCGTTTGGAGTGTAAGCGATAACCAAAAAATTCGGACTTTCGTAGCGTTTTGAAACTTCACGCCAAATTTCTAAATCTTTATCATGCTCTAAAAGCAAAGTTTGGCTTGAAGCGTCTATTTCAAGTTTGGTTGAATAATATGCAAAAAAGAGTGTCAAAGCCGTAAAAATCGCTAATACGGCTTTGGGAAAATTGACTAAAATTCTAAAAATTTGGCTCATTTGTTATCTGGCAAATTTGTTTGACTTAGTCTTTTTAAAAGTTCATCAAAGCTTACATTTTCGACGACATCGCCAAACTGCGAGCGGTAAGTTTGCACTAAGCTAATGCCCAAAATATCGACATCGTAAATACGCCAGTCGTTTTCGCTTGGAAAAAATTTAAAATCAATCGGATAGTTTTTATCTTCGCCGATGATTTCGGTTTTTAGATAAACTCTTTTTTCATTTGGCTCTGTTGCGTTTATAACTTTCATCTCTTGGTTTGTATAAAGGGCAAGTTTGTCGATAAAAGTTTGTTTTAGGTGCGCTTCGTAAGCTTCGTTAAATTTAGCCACTTGCTCCGGCGTTAGGCTTTTATAATGCTTTGAAAGCGAAAGTTTTGCCATAGTTTTGTAATCAAAAAGCGAGTCAAAAAGAGCAAAAATTTGCTTTGGCTTGTTTTCTTTTGAGATTGCATTATCTTTTAAAATCGAAACAGCGTTTGCAACTTTGTCGCTCATAACAGGCTTAATCTCGCTTTTATCGATTGCAAAAGCAAAAGCGTTTAGGCAAAAAATTGCTAGGATAATTTTTAAAATTTTCATTTTTTACTCCTTTATTAGGTAATTTCGTCTTTGCTCGTAAGAATCGCGCAAAAACGGATAAAGATCAACAACGCCTTTTTTGATATTTTCATATTGATCGGGATCTAGTGAAAATTCGTTAAATTTATTAAATACATTTAGCCCAAGAGCCGTGCCGTCGTCGTGGATATAATTAACAGGATTTGTAAAATAATCCCCAACTAGACCAAATGTGTCTCTTAGATTGCTAGGTCCCAAAATTGGCCAAACTATATGAGGACCAGCAGGAATTCCCCAAAAACCAAGTGTTTGACCGAAGTCTTCATCGTGTTTTGGGATATTAAAATGCTTTGTAGCAGCATCACTAAGTCCAGCAAAACCTATGGTTGTATTTATCAAAAATCGTTTTGTCTCGTCCCAAGAATTTGCAAATTTGCCCTGTAAAAGGTTATTTACTAATCTCATCGGATACATAAGATTGTCAAAAAAATCGCTAAATGCGCCTTGAATGGGATCAGGCATGACAAAATCATAACCCATTGCCAATGGTCGCATTAAATAGCCGTAAAATGCGTCATTTACATTTGTCATAATGCGATTATAGCCTGAGAGCGGATCAAAAACCTGCGTAGTGCCAAATTCGCTTTCGAATTCGTCAAATTCGGCTTCGTTTGGGTTAGCGACCAAAACGCTAAAACAAAGTAAAAAGGCAAGTGCAAATTTCAACTTTTATCCTTATTTTTAAATTTAAAAAAACTTCAAATTCTATAAATTTAAAGCTTTATTGTCAATATCAAAGCGACATTGTAGCATTTTTTTAGAAAATAAATGTTAATTTTTGATTTATAAAAATAGATTTTAAATTTGTAATAATTATATATAAATTTATATAAAAATAATTAAAAATACTATATATAATAATTTTAATAAAATTAAGTTATATAAAAGCATACATAATATAAAATCAATTTTACAATTTTTATAAGGAGAATAGAAAATGAAATTTTCTGCAAAATCACTATTTTTAGGACTTTTAGTTGCAGTTTTTGCAAATGGGGGCGAAGTAAGTATCGCAGCTGCTGCAAATACCACTTACGCATTTGATGAGATTAAGGCTGAATTTGCCAAAACTCACCCAGAGATTACGCTAAATGTGAGCCTTGGTGCAAGCGGTGCTTTAAGCACACAGATTAAAAACGGAGCTCCGTTTGACATTTTTATGGCAGCAGATATGGACTTTGCGAACAATCTTTTCAAAGATGGATTTGCCATAAATGAAGCCGTAACCTACGCAAAAGGCAAAGTTGCTATGTTTAGCGTTAGAGAACTAAATTTAACGCAAGGTTTGGAAGTTTTAAAAGATGAAAAGGTAAAATCAATCTCAATCGCAAACCCAAAAACCGCTCCTTATGGCGCTGCAAGTGTAGCAGCCTTCCAAAAAGCAGGAATTTATGATACAATCAAAGCCAAAATCGTAGAAGCAAAAAGCATAGGCGATGCACTTTCACAAGCTATGAGCGCAGCAGATGTGGGTTTTGTGGCGGCTAGTTCTATGTATTCGCCAAAAATGGCAGAGTATAAAGAAGGTGTAAATTTTGTGCTTGTCGATAATAGTTTATATGACCCTATCGCACAAGGCATCGTAATCCTGAAAAAAGCCGAAAACAACGCCGAAGCAAAGGCTTTTTATGATTTTATCTTAGGCGAAAAAGGTAAGGAAATTTTTGCCAAATATGGATATGATTTTTAATGATTGAAGCAAAATTAGAAGAAATTAACGAATTTAAGGGTATAAATGCCCTTAAATTCGGTGCTAAATTTGGAAAACTAACTATGGTTAGTTTAGAAATTCCTGCAAATTTATCGATAAATTCGTGCGTAAAGCTCGGATTTAAAAGCTCGGAAGTGATTTTAAGTCTAGAAAAACTTCAAAATTGTTCTTTAAGCAATGAAATTGGTTGTATTATCCAAAATATCACTATCGGCGAGATTTTAAGCGTAGTAAATTTAAAAGCATTAAATTCAGATGATATTTTTGAAAGTATAATCACAACTGCGTCTGCAAAAAGATTAAATTTAAGCCAAAATTTGCAAATTTACGCCTATATAAAGGCGACTTCGCTGTTTATCGATGAGGTTTTATGATTAGTATAAATTGCGTTAAAAAATTCGGCGATAAATTTAAAATCGAAGCAAATTTGCAAATTCCAAAAGGCAAAATTGCATGTTTTTACGGCAAAAGCGGAAGCGGTAAAACGACGCTCTTGCGTTTAATAGCAGGTTTCCAAAAGGCTGATAGCGGCGAGATAATAAACGGCGAAATAACGCTATTTGACGATAAATTTTTTATGCCGCCGCAAAAAAGACAAATCGGATTTTTATTTCAAGATTACGCGCTTTTTGAAAATATGAGTGTCATAAAAAATTTGCTTTTTGCAAAAAATGATCTCAAAAAAGCGAACAAACTTTTAAATTTATTAGAGATTGAGAATCACGCAAATTCGCAAATTTCCGAGCTTTCAGGTGGTCAAAAACAACGCGTTGCACTAGCAAGAGCATTGATGCAAGATCCAAAAATTCTGCTTTTAGATGAGCCGTTAAGTGCGCTTGATAACACAATGCGAAGCAAAATTCAAGATTATTTGCTAAAAATTCATCAAATTTATAAACCCACGATAATCATCGTCAGCCACGATGTTAGCGAGATTTACAAGCTTTGCGATATAGTTTTTGAGATTGAAAACGGACGAGTTATAAAAAGCGGGACGCCAAGCGAAGTTTTTTTAAAAACGCTTGGTTCGCAAAAGTTTTCGTTTTTAGGAAAAATCGTTGAAATTTCGCAAAAAGACAGCGTTTTTGTGGCAGTTGTGGCTGTGGGAAATCAGCTTTGCGAAGTGGTTTTGAGTGAATTTGAAGCTAAGAATTTGCAAGTTGGAGATGAAGTAAGTCTAAGCGCAAAGGCGTATTTGCTAAATTTAAAAAAGGTAGAAAAATGATAGAAACGCTTATGAAGCTTGATTATACGCCGTTTTGGGTTTCGTTAAAACTATCTTTTATCACCACTTTGATTTTATTTATCTTGGTTTTGCCGTTGGCTTATTTTATGGCATATCGCGATTTTAAGGGAAAAAACGCACTTGAAGCTGTGATTTCACTGCCGCTTGTTTTGCCGCCGTCGGTACTTGGTTTTTATCTTTTGGTTTTTTTATCGCCTTACTCGTTTTTTGGCAAATTTTTTGATGAAACCTTTGGAATTCGCTTAGTTTTTAATTTTAGCGGTTTGGTAATTGCTAGTTGCATTTATTCGCTTCCGTTTATGTTTCAGCCTTTGGTTTCGGGCTTTCGAAGCCTAAATAAAAATTTGATCGAAGCTAGTTATTCGCTCGGAAAAGGTCGATTACAAACGCTTTTTAGGGTTGCTTTGCCGTCTATTAAACCATCGCTTTTAACGGCACTTGTGATAAGTTTTGCTCACACAATGGGCGAATTTGGCGTAGTTTTGATGATAGGCGGAAGTGTTAGTGATAAAACAAAAGTCGCAAGTATCGCTATTTATGAAGCTGTTGAGTTGTTAGATTTTCGCTTAGCGCACATTTATGCGGGAATTATGCTTATAATTAGCTTTTGCGTTTTGTTTGCGGTTTATTTTTTAAATTCGAAAAAAGCAAAATTAACAAATTTGTAAATATCATAACTTGTCATCGCAAGACAGCGAAGCAATTCAATAAATTTAAGGTCAAATATTTTGTAAATTTAATTACACTGCAAATTGTCTTTTAAGGGGGAAGGGGGCTGACTTGCGAAGCGCCCCCTTCC
>JAFUFY010000052.1 GCA_017469645.1 Campylobacter sp. | reverse complement strand
TCGACATTTGGTATATTTTTTAGGGCAACTTTTACCATTTTTATGCGAAAATCAAGCTCAAACATAGGACTTTTGCTCTCGCTTTTTGCCACTGCCACATAGACTTTATCAAAAATTCCCAAAGCCCGTGTTATAATATCAACATGTCCGTTTGTAATAGGATCAAAAGTCCCCGGATAAATGCACGATTTCATCATTTCCACCTCTTATAAATTTCATTTTCAATATTTAATAAATCAAGCCACTTTCCGATTATAAAATTTTTTAAATCACCTAAATTCTCGCAGTTTGCGTAGTTTGCGACTACCGGCGGTGCGATTATTGTGCCTAAATTTGCTAGTTCGCTCATTTGGCGAAGCGAAATAGGGCTAAATGGCATTTCCCTGACACCTAAAATCAGCCTTTTTTGCTCTTTTAGTGCAACTGCGGCGGCTCGTGTGATAAGCGTATCGCAAATTCCGTTGGCGATTTTTGCAAGAGAATTTACAGAGCACGGCGCTATTATCGTTTTTTCTATGCCAAATGACCCTGACGCGACACTTGCGCTTAAATCGTCATCATCAAAAAAGATGGCATTTTTAAATTCGTTTTTATCAAATTTGATATTTTCTTCTTTTTGTAAAACTATTTTTGCATTTTGGCTTATAATTGCGTAAATTTCGTGATTTGTATTTGATAAATTTCGTAATAAATCAAGCCCCAAACTAGCAAAACTAGCACCGCTAATGCAAACTAAGATTTTCATTTTTGAGATCTTTTAAAAAAGGAAGTGGAGCGGGAAACGAGAGTCGAACTCGCGACATCGACCATGGCAAGGTCGCGCTCTACCACTGAGCTATTCCCGCAAAAAAAGAAATGTGATTTTACTAAAATTTTTTTCATTTGTCAATATGCCTTTAAAATTTTTATTAAATCGCCGTTATTTAGGCACTCTTTACCAAGCGGAGTTAAAAAAACAAAGCTAGAATTTGCTAACGGCGAGATCATAAAAGAGCTAAATTTATCAAATTTTGGGATAAATTTACCTTCATTAAATTCGCCCAAAATCAAATTTACTCTTTTTGGGCTAAATTTTAAATTTCCTTTCAAAACGGCGTTAAATTCGATATTTTTAAAGCGCGAATTTCCGCTTAAATACCTTAAAATTGGCAACATAAAAACAAGTGATAAAATATAAGCCGCCATAGGGTTTCCAGGAAGAATAAAAAATAGTTTTTCGCCATTTTTGAAGCATTTCATAGGCTTTCCGCCCGGTTTTAAATTTACTCCATTTAAAATATTTTCAAAGCCAAGTTTTTGTGCTACTTTTTCCATAAAATCGGCTTCTCCGACACTAGCACCGCCGCTTGTAATGATAATGTCATAGTTTTTGCAAATCTTTTTCAAAGTATCCAAAACCACGCCATAATCATCTTTTATAATGCCTAAATTCTCGCACTCAAAGCCGTTAGATAAAAGCAAGGAGACTATGCCATGAGAATTTGCATCAAAAATGCCAAAATTACCAGCTTCTTGCCCTAAATTTAAAAGCTCATCTCCGCTTGAAAATAGGGCGATTTTGGGTTTAGTAAAAACTTCTATTTTGCTTACGCCCTGCGAAGCTAAAAGCATTATTTTTTGCGGAGTTAAAATTTCGCCTTTTTTTATGAGAATTTCGTCCTTAGCGAATTCTTCGCCCATTTTTCGGTGTCCGTCGCCGAATTTTGGATCTTTTGGCATTTTTAATTTTCCGTTTTCAAATTCAGCATCTTCAAGGCGAATTACCGAATTTGCGCCTTTTGGAAAGGGTGCGCCGGTCATTATTTTTTGTGCTTCGTTTTCTTTTATTTTATAAATTTCTTTGCAACCTGCAAAAATAGTAGGTTCTACTAGTTGCAAAAATTCGCCCTTAAATGAGACATTATAGGCATATCCGTCGAGTGCAGAGTTATCAAAAACGGGTGAATTTCGTAATGCCTTAAAATCCGTAGCTAAAACTCGTCCCAAAGCTGCATTTAAATTTACAAATTCGCTTTTTAGGTTTAAATTTAAGCACGAGATTACCGAATTTATCGCTTCATCTAAGCTTTTCACTCTTCAAGCCTTTCTATTTTTGCGCCAAGTTTTCGAAATTTTTCTTCGAGTTTTTCATAACCACGATCTAGATGATAAATTCTATGTACTTTTGTCGTGCCGTTTGCTACAAGAGCAGCCAAAACAAGTGCAGAACTAGCACGCAGGTCAGTCGCCATAACATCGGCTGAATTTAAAGCTTTGCCGTTAATGGTGGCGATATGTCCGTTTAGTTTAATATCGGCTCCCATGCGTGAAAGTTCGCTGACATGCATAAAGCGATTTTCAAAAAGCCTTTCGTCGATGACACTTGTGCCCTTAGCCACACACGCTAGTGCCATAAATTGCGCTTGCATGTCGGTCGGAAAGCCCGGATATTCAGCAGTTGTGATTTTAACAGGTTTTATTATTTCAGGCGGCAAAATAGTGATTTTATCGTTATTTATCTCAAATTTAAAGCCCATATCTTCAAATTTAGCCAAAACTGCGCCCAAATGATTTGGATTTACGCTAGTTACGGTGATTTTTGATTTTGTAATGGCACCAGCGCAAAGGTAGGTTCCTGCTTCTATGCGATCGGGGATTACGCTGATTTCTTTTATATCAAGTAGCTCTCCGCCGCTTCCTTGTATCGTTATTTCATCGGTTCCGACACCGCTAATCTTTACTCCTGCTTCTACCAAAGCTTCGCAAAGTGCAACCACTTCTGGTTCTTTTGCGGCATTTATTAGCTTTGTTTCTCCGTGCGCTAGGGCTGCTGCCATGATGATATTTTCCGTTCCTGTAACGGTTACTTTATCAAAAGATATATTTGCGCCCTTTAAACCGCCTTTTGCATCGCAAACGACATAGCCTTCTTTAATGTCGATTTTTGCACCCATTTTTTCTAATGCACTTAAATGCAAATCAATAGGTCTAGCCCCAATCGCGCAACCCCCCGGCAAACTTACTTCACAATGCTCAAATCTAGCAAGTAGCGGACCTAGGGTTAAAATCGAAGCTCTCATTTTGCGAACTATGTCATAAGTTGCTTTTGTCGAATTTATAGATTTCGTATCGATTTTAGCGTGATTTGGCGTAATAAATTCAAATTTTGAACCCAAATTTGAAAGTAATAAAATAAGTGTTTTTATGTCAGAAACATCGGGCAAATTTTTAATATTTACTTCGTTTTTAGATAGTATAGTAAGTGCGATAAGTGGCAATGCAGCGTTTTTTGCACCGCTGATTTTCACTTCGCCGCTAAGTTTGCTTCCGCCTTGAATTTGTAAGTAATACATAATCTCTCCAAAATAAAAAATCCTATAATTATACAAAATTTAGCTTATAAATTAACCATTTCATTATTTTTTTATGTTAAAATCGCTTTCGTGAAAACTAAAATTTAGGAATTTGATATGTTTAAATTTGTAAATTTATTTCTTTTTGCGATACTTTTTATCGGCTGTTCGCTTTTTAAAAGCCCGTATAATGATATAAGTGAAGCGGAATTTTTTGAGTTAGATAAAGAATTTGAAGCACTGCTTTTAGCTCAAAGCCCGGAACAAAGGGCAAAAAAACATGCTAATTTATTTGCTAGTATTGATAAATATATCGGCACGAAAAAGGGTGGGGATTGTAGCGGATTTATAACTGTGCTAAATAATGAGCATAAGTCGGTTTTTTTTGATAATAACGAACTAAATAAATTTTACACAAATAAACGCAAAACTCAGGCGATTTTTAATTATTATAGGAACAAAAAACGCCTAAGCAACGAAAAACCACAAATCGGTGATTTGGTATTTTTTCAAAATACGCTTCGCACAAATAAACATAAAATAAACGGCGAGATTAGCCATATCGGCGTTATCCGCGAAATTTACCCTGACGGACGAATTCGCTTTGTGCATAATACGCGCGGAAAAAATAAAAGTGATTATATGAATTTAAATAAGAAAAATATCCATTTAAACGGCAAAAAAATCGAAAATAGCTATATAGTTGTTTGTAAAAGAAATGATAAAAGCTGTCTTACTTCAAATCGCTTCGCAGGATTTGGGAAAGTGAATTAAAATTTCCAAATAAAAAATAACTTAAATTTATCAAATTTTAAGTTATATTAAGCCTTAAATAAGTAAAATAACAAGTTTTTTAAAATAAAATTAAGGCATAAAAAAGGCACTTTAATGGAAAATTTAACCAAATTTGTAACCGAACTAAATTCATTTATTTGGGGACCATATTTTTTGATTACTCTGCTTTGTGGTACTGGAATTTACTTTACAATCAGACTTAAATTTGTTCAAATTTTTAAATTTAAACAAGCTTCAAAAAGACTTTTTGGAGATTTTTCACTGCACGGCGAAAAGGCAGGAAAACATGGCATGAGCTCATTTCAGGCAATTACCACCGCGATTGCAGCACAAGTAGGCACGGGAAATTTAGTGGGAGCTTCAACAGCACTCATTATGGGTGGTCCGGGAGCTATTTTTTGGATGTGGTTAGCTGCATTTTTTGGTATGGCGACAAATTTCGCTGAAATTTGCTTAGCGCAAGTTTATCGCCAAAGGGATAAAAGCGGTCATCTAATAGGCGGTCCTGCGTTTTATATTTCGCCAGGTATCGGCGGTAAATTTGGCAAAATTTTGGCTATATTTTTTGCTATTGCTATTATTTTGGCACTTGGTTGTATGGGAAATATGGTTCAAGCAAACGCCATAAGCGATGGATTTAGCAAGGCTTTTGATATAGATAAACGCTTTTTTGGCGCACTTTTAGCCATAGTTTGTGGTGTGATTTTTATAGGCGGTGTTAAGACTATCGCAAGGGTTGCTGAAAAAGTAGTGCCGTTAATGGCGATTTTATACATTATTGTTGGGCTTTGTATAATAGGAGCAAATATTTCTGAGCTTCCAAACGCATTTGCACTTATCATTAAAGTAGCTTTTGATCCGTCTGCTGCGTGGGGTGGCGTAACAGGAGCTAGTATAGCTGCTGCTATGCGATACGGCGTAGCTAGGGGGCTTTTTAGTAATGAAGCAGGTATGGGCTCAACCCCGCACGCTCACGCAGTTGCACAGGTAAAACACCCAGTAGATCAGGCAATGCTAGGCGTTATAAGTGTTTTTATAGATACTTTCATAGTTTTAAACATTACCGTTTTTGTGATTTTAACTTCTGGCGTAGTAAGCTTTAATGCTGACGGAACAGCAGTTTTTAGTGGAATTGCGCTTGTGCAAGAAGCCTTTTCTTCGCATCTTTTGGGAAAAAGCATCGGTTATAGCTTTGTAGCAATTTGTCTTTTGTTTTTTGCATTTACGACAATTATGAGCTGGTATTATTTCGCTGAAATCAATGTTCGCTATCTATTTGGACCAAAAAGCATTATATTTTTGCAAATTTTAGTTATCGCTTTTGTCTTTACGGGTTCGCTTCTTAAAATCGACCTTGTTTGGGAATTAGCCGATCTTTTTAACGGACTTATGGTTATTCCAAACTTGATTGCTATTTTATTGCTTAGCGGAACGGTTGTAAAGCTTTTAAAAGATTTTAACGACGCAAAAGAATATAACCAAAACGACTATATAAAGAGATAGTACCACAAAAAAAGTTTTGTGACTTTTTAGCTATAAAACCGAGTTTATAAATTTATATTATATAGAGTAGTAATACTATGTAAATTTTCAAAACTAAAAATATTTTCGCCGTTTTCGTGGCGATATGTTAGCTCTAAGCCGTGAGCTTTTAAGATACTATCTACGATATAAAGTCCAAGCCCGAAGCTTTGTTTGGCATTTTCGCCTTTCGCAAAAGGTTCTATATAAAATTTAAAATCCTTACTCAAAGGTTCCCCGTTTGTGATAAAATCTAAGCATTTTGCATTTGCTACTATGCGAATTTTTTTATCGCTACCATATTTTAAGCCGTTGTCGATGATATTTTTAACGGCTATCGAAAATAGCTTAAAATCGACATTTATACTAAGTTTGAGCGGATTTTCCAAATTTACTCTCTCTTTGTCGCACATTGCTAAATCAATGGCTTCATTTACTATATCTTCAACGCTACAATCTATAAAGTTATCTAAATTTATGCCAGAAGTCGCCCTTTCAACAGCGGCAAATTCGTTAATCAAATTTTCTAATCTTTCAAAAACCGAAATCAAACGATCTTTATTTTTGCTTTCTTCTATCATCTCGGTTGCGATTCGTCCCTTTGTGATGGGCGTTTTAAGCTCGTGCATAATATTTCGCAAAAATAAATGTCTAGATTCATTTAATTTTTTAATCTGCATAACCGAATCATAAAATGCCTTTGAAACATCGGAAATTTCGTTATTTCCAACGCTAACATCTTTTATATTTAAATCGCCGTTAGCAAATTTATTAATCTCTCTTTTTAGTTTGCGAAGTGGTTTGATTTTTCGTATCGTAAAGATATAAGTTACCAAAAGTGTAATTAAAACGGCAAAATAAATCAGCCTAAAAAAGTCATAACGATAAGGTTGATACTCTGAGTCATAAAGTAAAATAAGCTCATTTTTTCGTTCGATTTTTAAATAATGTTTTTTTTCAAAATATAAAATAGCTCCTGAGCCCAAACTTGTCGCCATTTCGTATAAATTTTCGCTTTTAGTTAAAACTTCATTTTTTGTTGGTTCGTCCTGGACTTCGGGAATTTTAAAATTTTGCATTTGGCGTTTAAATTCGCTCTCGCTGATTAAGTTATTCATTTTATAAAGATATAAATTTGTTACGATTTCATAGCGAGTATTTAACTCTCTACGGTAGTTTTCTTTGTCGTATCCGATAAGCCACCAAAACATTATCGAAATAGCCACGATAGCCAAAACAAATATGAAAGTTATCGTAAAAAAAATCGAATTTCGTCTCATTGGATTAGTTTGTATCCTACTCCGCGAATAGCGTGGATATATTTTGGATTTTTTGGATCTTCTCCTAGTTTGTGGCGAATTCGCCCGATGATGACATCTATGCTTTTAATAGTCGAATCTTCATCGATCGAAGCGCAGTTATAAATAAGCTCTTCTCGTGTGATTGCGCCACCTTCTTTTTTTATTAAATAGCGTAAAATGTCATATTCTGCAACCGTCAAATTTATCTCTTTGCCTTTTAGGGTTATGATATGTTCGAATTCATTTAGCACCAAATCTTTATTTTGCGGTGCTAAATTTGACGCTACGCCTAAGCTTTGTTGGCGGCGAATATGGCTTTTTATCCTAGCTAGTAACTCTTTTGGATCATAAGGCTTTGGCAGATAATCATCAGCCCCAAAATCAAAAGCATTTATTTTATCGGTTAAATCGTGTCTTGCGCTTGAAATGATAATCGGTATATTGTTTGTTTTGCGAATTTCTTTGCAAACTTCAAGTCCGTCCATACCCGGTAAGGTCAAATCCAAAATAATCAAATCAAAATTTTCTAGCTTTGCTCTTATTTTAGAAAGTCCGACATAAGGATCTTCTACGATAGTAACTTCCATATCAAAAGGGGTTAAATAATCAGATAAAATCTCGGCAAGCTCGGTATCATCTTCAATCATTAAAATTTTTATCATTGTTTTTCCTTTTTTGGGCTTGATTATAGCAAAATAAGGATTAAATTTGAAATTTGTAAGAAATTCGGAGCAAATTTGCTCCGAATTAGTGTAAATTTAGATTATTTTATAACTAAACCTTGTGGAATTCTATTTCTAATAACCCAAACTAGAGTTTTTTGACCTTTGTAATCTTTTACAAGTTTATTGAAATCTTCGATATTTTTGACATCTTTTTGACCGATTTGTATTATGACATCGCCGACTTTAAATCCAAATTCCTCTGCTTTTGAATCGTCTTCAACGCCAGTTATCAAAACCCCGTTAATATCACTATCAAGGCGATATTTTTGGCGAAGCTCATCATTTAGATTGCTAAGTTTAAGTCCGTCAATCGCGCTTCCGCCTTTACTGCTAGAACTTTTTTCATCGCCACTCATACTATCTAGCTTGATTTTAGCTGTTTTCATAGTTTTGTCGCGTTCGAATTCTACTTCGATAGTTTTATTTGGCGGCATTGAGCCGATTAAATTTTTAAGATCGTTTGAATTTTTGATTGTTTTGCCATCGACTTTTGTTATCAAATCACCTCTTTTGATACCTGCTTTATCTGCTGGAAGATCTTTTTCTACTCCCATAATTAAAGCACCTTCTGTGTTTTTATAAACTTCTTTTTGATCTTTTGTTAGATCGCTTATACTAACACCGATATAACCGCGTTCGATTTTGCCGTCGCTAATTAATTTTTGTGCGACATCTTTTACCATATCAGACGGGATTGCAAAGCCTATGCCGTTATTTCCGCCGCTTCTGCTAAGAATAGCTGAATTTATGCCTATTAATGCGCCACGACTATCAACTAATGCTCCGCCTGAGTTGCCCGGATTTATCGAAGCGTCTGTTTGGATAAAATTTTCATATTGATTTAAGCCGATATTATTTTTATTTAGTGCTGAAATTATGCCTTGCGTAATCGTTCCGCCTACGCCAAAAGGATTTCCGATAGCAAAAACTATATCGCCTTCCATTAAGTCGTTTGAATTTGCAAATTTGATAGCTGAAAGATTTTTTTCTTCTATTTTGATAATCGCTAAATCGGTCTTAGAATCTGTGCCGATGATTTTGGCTTTATACTCTTTATCATTATCAAGCAAAGTTACCAAAACTTCGTCTGCATTTTCGACTACATGGTTATTTGTAACGATATATCCGTCATTTGATATGATAACGCCTGAACCAAGAGAGCTTGATTTTCGCTCACGCTGTGGCATATCAAAACCAAATCCGAAAAATTGTTTAAAAAACGGATCGTCAAATAACTCGCTCATAGGGTGTTGAGCTGATTTTAGCGTTTTGCTTGTCGAAATATTTACGACTGATTTTTTGGCTTCACTTATTGAACTATGAAAAGATAGCACTACATCGCCGTTGTAAGCCGGATTTAGTCGATCAAATTTGCTCGGAGCTTCATTAAAATTTATACTAGCGCCAAAAAGCAAACTGGCTGTCAATGCTGAAAACATAATAATTTTTTTCATTAAATTTTCCTTATAAAAAATTTTGGTAAATTATATTTTTTTTATCAAAATATTTTTTTAATGAATTCTAATTTTTTTCCCAAATTTAAAGCAAATTTAGCTTAAACTTGATTGACATAGACTAAACTTTTATGATAAAATATATGTTAATAAATTTACAAAAATAAAGGAAGGAAAATGGCTGATAATAAAAGCCTTTACGATACTTTGGGCGTTTCAAAGGACGCAAGTAGCGAAGAGATAAAAAAAGCTTATCGCAGACTTGCTAGAAAGTATCACCCAGATATTAATAAAGAAGTAGGTGCAGAAGATAAATTTAAAGAGATAAACGCGGCGTATGAAATTTTAAGCGATGAAAATAAACGAAAACAATACGACACATACGGTGATAATATGTTTGGCGGACAAAATTTCGGCGATTTTGCACGAAGTGCCGGAAATATGGACGATTTAAACGAAATTTTAAAAAATATTTTTGGCGGTGCATTTAGCGGTGGTTTTAGCGGTGGAAGTTATCGCAGTAGCGGAGGATTTGGTGGATTTGATTTTGGCGGTTTTGGTAGCGAAAATTTAGATATAAATGCAAATTTAAGCATACCTTTTGAAACTGCTGTTTTAGGCGGAGAAAAAGAAATTTCTATAAATAATCAAAATATCAAAATTCGTATTCCAAGCGGAGTAAATAATGGCGAAAAACTACGAATTCGTGGCAAGGGCAGGGTTTCAAGCAGAAACGGAAATGTCGGAGATATAATTTTAAGTTTAAATATCGAAGAAAGTAGCGAATTTAAAAGGCAAGACGATGATTTGTATAAAAATATCGAAATTCCGCTTAAAACTGCGCTTTTTGGCGGTAAATTTGAAGTAGAAACTTTCAAAAAACCAGTAACTATAAAAATCGCACAAAATACTAAAAATGGACAAAAAATTCGCCTAAAAGGCTACGGCGTGCAAAATCGCAAAAGCAAAATTTACGGAGATTTGTATTTAGTTGTAAATGTGGTTTTGCCAAATGTCGATGAACTTGATAGTGAAGTTCGAAAAATTTTAGAAGAAAAGCTTTAAGGAGGCTAAAATGCAAGGATATGATGAGCCTGTTTATCTTATAAGCGTTGTGGCAAAGGTGCTGAATTTGCATCCGCAAACGCTTCGTCAGTATGAAAGAGAGGGTTTAGTCGAACCTGGTCGCACAGAAGGAAAAATGCGACTATATTCGGAGCGAGATATTGATAGAATAAAAATGATTTTGCGTTTGACAAAGGATTTGGGCGTAAATTTAGCGGGAGTTGATGTGATTTTGCAACTAAAAGAAAAGATTGATGAATATGAAAAAATCATCGATGAATTAAGAGCTGAGCTTGATAAATTTAACTCATCAAATTCACGCAAAAATCAGCTTGTCAAGCGAAAAAGCAGTTTTGATTTGATTTTTTTTGAAAGCGAAAAAGAGTAAATAAAGAGTAGGGCATGGAAATTTTTATCGAACTTTTTCTTATTGTTACTGCATTGGCTGTTGTTTTAAATGTGATTTTTAAGGCATTTGATATTCCTACGATTATCGGTTATATAATAGCCGGAATTTGCCTTTCACAAATGGCAAATATCACTCACACAAAGATTATTCATGCAGAAGAAATAGTTCATGTCGCCGAATTTGGCGTAGTTTTTTTGATGTTTACTATTGGGCTAGAATTTAGTTTTAAACACCTAATGAGTATGAAAAAGGAAGTTTTTTTTAACGGCTTTCTTCAAATGTCGGCTTGTGGTATAGTTTTTTCTATGTTGATAGAAAATTTCTTTGATATAAATATCAAAACAGCCGTTATAATTGGTTTTGCACTCGCGCTTTCATCGACCGCGATTGTGTTAAAAATACTAAACGATACAAAAGATATAAATCAAAATTACGGTAGAAAAGCTCTTGGAATTCTGCTTTTTCAGGATTTAGCTGTAATTCCTATTTTGCTTATGATTGATATTTTTGCAAGTGCTGATAATACGCCTGTAAATTCACTCATTTTTAAAACTGCCGTTAGTGCAGCTATCGTTTTGCTTTTACTTTTTGTTTTGGGAAAATTTGTCTTTAACAAAGTCCTTTATTTTGTCGTTAAAACCGAATCAAAAGAGACATTTATAGCTACGATTTTATTTATCGTTGTAGGTGCTAGTTTTTTAGCTCATATTTTTGGATTTTCTTATACTTTGGGCGCGTTTATCGCCGGTATGCTGATTGCAGAAACCGAATACAAGCACCAAATGGAAGCAGATCTTATCCCGTTTAGGGATATTTTACTTGGTCTATTTTTTATCACAATCGGTATGCAGATAAATTTCAATACAATTTTAAATCATTACGGTATGATTTTGGTTTTAATCGTGCTTACAATGGCGATAAAAACAGGCGTTGTTTATGCGATTTTGATTTTGGCTAGTAAAAAGCGAGTTGCGCTAAAAGCGGCACTTTCGATTTGTCAAATCGGCGAATTTGCATTAGCGATTTTTGCGATTTTGATTTCAAGAAAGATGATTTCAGGGGAACTTGGGCAAATTTTAATCACCGTCGTAGTCGTAACTATGATTTTAACGCCGTTTATCTTAAAAAATTTAAGCCGCCTAGCTAATCGCATAGAAAGCGAAGTTGAAGGGCTTGATGAAGAAGCTGGGTTTAATTTATCAAATTTGAAAAATCATATCATAGTCGCAGGATACGGACGCATAGGACAAGAAGTTGTGCGAAGATTGCAAAGTGGCGGATTAGAATATGCCGTCATCGATAGCGATGTCGAACTTGTGCATTTAGGACAGAGTAGGGGAGAGAAAATTTATTTTGGAAATTTAACGCAAAAATCAACACTTGATGCGTTAAATATAAAAGAAGCAAGTGCGATAATTTTAACCATTTCAAACGAACAAAAGCTAGAACTCGTGGCAAAAATGATAAATTCTATGAATTTAAAAGCTGATGTCATAATTCGCTACACAGGAATTGACAGAAAAAAAGAGCTTGTGGGTGAATTTGGCGAGAATTTTAAATTTATAAAAGAAGAACGAGCCGTCGCAAACGCCCTTATAAACGAAGCTTTGCAAAGTAGAATGAGTAAAATTTAAATTTGAATTCTAATCTCGTTTTTGTATATGCGTATCTACAAGCCAAACTATAAAAAACACTATCGATATTATAATCGGAATAAAATATAAAAATATGGCACTATCTTGCATTTCAAATTTCTCCTTTTATCTTTTTAAGCCACTCATCTAGCGTTTTTTCAAAGCCGATAGAGTTGCTTTCGTAGAATTTAACAGGCTTAGAAAGATATTTTTGCTCTACCCAGCCGCCAAAATCGTGCGGATAAAGATAATCTTTGATTTTGGTATCTGAATTTATCAAATATCTTGGAATTTCAAGTTTTGGCTCGTTTTTAACAAACTCTAATGCCGAATTTATGGCATTATATGATGAATTTGACTTAGGCGAGTGCGCTAAATATACGGCACATTGTGCCAAAATAATCCTAGCTTCCGGCAGTCCTATTTTGCTAACTGCCAAAAGCGTATTGACTGCGACATTTAGGGCGTTTGGGTTGGCATTTCCTATGTCTTCACTAGATAGTATAACCATGCGTCTAGCGATAAAATCGGCACTTTCTCCTGCGTCAATAAGTCTAGCGATATAGTAAATGGCAGCGTCGCTGTCGCTTCCACGAAGCGATTTTATCATCGCACTAGCTAAGGCATAGTGCGTATCGTCCGAGCTAACGCCTTCATTTACTGCATTTGCTCGAAGCGTTTTAAGCGTTTCAAGGCTGATATTTTTATCAACCAAAAGTGCAAATTCAAGCAAATTTAGCATACTTCGCGCGTCCCCGCCGCTACTATGGATCAAATATTTTTTTACTTCACCTGAAATTTCAAAATTTAGCTCATTTTTTGCCCGTTCTAGCAAATTTTCTAAATCGCAAAATTCAAGCGGTTTAAATTCAAAAAGCAAACAGCGAGAGCGAATTCCGCTACTTAGCACAAACTGCGGATTTTCCGTTGTTGCACCGATGATAACGGCACGATAATTTTCCATAGGGATTAACAAAACTTCTTGTTGCGTTTTGCTTAGGCGATGAATTTCGTCGATAAACATAAGCGGTTTGTAAAGCGAATTCTCGTATCTTGCTAGGATTTTGCGAATTTCTTCTACTTTTAAGCTTGTCGCATCTAACTCGTAAAAATCGTAATTTAGCTCATTAGCAATCACTCTTGCAAGGGTGGTTTTGCCACTTCCTGCATTACCAAAAAATATGCTATGCGGAATTGTTTTATTTTCTACAAATTTAGCAAAAACTTCGATAATATGCCTTTGTCCGAGTATGTGACTAAGTTTTTTTGGACGAAATTTAAGAGCTAAATT
>JAFUFY010000051.1 GCA_017469645.1 Campylobacter sp. | reverse complement strand
AAAATTTGCCTTTTTGTTATTTTAAAGCAAGAATATTATATTAAAAATCTGAAATTTGGATAAAATTTCACCTAAATTTGATAAATTTTTGTGAAAAATAGACTGAATTTATCATAAATTTGGCATAAAAAAAATATAATTCCAAAAATAAAATTTAAAGGCAAAAAATGCAAAATTTGCAAAACAAAATGCAAAATGAGTGGCAAAACGAGTGGATAATAAAACTAAGCAAAGCAGGGCTTTTGCGTGTGATTGACGAGCCGTGCGATATTGATTTAGAGATTGCCCACGCAAGTTATATCGAAGTAAAAAAAGATGATTCAAAAGCGCTTTTATTTACTTGTCCCACCGACCAAGATGGCAACTTTTATCCGCCTGTTTTAACTAATATTTTTGGCAGTTTTGGGGCACTAAATTTGATTTTAGGGCGCAAGCCTGATGAGATTGCAAAAGAGATTGAAAATTTATTAAAACCAAAAAAGCCGTCAAATTTGGGCGAAAAGCTCGATTTTTTGCGTTATTTGATTTCGTTTCGCAAAGTATTTACTACTAAATTTAAAGGCAACGCTCCGTGCCAAGAGCTTAAATTTATGGGCGAAAATGCCGATCTTACCAAACTTCCTGCACTTAAAACTTGGGAAAAAGACGGTGGTAGATTTATCACGATGGGGCAGGTCTATACCAAGGATTTACACGGAAATACGCAAAATCTAGGCATGTATCGGCTTCAAATTTACGATAAAAATCGCCTTGGTATGCACTGGCAAATCCACAAAGACGGCGCAAATTTTTATAATGATTACAAAAAAGCAGGGCTTAAAATGCCAGTTTCTGTGGCGATTGGTGGCGATCCGCTTTACATTTGGTGTGGTCAAGCACCGCTTCCTAAGGGTATTTTTGAGCTTTTGCTTTACGGATTTATTCGCAAAAGCCCTGCAAGGCTCGTTAAATCGCTCACAAACGATATTTTGGTGCCGCATGATAGCGATTTTGTGATTGAAGGTTTTGTCGATATAAATGAGCTAGAATTTGAAGGTCCTTTTGGCGATCATACGGGCTTTTACACGCCTGTTTTGCCATTTCCTGTGATGAGAGTAAGTGCGATAACTAGCAAAAAAAGCCCCGTTTTTCACGCCACGGTCGTTGGAAAACCGCCTTTGGAAGATAAATTTATGGGGTATGCGACTGAGCGAATTTTCTTACCGCTTTTTAAAACAAGTGCTCCTGATTTGATTGATTATAAAATGCCTGAAAACGGCGTTTTTCACAATCTGATTTTGGCTAAATTTGACGCAAAATATCCTGCTCACGCAAAGCAATTAATGCACGCTTTTTGGGGTGTGGGACAGATGAGTTTTGTCAAACACGCGATTTTCGTGGATAGCAAAGCACCTGATTTAGGTGATTATGAGGCACTAGCTAGATATGTTTTGGATAGAATTTCGCCAAAAAGTCTGCTTTTTAGCGAGGGTGTTTGCGATCAGCTTGATCACGCTAGCCCAAATGCGTGTTTTGGCGGGAAGCTTGGCGTCGATGCGAGTAGCGATTTTTCGCCAAATCCGCCTGAGATTTTAAGCGATGATGAGTTGCTTGCCAAATTTAAAAGCGTTTGTGCTGAAATTTTGGATTTGAAGCAGTATTTTACGGATACTAAAAACTCTGTTGTGCTAGTAAATTTGGATAAAAAAGAACACGCAAAAGCTAGTTTCGAGCGAATTTTAAAATTTGCAAATCACTTTAAAATCGTCATTTTTACCGATCCAAAAAATAGCATAAATAACCTTTATATCAGCATTTGGCGGATTGTAAATAATATCGATGCAAACCGTGATATTTTTGTAAATGGTGATCAAATTTGCATTGACGCTACCACGAAATTCGCATGGGAAGGCTACGAGCGAGAGTGGCCAGATGAAACTTTGTGCGATAAAGAAGTCGTGCAAAATCTAATCAAACGCCAAATAATTGACGATGATAAAGAACTATTTTTGAAATTTGATATATTTTAAAATATATAGATAAAATACTTGGCGATACAAAATCGCCAAGTTAATGGACAAACAATCATTTATTTTTTTGGTTTCAGCATTATATATTATATTTTTTTATATATAACTTAAAATATTAACGAAAAGCGGAAAAATTATAGTTTGTAAAATAGAAAGTTATTTAAATTTATATATAAGTCTATTTTTATTTACATTATGATAAACTCACGCAAAAAATTCAAGGAAAAATAGTGGTAAAATCAAGACTTTGGATAGAAAAAAATGGAAAAAATTTTTTAGGGCACGGTAAGGTTGAATTGTTGGAAAAAATCAAAGAGCATGGCTCGATAAATGCTGCTGCCAAAGCTATGAAAATGAGCTATAAGGCCGCTTGGGACGCTATTGATAGCATAAATAATCTAGCCAAATCTCCTGTGGTTGTGAAAATAGGAAACGGAAGCAAACTAAGCGAAGAAGGCGAAAGATTGGTATTTAAATTTAAAGAACTTGAAGTAAAAATAGCTCAGTATCTTTCTAAATTTGATGATGATTTGGATATCGGCAGCGAAAATTTATCTATTTTGAGTGCGAAAAATCAGTTTTTAGCCGTCGTGCGTGGCGTTAGAAGCGATAGCGTTGGTGCCGATTTGGAACTTTATATAAACAAAAATATAACTATATTCTCAAATATAACGAAAGATAGTTTTATTAAACTTAAAATTGGCATTGATACTGCTGTCTTGGCGATTATTAAAGCAAATTCTATCAAAATTTCAAAAACTAAACCAAAATGTGCAAACGCTATAAAATGCGAAATTTTAGATATAAAACATGGCGAAAAACTAACACAAATTTCACTAAGGGCTGATGATTTAAATTTAACTTCAACCATAAAGAGCAAAGAATTTGGCAAATTTGAAAAAGGCGAAAAGGTTTATGCCTATTTTGATACAGATAGTGTTATGATTGGCAAATAAAATTTCAAAAATATTGAAAATTTTTTATAAATTGAGCTTAAAAATATAATAAAAAATTGTTTTATTTTATCAAATTTTTTTAATCGATTAATTTAGAATTTGATTTAATTTTTTTGTTAAAAATTTTTATCTTTTAGTAAAAAATAAAGTTATATTTATGCTTATATAAGTCCGTGTAATGGTATTTTGTAGTAAATTTTAAACTAAAATAAATTCGTAATTTTATTAAAATTATATTTCTTAAAAAAAATAAAAAAAATGCCTAAAAAAACAAGATTAAGAATAAAAAATTTATCTTATATAATTGATAACTAAACGCAATTTCAAATTTTTAAAATTTATGATATTTGCGACTAAAATTATCTATTTTATTAAAATTTATTCAATAAATTCAAAAGAGTAAATTTATCGTATTTGATACAAATCAACCATTTTAACGAATAATCTTGTATTATTATGTCGCTGAACACCCGTGTAGGGTGTTGATTTTTTTATGAAAGGTTCTCTTATGGACAGACGAGAATTTATCAAGAGTTCTGCTGCCGCTGCTGCTTGCAGTGCCGCAGGTATTTCGGCTCCTAGCCTAGCAAGTGCAGCGGATGGCGAAAAAGACTGGCGCTGGGACAAAGCGGCGTGTCGTTTTTGCGGAACCGGCTGTGGTATTATGGTTGCTACAAAGGGTGGAAAAATCGTAGCCGTAAAAGGCGATCCACTATGCCCTGTAAATCGTGGCTTAAACTGCATTAAAGGATACTTTAACGCAAAAATTATGTATGGTGAAGACCGTATCACAAAACCTCTTTTGCGTATGAACGAAAAAGGCGAATTTGACAAAAAAGGTAAATTCGGCGAAGTTAGTTGGCAAAAAGCCTTTGATGTTATGGAAGCACAATTCCGCAAAGCTTATGCCGAAAAAGGTCCAAGCGGACTAGCTGTATTTGGTAGCGGTCAATACACTATCATGGAAGGTGTTGCGGCTGTTAAGCTTATCAAGGCTGGTTTTAGATCTCACAATATCGACCCAAATGCAAGGCATTGTATGGCAAGTGCGGTTGTTGCGTTTATGCAAACATTTGGTATAGATGAGCCGTCAGGTTGTTTTGATGATATAGAGCTAACCGATACAGTTGTTTGCTGGGGCGCAAATATGGCAGAAATGCACCCGGTGCTCTGGTCTCGCGTAAATGACGCAAAACTTAAAAACCCAGATCGCGTAAAAGTTGTAAATTTATCAACTTTTTCAAGTAGAACTTCAAGCATTGCAGATATTGAGATTATTTTCAGACCTCATACTGACCTTGCGATTTGGAATTTGATTGCTCATGAAATTTTATATAACCACCCAGAAGCTTTTGATGAAAAATTCGTAAAAGAGCACTGCGTGTTTGCGACAGGTCCTGTTGATATTGGTTATGGTATGAGACCAAATCCAAAACACCCTAAATTTGATCCAAAAGAAGTTGATACCGTAGCAAAAGAAGTTTCAAAAGTTCTAAGCGAAAACGAAGGTGTAACTTTGGCATATCTAGGTATGAAAGCAGGAGATACACTAGAAAATAAAAGTAACGGCAAAGCCGATTCGCATTGGTTGATCGGATTTGATGATTTCAAAAAAGCATTAGAACCTTATACGCTAGATTTTGTTGCAAAATTAGCAAAAGGCGATGATAATGAAGATTTAGAAAGCTTTAAGAAAAAACTTCAAGCCCTAGTTGATTTATATATCGAGAAAAACAGAAAAGTAGTAAGCTTCTGGACAATGGGTATGAACCAACACCAAAGAGGAACTTGGGTAAATGAACAAAGCTATATGGTGCATTTCTTATTAGGCAAACAAGCTAAACCGGGCGACGGAGCATTCTCGCTAACAGGACAACCAAGTGCTTGCGGAACCGCAAGAGAAGTAGGAACTTTCTGTCACAGATTGCCAGCTGATATGGTTGTAGCAAATCCAAAACACAGAGAAATGACTGAAAAAGTATGGCAAATTCCAGCAGGAACTATCAACCCAAGACCAGGATTTCCTTATGTAAAACTAATGAGAGATATTGAAGACGGTGCCGTTAAATTTGCTTGGGTTCATGTAAATAACCCATGGCACAATACTGCAAATGCAAATCACTGGATCAAAGCAGCAAGAGAAATGGATAACTTCATCGTTGTAAGCGATCCATATCCGGGCGTATCTGCAAAAGTAGCGGATTTGATTTTACCGACTGCTATGATTTATGAGAAATGGGGAGCTTATGGTAATGCTGAGCGAAGAACTCAACATTGGCGACAACAAGTATTGCCAGTAGGCGAAGCGATGAGTGATACATGGCAAATTTTAGAATTCTCTAAACGCTTTAAAATTAAAGATTTCTGGGGCGAGAGAAAAATCGACGACAAGCTAACACTACCTGATGTTTTAGAAGAAGCGAAAAAAATGGGTTACGATCCAGAAGATACTCTCTTTGATGTATTGTTCGCTAACAAACGAGCAAAAGAATTTAAAGCAGACGATCCAATCATCGCAGGATTTGATTGTACCGAAGTTTTCGGTGATAGCAGAAAAGTAATTGGAAGCGACGGAAAAGAATTTACAGGTTATGGTTTCTTTATCCATAAATATCTATTTGAAGAGTATAGAATTTTTGGTAACGGACACGGACACGATTTAGCTGATTTTGATACATATCATAGAGTTAGAGGTCTTAGATGGCCAGTTGTCGATGGAAAAGAGACTCAATGGAGATTTAACACTCGCTACGATACATACGCTAAAAAAGCAAATCCAAACGGTGATTTTGCATTTTACGGAAACCAAGGCGCATTGCCGACCGGAGATATGGCAAAAGCAACATCGGGAGAAGAAAAAACTTCATTTAAAAATAAAGGTAAAATTTTCTTCCGCCCTTACATGGATCCATGCGAAATGCCAGACAAAGAGTATCCACTATGGTTATGCACAGGTCGTGTTCTAGAACATTGGCATTCAGGTACGATGACTATGCGTGTTCCTGAGTTGTATCGCGCTGTTCCTGAGGCGCTTTGCTTTATGAACGAAGCTGACGGAAAGAAATTAGGCATAGCTCAAAATGATATTGTATGGGTAGAATCAAGAAGAGGAAAAGTAAAAGTTAGAGTAGATTTTAGAGGTAGAAATGTTCCGCCTGTGGGTCTAGTTTATGTTCCTTGGTTTGATGAAAATGTCTTTATCAACAAAGTTTGTTTGGATGCGACTTGTCCGCTTTCAAAAGAAACAGACTATAAAAAATGCGCTGTAAAAATTTATAAGGCTTAAATTATGCAAAGACGCGAAGTTTTAGGTTTAATCGGATTAGTTGTTGCAGGAGGTAGCGGATTTTGTGAATTCGCAAGAGCGGAAGATAAAATTCGCATTAGACCGCCGGGTGCTCTTAGCGAAAAAGAATTTATGAGCAAATGTATCCGTTGCGGACTCTGTGTAGAAGCCTGTCCGTTTGATACGCTAAAATTAGCTAAATTTCGCGATAGTGGAGTGCCAAATGGGACACCGTTTTTTGAACCACGAAAAATTCCTTGCTATATGTGTGAAGATATTCCTTGCACTGTGGCGTGTCCTACCGGTGCATTGGATAAAGATTTAGTTAGCGAAAATGATAAGCTAAGTATCAATAAAGCACAAATGGGCGTTGCAGTTGTTGATCAAAAAAACTGCGTTGCATATTTTGGAATTCAATGCGATGCATGTTATAGGGCTTGTCCTGTTTTGGATAAGGCTTTATTTATCGAATACAAACGCAACGAAAGAACCGAAAAACACGCATTGTTGCTTCCTGTTGTCGATAGTGATTATTGCACGGGGTGTGGAAAATGCGAAAAGGTTTGTATAACAACAAAACCTGCCATAACCATTTTGCCTAGAAAGGTAGTTTTGGGTATTCCAAATGATAACTATGTCAAAGGTTGGGTAGAAGGCGATGACGCAAGGCTTGATGAAGTTGATAGCAAAATCAAGCTAGACTTGAAAAAAGGCGTTGATTACTTAAATGGAGGCGAACTATGATTTACACAATTTTAAGAAGAATAGTTCAGCTTAGCATACTTGCACTTTTTATAGCAGGAAATTGCTATGGAATTAAAATTCTGCAAGGAAATTTAAGCTCGTCAATGCTATTTGATACTATAAATTTAAGCGATCCGTTTGCTACGCTTCAACTACTTTTAGCAGGTTTGAGTTTAGGCACGACCGCATTAATAGGAGCTTTGATCGTTCTTATTTTTTATGCTTTGGTTGCACCAAGAGCTTATTGTGGTTGGGTTTGCCCTGTAAATTTATTGACAGATTTAGCTGCATGGATAAGAGAAAAATTTGGTATAAGAACAAAAATTTTAAGCGTTAGTAAAAATGCAAGATATTATCTAATGATTTTAGCTTTGATTTGTAGCGGATTATTTGGTATTGCAGCGTTTGAGACGCTAAATTATATCGGATTTTTTACAAGAGCCGTAACTTCGCTTAGCATTTCAGCTTTTAGCATAGCTCTTATTATCGTTATCTTTGAAATTTTCGCAGGAAACAGAATAATATGTTCCCATATTTGTCCGCTTGGCGGATTTTGGGCGATAATAAGTAAATTTAGTTTAATTCGCATTTATCATAAACAAGCAAACTGCACAAAATGTAACAAATGCAAAATAGTTTGCCCAGAAGCTCATATTTTAGAATTAGTATCAAAAAAAGATTTTAAGATTGGCTCTGAGTGTATTAGTTGCGGTCGTTGCGTTGAGGTTTGCGATGATGATGCTTTGAATTTCAGTATTTTAGGAGAAAAAAAATGAAAAAATTACTTGTGTGCCTAAGTATTGCGGCTTGCGTAAGTTTGTTTGCAGCTGACGGTGCAAACAAATCAGAGCCGACTTTTAGGTCTGATTATACTAACGAGAATTTTGCTTTGCCGACTTATGAATGGAAAGCAGAAGCACCGGGAGCAAATGCTGTTTTAGAAAGAAGCTTTGAAAATGCTCCGCCGTTAATCCCGCATAATCTAGATGATATGCTTCCGATTACGGCTGATAATAATATGTGTCTTTCTTGTCATACGCCAGAAGCTGCCGAGCCGTTGCAAATAAAATCATATCCAAAAAGCCATATGACAGATTTGCGCGATGAAAATCAAAAAAGCTTGGGAGGAGCACTATCCATGTCAAGATATGACTGTGTTTCTTGCCATGTTGTGCAATCTAACGCAACACAACTTGTAAAAAACAATTTTGAAGCAGATTTTAGTAGATTTAAAGATTCAAACACTAGCTCGAATTTGCTTGATGTTTTAAATCAAGGCGTAAATGTTAGATAACGCATTGTTGTAAATTTAGCCAAATTTTGGCTAAATTTACACATTTTTTTAAAAAGGTCTGTTAGATGAAAAAGTTTTTTGCTGTTTTTATGATTTTAGTAGGTATGCTTTTTGCTGATCATAAGATTGAAGTTGTCGGAAATATTGCTATTTTAAAACAAATAGACGGGGAAATTTTCGCAGGGACTGATGCTGGAAAATTATTTCGTTATACGCACGGAGATGAAAATGCAACGCAAATTTTTGAATTGCCAAAAATTAAGAGCTATGTCGATGGCGATATTGATTCTAAAATCATAGATCTTGATAAGCTTGGCGATAAATTTGCACTTTTAATCAACGGCGATTATATGAGTAAAGTTTTGGGAATTTTAGAAAACGGCGAATTAAAAACTTTTACTCCGCCTATAACAGGGATAAAAAAGCTAATTTTCTTTGATGAAAATACTTTACTTTTGTTAGGAATTGGAAGCGAAATCATATACTATGACATAAATTCGCAAAAAGTTACATTTGAACACAAAATTTCAGATTCGCCTTTTGGGGGTGTTTTCTTTGATAGAGAAAAAAACACTATAATGTTATCAAACGAAGGTGGCGTTATATATTTCTTCGATGCCGTAAATAAAAAATTCTTGCGTAAAAAAAGTATTCAAAAAGACAATATTTTTAGCGTAGCATTTTACGGCGATAGGGCTATTGCGGGTTCAAATGACAAAAGTTGCTACTACGAAAATGGAGCATTTTCTAAATTTTTCGATGCAGGATTTTTAGTTTATAGTGTTGCATTAAACGATAAATTTGGTGCATTTACCGATGAAAATGGCATAAATATCATAAATGTTGATGGTGAAATTATCAAAAAAATTGAATACAACGGCGAAATAATCAACAATATGACATTTTATGATGATTATCTAATCGGAGCAGGATACGATAAAACAATACATTTTTGGAGATATAAATGAATATTTCAAGCATAATAATATACACGAATAACGAAGTAAATTTACAAAATTTGGCTGATAATGTCGCTAAAATGGAATTTTGCGAAGTAGTTGCGGCACAAGATAATAAAATCGTAGCTACAATCCAAACTGATACGCTAGATCAAGAACTTAACGCTTTTAAAACTATACAGGCTATGCAAGGAGTAAGCGATGTGGCGATGATTTATAGCTATCAGGACCTTGACGAGCAGATCGACGCTGCAAATAATAACGACATCGAAAGCATTATGCAAAAAATCGATGACGAGCCTGAAATCAAAAATATCAAATACGGTGGGCATTTAAAAATTTAGTTTTTAAATTTTTAGCCAAATTTGCTATTAAATTTTTTGAACTCAAAATTTAGACCAACTTTACTACAAGTTTTGAATTACCAAATTTGAAAGCTCATCATCTTTGTGCGAAAGGCTGATTTCGACGATTTTAACAAGCTTTTTAGTTATGCCTTTGATGATTTCAATATCATTTATCATCGAAGTTGCCATTTTGTTTGAAATTTTTTTCTCTTCAAGCAACGCATCTGGTTCAAGCGAGATACTTCGATACTCTTCACGCAAAGCGCGAAGTTCAGCTAGACCTTCTTTATCGCCAAGTTTTAGGCTTTGCATTTTTTCGATTACTCGAAGTCCGTGGAGCATTTTTATGCGAAGCTTGTCATATTCGGCTTTGGCGTAAGGGTTTGTTGAGGTCATAAATTTAAAAATATTTGGTTGGACATTTTTCATATCTTTTAACGCTTCTGCCAAAAGTAGTGCAGATCGCCTTATATCCATATATTTATTTAAATCATCTTTTTTTGCGTTCAAACTTGCGTTTATGAGATACTCCATAATCTGCGAGTAAATTTCTTTGAAGCGATTATTATAAAGCTCATCAAAATCAATTTTCATAGGCGTTTGTCGCTCGGATATGATTTGGGCTGACGAATTTGATGATGATATGTCTGATTTTCGTATGCTGATTGATTTTGCTATTATCGAGCTAGTATTTGCGTATAAATGTGCCATTTCACGCACCAAAAGCGTAAATGAGCTTTCGCTAAAACTTGAAATTTTTTCGTCCAAATAATAAGCATAATCAACTTTCGAGCGTTTTTTATCAAATTTGATGAATTTATTTAGCAAATTTGCCATAAAATCAGTAAGTGGATAAAAAAGACACACACCAACGACATTAAAATATGTATTAAAAACAGCGAGTTTTAGGACAAAATCATCTTGTGCGATACCGACGAATTCGGAAGTAATATCCGTTAAAAACATAAATAATTTTATAAAAATCAGGGCAATTAACGCACTTGTAACATTGAAAATTACATGAGCGACCATTAGTTTTTTGCCTTCTAAATTTGCATTTATCGAGCCGATGACTGCCATTATGGTGCTTCCGACATTTGAGCCGATTGCGATAGCAATGGCATTTTCGTAGCTTAGTTGATTAAAGCTAAGTGCGGTTATAGCCAAAGTTAGCGTTGCGTGTGAGCTTTGCATGACGATGGTTACGCCGATACCGACAGCTGTATAAAGTAAAAGTCCGCCAACGCCGCTCATAGCGTATTTTGTGAGATCTAAACTTTCTTTGACGCCGTCAAAGCCTGTTTTTATGTAGGCAATTCCTAAAAATAAAAGCCCGATACTAAATAAAAAATAGCCAAAACCTTTGGAATTATCATTTTTTTTGAATAAAAATAGCATTCCAACGACGATTAAAGGCATAGCATAATACGCAATATCGGCTTTTATGCCGACACCTGCGATGAGCCATGCACCTGCGATCGTGCCTAAATTTACGCCAAAAATAATGGCAAGCCCCGCTGTAAGGCTAATAAGACCTGCGCTTAAAAAGGAAATTGCTAAAATGCTAACTAGACCGCTTGATTGCATTAAGCAGGTGGTTATAAAGCCAAATGAAAAGCTTTTATATCGTTTATCAGTAGTTTTTTTAAGAAAATTTTCGATAATCGTAAATGAAGCAAAACTCTTTTCTAAAACGCTAATGGCGTATAAAAATATGCAAATTCCAAAAGCAATCGTCATAAAGCTTTTACTTACAAACATACAAACGCAAACGCCGATAACCAAAACGGCAAATATAACGCTTTGTCTGTAAGTTTGAAGCCATTTAATGACAGACATTTATCTCCTTGTGTAAAAATCTAATTTCTTACCTTTTCACAAGCATCTTTAAAACCATTTTGACAAGCTTGTTTATAGTAGTTTTCGGCTTTTGAATTACTTTTTTTAGCTATTATTCCTTTATCATAAATATTTCCGAGTTTAAAACAGCTAATGCCGATTTTGCCGTTTTCACAAGCTTTTTTATAAAAATCAATTCCCATTGCGTTTATTTGAACATTTTGTCCTTCTGCGATATAAATGTCGCCAAGCGAATAACATGCTAACCATATATTTTTATTACATGCTTTATCGTAATAATTTCTTGCTTTAATGTCATTTTTTTGAACCGTAACCCCTTCTTTGTATATATTTCCAAGATTATAACAAGCATTGTATTCGTTCGCATTGCAGGCAAAATTCCATAACTCATAAGCTTTTTTAGAATCCTTTTCTACGCCCTGACCAAAATGATATGAAACGCCTAAATTTTGACAACCGCTAGGATTTTTTCCGTCACAAGCTTTTTGCCAAAATTGCACAGCTGTTTCCAATTCGCCTGCTTGATATAAAACCGTGCCTACATCGGAGCAACTTGCAAAATTGTCGTTTTTGCACTCATCAACAAGAGTTTGTAAATTGACACCAAAGAGTGAGCCAAAAGCAACCATAATAGTTAAAATAATTTTTTTCATAAATAATCCTTTGAAAATTTATGAATTCTATCATAAAATTTTATATAAAATCCTTATCTCGTAATTGTGAGTATAAATTTAAAACCGCGATAAATAGCGTCAAAATCGCAGGTCCTAAAATCACGCCCCAAAATCCAAATGTCGCAATGCCTGAAAGCATTGAGAAAAATATCAAAAGTTCGTTTATATTTGCCGGTTTTGTAACGAGTTTTGAGTTGATAAATTTGATGACTAACGGTTTGATAAAGCTATCTGCGATTATTGAAATTAGCACAACGCAGTAAATTAAGATTATAATTGCTCCGCCTGTGTTGCCGACAGTAAGCTGATAAATCGCCGTTGGCACATACACAAGTGCTCCGCCGATGGCTGGTATGAGCGATGAAAACGCAAAAACAATTCCCATTAAAACAGCGTCATGCCCGTAAATTCCTGCGATAATCGAAAATAAAAATCCTTGCAAAATCGCATTAAAAATGGTCGAGTAAAATACAACGCTCATTGTATTTGCAGTTTGCGAAAACATATAATTTAGCTGTTTTGCGCCTATCGGAGTTGATTTTTTCACAAAAAGCAAAAAGTCCTTGCCGTAAAGGTTTGTAAAAAAGTAAAAAATGATAATCAAACCCATATCTGTAATAAATTTAGCACTCGATTTTCCAAGCGAAGAAAGATAGAGTGCGCCTTGTTTTGCGATACCGCCGAAGTCCAAATTTGTGATAAATTCTCTTATATTTTCTTCAAATTTGTTTAAAGGAGATGGCAAGAGCGAAAAATCGTAGTTTTTTACAAAATTTACGGTTTGATTTATGAAAGTTGCGTCTAGGTTTGCTGCATTTTTGAAAATCGCAATCACAGCATAGATAAACGGCACAAAAAATATACAACACAAAACCAAAGTCGTTAAAATCGCCGAAAGAGTGCGTTTGTGATTGGTTAGTTTTCTGATTTGATAGTGCAAACCCGAAGTCGAAACCGCAAGTAAAATTCCTATCGAAATCGTTAGTAAAAACGGCTTAAATAGGTATAAAACCCAACATAACATAAATACAATAAAACATGCAAAAAAGATTTTACTTGTCTTCATCGTTTTACCGCCGTTTTATCTAAATTTGCAAATTTATTCATCAAAAAGTCCTTTTGAACTTGGAATTTCAAGGCTAGGAAGCCCAAAAGCCTTTCGTCCTTTATCGGTTGCCACACGACCTTTTGCCGTTTTTTCGATATATCCGTTTGCTAAAAGATACGGCTCGATGACATCTTCTATGGTGCCTTCATCTTCGCTTAACGCTGCCGCAATGGTCGTTAGTCCCATTGCACGGCGTTTTGCTTCGAACAAAATCTCCAAATATTTTATATCCATTTCATCAAAACCAAGCTCATTTACTCCAAGTGCGTTTAAGCCTTCATCGGCACGAGCTTTTGTGATGATATTTTCGTCGTTTATCTCGGCAAAATCCCTTATGCGTTTTAGCAGTCTAAGCGCGATTCTAGGGGTTCCGCGACTGCGTCTAGCGATTTCCAAACTAGCATTTTCTTCGCATTTTTTGCCAAGTTTTGCACTTGCAATTTCGATGATACGAGCTAGTTCTTTTGGTGTGTAAAATTGCAACCGAAACTGCATACCAAAGCGATCTCGCAGTGGTGCTGAAATCATACCGGCTCTCGTTGTAGCACCGATGAGCGTAAATTTTGGCAAATCGATTTTAATCGTTTGAGCAGCAGGGCCTGAGCCTATGATAATATCTAAGCGAAAGTCTTCCATAGCCGAATACAAAACTTCTTCGATAGCAGGGGAAAGCCTATGAATTTCATCTATGAAAATAACATCGCCTTCGTCTAAATTCGTCAAAATCGCAGCCAAATCTCCGCTTTTTTCTATCATTGGGGCGGCGGTGATTTTGATATTTGCTCCCATTTCGTTTGCGATGATATGCGCCAAAGTGGTCTTACCCAAGCCCGGCGGTCCGTAAAAAAGTGCGTGATCTAGGCACTCGTTTCGTTTTTTTGCCGCGGCGATAAAGACTTTTAAGTTTTGCTTTATCTTGTCCTGCCCGATATAATCATCAAAGCTAACAGGGCGCAAACTAGTCTCAAATTCACTCTCAACGCTGAATTTTTCTATTTCTACAATTCTTTCCATTTTTTGCTCGTAAATTTAATTAATCATGTAGTTTAGCAAAAAATCGTTGTAAATTTGCTGATTGATAGCGAAATTTGCCTAAATTTGGTAAAATCAGGCAAATTTTAAGATTAAATTTTAAATTTTGCTTGTTTTTACTATTGCGCCGTCGTCTATATTTTAGTAATCCATTTCTTTTAAGAGGGCATTTTTGTTCCATAAAATAGTGCCACTACTTAGCTTATAATTTGCTTTTTTCCACACTATGCCCTCGACATAAAATCCTTTTCTCCTACGATAAGCCATAGTTTTTGTATTCACACCTAAAAGCTTCGCAGCAGCCTTATCGCCTTTAATCCACTCTGCTTTTGTATCGCTTAAAATCTTTTTTCTTACGCTTTTATCTAATGCTTCTTTAAACACGGCTTTAAACTCGGGGGACATAGCAAATTCGGTAAAAGTTTCTTTTATGATTTCATATAATTGTTGTTTTAGTTGAGTTTTATTTAAATTTATAATTTCATCTATTTCTTTTTTTGTTTGATTTTTTTTATGGCTTTCTTTTGGTTTTGGATTTAAATTTAGTGATTTGAAGAGAGCCGATTTATATTTTTTTACTTGTTCGACACCAAATTCTTTTGTTTCAATAAAATCTTTATAATGTAATGTGCTAGGATAAAATTTCCAACTTTTTTCGCCGTATTTTAGATATAAATAATCACTTCGTCCGTCATCAAGTATCTCAAAATCTTCATAATCTTTAACAATCTCATTAAGCAAATTTGAAAAATTATATTTCATAAAGAATCCTATAAATTTAAAAATACAAGCATAATAATATCGTTTTTTTTTTTTTTGTAAAGCTTAAATTTAAGGATTTTGCGTAGTTTTTGCGTAAAAAGTTGATAAAAAATTTAAAAAGGCAAATCCTTGCAAATTTGCCTTTTAAATTTGCGAATTTACTTCAAATACTCAAATTCTTCGCTTGGGAAAATGCCTTTTTTGACATCATTAGCGTAGTTTTTTACAGCTTCTCGCACAAGTTCGGCACCATTTAGGTATCGTTTTACAAATTTTGGTTTAAATTCATCAAAAAACCCTAGCATATCGCTCCACACTAGCACCTGTCCGTCGCATGAACCTGCACCGATACCGATAACAGGGACATTTGCGACGCTCATTACTTCGCTAGCCACGCTTGAAACTGTGCCTTCGAGCAGAAGCAAAACCGCTCCCGCATTTTGCACAGCTTTGGCGTCATCAAGAAGCAAATTTAGGGCATTTTTCTCGCGACCGCTTACCTTGTAACCACCCTGAAAGCGAGAAAGTTGCGGTCGTAAGCCTATGTGGCTCATTACGGCAATGCCGTTTTTGCTCAAAAGCTCGACGGTAGCCGCAAAGTCCTTTCCGCCTTCGATTTTAACGGCGTCGCAACCTGTTTTTTCATAGACTTTGGCGCAGTTTTTAAGTGCAAGTTCGGGCGTAGCGCACGAACAAAACGGCATATCCACAACCAAATACGGGTGCGTTAAGCCACGCCTAACAGCCCTTGCGTGATAAATCATCTCATCGACACTTATGCCGATAGTCTCAGCGTGTCCGCCAAAGCTCATATTTAGGCTATCGCCGACTAGCACCATATCAACTTCGTCATTAAAAAGTTTTGCAAAAAGTGCGTCATAGGCTGTTATCATAACGATTTTTTCGCCGTTTTCTTTCATTTTATAAAGATCATTTATCGTGATTTTTGCCATTTTGAAACTCCAAAATTTGGTAAATTTGAGCGAAATTTTAGCAAATTCAAACTTAAATTTGACAACTAAAAAAAAATGAAGTAAAATTGCAAATTCTTTCTTATCGGGGGTGATTTGGCTTCGACAGGAACGGATTTATCACGGTGGCATGCCGCTTTGGATATAGCGTATAAAATCCAAATTAAAATTAAACGCAAATAACAAAAATTTTGCTCCTGCTTACGCAAAAATCGCGTAAGTTCAGTTGAGCCCTGCTGCTTGCTGATGCTATTTAGGCGAGTGTGCGGGTAACTTTAAATAGCTAGTTTCGCGCTCTGACGAGGCGTGGGGCGAAATTTAGTCTTTGCTTTGGCGAATTGTTTTGGAAAGTGAGCAAGCTGGAGCGAGATTTTCACTTTTGCTAAGCATGTAGAGGCTTTGGTAGTTCGCTTTTGGACTGCGGTTCGATCCCGCACACCTCCACCACTAATTAAATACTTAATCTTTAAGAGTTTGTTTTTATGCTTGGTAAATCCGTAAAAACGGGCTTTTATAAGATATTTGATAATCTGTAAATATTTTTTAAAATATGATATAATTTCATAATATTATGTAGCTAACATAATGTAGTTGATTTTCAAGTATGTAGTTTTAAATAAAGGGGCAAAAAATGGCGTATGTATCAAAAAGCAAATTTAAGCGACAAAGACATAAGAGCGTTTCAACCACAAGAGAAACAATACAGAAAAGCAGTTGGACATCCTAGCCAACTTTACATTTGGGTAAATCCAAGTGGAATAAAAACATTTTTTGTTTTATACAAAGGCAAATCACGCAAATTACAACAATTTAGACAAGGGATATATGGCGTAGAACAAGCAAGAGATGATGCTTTAAAAATTGTAAAACGATTAAAAACTAGTGGAGCAGAGCTAAAATCAAATAAATACACACTAGGAGCTTTATTAGAGCAATATCTTAAACGCAAAAAAGATGAATGCACCGCAGACTATGTAGAAAAAGCAAAAAGACAATTTCAAGCTTACATTCTACCAAAATTTGAAAACACAGATATAGGGCTTATTAAATATAGCGATTTATACGAGATTTTAAGACCACTATGGAACAAGGATAATCCTAAAAAATCACGGCTTGAAACAATCCATCGTATTATAGGGCACCTTAATCATATTTTTAATATAGCCATATATGACAGATATATAGATTATAATCCATGTTCAGCATTAAATGAATCATTTCCTACGGCTTATAGTTTTGCCCAAAAGAACGAAGTAGATACAAGATATTCGGCAATTACCTATGAAACAGAGATAAAAGAATTTTTAACAGATTTAATAAATGATAATAAAATGGATTTACAGACCCAAAGAGCCGTAAAATTACAAATTTTGTGTGCAAATAGACCTGGCAATACAGCAGAAGCGAAATGGGAGCATATAGATTTAGAAAAAGGCGAATGGCTTATTCCGAAAATTGTTAAAATGAGAAGACTACACAAAATAGCACTATCGCAACAAGCAATCAAAATACTGCAAGAACAAAGAAATTATAGTCCTATAAAGTCAAAATTTGTATTTCCAGCATTTAATAAACTAGGTCATTTACACAGAGATAGCATAGGCAAAGCAATACGCAATATGGGTGGTAATAACAAATGGAAAAATAAAGCTACTGCTCATGGAATGAGATCAACATTTAAAACAACTTGCATATTGCATTTGGCAGAATTAAATCAATTAGGATTAAGCGAGAAAACAATAGAAAACGCACTATCTCACAAAGAGTTAAATGCAGTCAAATATGCATACGAAAGGCAGACTGCAACCACAGAGCAAAACAGAACGCTAATGCAGTGGTATGCAGATTATTTAAATAATATATCATTAGGATTATTTTATGTGTTAAATCAAATCCTAGCCCTTAAAAGGAAGAGAAAAAGGGAGGGGAGAGCAGTCTCTTTTTTAGGAAAAAAGAGCAAAAAAAGAAATCCATCGGTTGAAATTTAAAAAACGCTTTTGCGTTTTTAAATTTTTGCTATTTTACATGGGGCGTTGCCCCAAACCCCTAAAAGGGGAAAGGAAAATCACAATGAAAAAAGATTTAAATTATTATTTGAATTTGCCGTATGTAACAATTTTAAAAATGGAAAATGAGCATTGGGTTGCTTATCATGAAGAATATCCAAATGTTATAGGCGTAGGAAACAACGAAGCCGAAGCTATACAAACACTAAAAGACGCTTTTACGGCTTTGATTAAAAGTCTTTTAGCAGATGGCGAAAAAATCAAAGAGCCAAAGAAAAGAAGCAAGAAATGGTATGATGAGAATTTTTATAACGAAACAAATGTAAGATTGATTAAAGAAAGCTATGAGCGATTAAAAAATGGTGATGGAATTGTTAGGAATTGATAGAAGAATAGGCTTATAATTTCTCCCCCCTTTTTTTTATAAAAATAAACGCACCCAAACGGCTCAAATTTAAGAGAAAAACAAAAAAACGATAGATGATAAGGCTAAAAGGATAAAACGGCTTAAATCGAGCCGTATGCAAAAGTAACAAATTTAAGTGGCATTTTATAACTAATATGTTATAATTTTATGAAATAAAGGTTTTTTATGTGGGAAATTATATTTTGTAACGATATTTCAAAGAGCGAATTTTACGAATTGCCTACACATTTAAGAGCTCGTGGTTCAATGCTTTTAAAAGTTTTAAAAGTCAAAGGCAATACCATAGGCGAACCCATAACAAAAAATTTGCGTGATAGAATTTTTGAAATTCGCATAAGAGCCGATAAAGACATAGCTAGAAGTCTTTATGCTTACGAAATAGGCAAGAAAATTATCATTTTAACCACATTCGTTAAAAAGACCGAAAAGACACCAAACGATAAAATTGAATTGGCGTTAAAGCGATTAAAGGAGTGGAAAGATGAAAATAGGAACTAAATCTTTAAAATTTGATGATGTTTTGGACGATATGTTAAAAGACTCCGAATTTAAAAAGGAATATGATGCACTTAAAGATGAATATGACCTTATAATTTCGCTTATAGAAGCTAGAAATGAAGCAAAACTAACACAGGCTCAACTTGCAGAGAAAATGGGCGTAAAACAATCAGCAGTGGCTAGGATTGAGAGTGGAAGTCTAAATTTAAGATATTCTACGCTTTTAAATTATGTCAAAGCGTGTGGCAAAAAAATAGCGATAATTTAAGGATTTAAAATGCGAATACTAGTCCAAATAGAAAACGGCAATCAAAAGCTATTTACTGCCATAAAAGCACTCTTAAACGCACAACCAAATTTAAAATTTAAAATAGAAAAATTTAATAAAATTTCATACATACCAAACGATGAAACAATCAAGGCAATGCAAGAGTGCGAACAAGGTGGCAATAGCACAAGCTATAATTCTTACGATGAATTTTTAAAAGAATTTACCGACCCAAATCAAATCCGTTAGATTTACTTAAATCTTTACTCTTAGAGCGAGTGTAAGTATAGCTATTTTGCGTCCAACCACGTTCAGCCAAGACATCTTTAATAAGTCTCTTTTCATTTTTGATTTTAACAAGTCGCTCATCGGCTTTTTTATCTAAAAGCTCGACACCTTTAAAATATTCCTTGAATAAAAAGTCATTTTTGTCGATTTTT
>JAFUFY010000050.1 GCA_017469645.1 Campylobacter sp. | reverse complement strand
TTCTTTTTCGGTAACGATTTCTTGCGAGATATTATTATCAAAACGATAATTTATACCCGTTCTTATCATATCGCCATTTTCATCGTATGCCGTTGCATTTAAAAGCTGTTTAGGATTATACTCATTAAAATCATCAGGCAAATGTCCGAATTTTGCTTCGAATTTATTTGCTCCGCTTTTTTGTATAATCAAACCGTGAGCGTTAGCATTTATCGCAATAAAGCAACTTGCAAGTAAGAAAAATAAAATTTTTTTTCTCATAAAAAATCCTTTTTTGGTAATATTAAAAAAAACTTCGTATTATGCAATAAATATTATTAAAATAAAATTAATAATATCAACAAATAAAAAATTTAAAGGTTAAGCCAAAATTTGCTATGATACAAAAATTTTTCAAGGAAATTTATAAAAAAATGAATAAAACTATAAGCGAAAAAATAAAATCTTTGCCTAAATTTGATGATGAAATAGTCGAAATTTTAGAAGCTTTTGACAAATTTGATGATGAAAAAATTTGCAAAAAATTGTCATATAAAAAATTCGATGAAAAAATTTTAAAAATCGCAAACAACAAATTTATAAAAACAAAATTTTCAAATTTAAACGAAGCCTTTAAATTTTACGGAAAAGACGAAATAAAGGCTTTTTTTTTATTTTGCATTTTTTGCGAAATACTGCCGACAGGTTTAAAAAGTTACAAAATTTCAAGCGAACACTTTATTGAGATTTCACTTATGCGAAATTTAATAATGCACGAGTGGATAAAATCATATCCAAATGCCCCAAAAATCATACTTAGCATTGTTATTTTGATGGAATTTGGACGAATTTTCATTGATGAGCTTTTGCAAAAAAATAAAAAAGAGTATGAATTTTTATCTCTTGTTAAAACTTGCGTGTATCCGCAAGATTTTACCGATGTCGAGCAAGAATTCACAAGTGCCGACAGAGAAAGCGTTATAAGCAAGATTTTTTTACATTTAGGACTTGATGAAATGGCGTATTTAGCGAGATTTTCTAGCTTAATCGATGATGCAGACTTTGATATAAAAATTCCATGCGCTATGATAAAAGTCGTCAAAACGGTCGTAAATATCTACCACAGAGTCGATGAAACAAGCATAGATCATACGCTAAATTTGCTTGTTGAATTTGGTTTTGAACAAGAAGCATTTTTAAATTCAGTTAAAAAGATAGCACAATGAAAGAGTTTTTAAAATCCCTAAATTTAGGCATTGATGAGAAAAATTTAAACTCAAAACAAAAAGAGTTAATGCGAAATTTGCAAAATATCGGCGCCATTAGCAACCACAAAGGCAAATTTTATCTAAATGATAGTTTTGTATTTGGCAAACTTGATATTTCGCAAGGTGGAACCGGCTATTTATCAGCATTTGATGAAAAATTTAAACAAGATTTGATTATCGAAAATAAGCACATAAACGCAGCACACTTTGGCGATATAGTCCTAGCAAAAATAATAAACACAAAAAAAGCAAGAATTCACGCAAAAGTGCTAATGTGCGTTGTTCCTGCAAATTTAACAAGCGTTGTTTTTACTAAAAAATTCGGCAACGAAATCTTAGGTGTAAATGTAAAAACAGGTCTAGCGTCAAATTTAGCAGCCACGCAAAAGTCCCTAAAACAGCTACTTCCAAACACACTTTTAAAAATCGACAATCTTAAAAATGAAATCGTTGAAGTTTTAGGAAACCTTGAAGATCCATGGGTAGATGAGAAAATTTCACTTGCAATTTACAATAAAAACGACGAATTTAGCGATGTTTGCGAGGAACAAGCCACAAGCTTTGGCGATAGCGTTGATATTTCAATGTATCCTAATCGCGTAAATTTAAGCCATTTGCCATTTGTTACCATCGATCCAATCGACGCAAAAGACTTTGACGATGCTGTTTATTATGACAAAGAAAAAAACGAAGTCTATGTCGCCATCGCCGATGTCAGCGAGTATGTCAGCGAGTATTCGCCCATAGATAAGGAAGCAAAAATTCGTGGATTTTCTATATATTTTCCGCACAAAAGTGTGCCTATGCTTCCACGCGCTTTAAGCGAAAATATCTGCTCTTTAAAGCCGAATTTACCGCGACTTGCATTTGTTTTTAAAATTTCATTAGATGAAAATTTAGATGCCATAAATGAAGAGCTTTTTGAAGCAATTATCGTTTCAAAGCGCCGTTTTAACTACGACGAAGTTGATGAAATCCTACAAGGCAAACAAGAGTGCGAAGATGAAATTTTATCGTGGCTGTTGCCGTTAGATAAACTAACGCAAAATTTACGCAAAATTCGCCTTAAAAAGGGTCTTGATTTTCGCACACAAGAACTGCGTATGAGTATCGATGAAATGGGACTTTTAAAAAGCACAAGGTTTGAAACCGATACGCCATCTCATAAGCTAATCGAAGATTGTATGCTTCTAGCAAATAAAGCCGCCGCAAAACGCATTAGCAAGGGCGTTTTTAGAAATCACGGCACAGCAGATCTTAAAAAAATAGCAAATTTGCTTGATGATTTAGCGCTTTTTGGGATAGATGTCGCTTATGAAAGCGATATAGCAAAAATGGTTAGCAAAATTCAAGCTTTGGCTGATGATTTGGGCGTTAGAGAGCAAGTCGATAAACTCATCATCAAAGCGCAAAAACGCGCCGAATACGGCGTAGAGCCTTTGGGGCATTATGGGCTTGGATTTGAGCATTATACGCATTTTACAAGTCCGATTAGAAGGTATTCGGATTTGATTTTACATAGACTTTTAAAAGCCGATATGTCAGGCGACACCAAATTTTACAACTATTTGCTTTTAAATATTGAAGAAACTTGCGAAAATTTAAATGTTTTAGAGCGAGAAGCCGACAAAGTCGCGTTTGATTTTATGGATCGCAAATTTGCTAGGTGGGCGACGGAAAATTTAGGCAAAGTGGTTCGCTGCTATATAGACGAAAACGCAAACACAGTAACTGCGAAGCTTGATGATAAATTTAAAGGGGCAAAAATTTATATTTTAAACTTCACGGCTGAGATTTTAACGCCTGTTTTAGTGCAAATCACAGAAGCTAATATAGCTAGCGGCACGATTTTAGGGAAAGTGGTAAAAAAACTCGATGTATAAAAAAGATTTAGATGCACTAATTTTTAACAAAAAAGTTCCAAATTTCATCTTGCTTCGCGGACAGGACGATTTCCAAAATGAGCTTTACGCAAAAAGGCTGATTGAGTATTGGCAAAGCGAAAATTTTATGAGTTTATATTTTAGCGAATTTGATTTTGAAGTGGCAAAAAGCTTTTTCGAGCCGTCTTTGTTCGGCGGCGAAAACACGCTTTATATCAAAACAAATTCGCAAATCAAAAAAGATGAGCTTAAAGTGCTAATTTCAATGTGCCAAAAAGATAGCGCAAATCGCCTAATTTACGAACTAAACGAAGAAGAAAAATCTGCCGCAAAGGATTTTACTAGCGCATTTGGTTCAAACGATGTGAGATTTTTTAAACCAAATAACACAAACGAAGCGATAAATTTGCTCGTGCAAAAATGCCAAATGTGCGGAGTTTTTCCAAATACGGCTGCGCTTGAAAAAATTTATAGTTTGCATAACGAAAATTTAAATTTAAGTGCAAATGAGATTGAAAAATTTGCAAATTTGCAGGTCGAATTAAATTTAGATAATGTAAAAAACCTTGTAACAGGGCTTAGTGAAGTAAGCTATGACGAGCTTTTTGACGAAGTTTTTTCGCTAAAACGCAACAATGATAATTTTAAAGCTAAATTTTTTGCTCTCACTCAAAACGGAATTTACAACGAAATCGAATTAATAAATAATTTTTACAGAAATATATATCGAATTTTTAAAATTCACAGCTATATCAAAAATTACGGCGCACCAGATTTTAAAAAGATTTTCGGATACGCTCCGCCGATAAATTTACAAAATAAAATGTCGGCACTAGCGTTAGCATTTGATACGCACGGATTTTTTGAAATTTTTAAAAATTTAAATTTAATCGAATTTGAACTAAAAACCAAAAAAAGTATCGAAAAAACAGAGTTTTTACTTGCTTCGCTTTTGAAATTTCAGCGAATTTTAGCCGATATGCAAAAGAATAAAAGCAAATATTAAGTAAATTTTAAATAAAATCACAAGTTGCATTTTTATGCAAAATCCTTGCTTGTAAAATTTTACTTACAAGCTATAAATCCACAAGGAGACTATATGAGACATTACGAGGTTTTATTCATCGTTAAGCCTACGCTTACAGAAGATGAAATCAAAACAAAAGTTGATTTCGTTAAAGAAATCATTACCAAAAACGGCGGCGAAATCGCTTCTGTTATTGAAATGGGTGCTAGAAAACTAGCTTACAAAATCGACAAATACGAAAGAGGCGTTTATTTTGTAATCTATTTCAAAGCTGAGCCAAATTTAATCGCTGAACTTGTTAGAAATCTACGATATAACGAAGATATTATAAGATTTTTAACAGTTAAATACGAAAACAAAAAAGAGATTGGTGCTTGGGAAAAACTAAGCAAAGGCATGAAACTTTCTCCTGCTAGAAAACCAAGAGAGCCACGAGAACCACGCGAAAAAGCTGAAAAAGTAGAAAAAGTTGCAGAAGTAGAAAATACAGAAGCTAAGGAAGAAAATCAAGAATAAAAGGCTAAAAGATGTTTAATAAAGTAGTTTTGGTAGGAAATTTAACAAGAGACATTGAGTTACGATATTTGCAAAGTGGCACAGCTATCGGCAAGTGCGGTATCGCCGTTACTAGAAAATATAGCGGTGCAAACGGCGAGAAAAAAGAAGAAACATGCTTTATTGACATTGATTTTTTTGGCAGAACCGCAGAAGTAGCAAATCAATATTTGCACAAAGGTTCAAAAGTTCTTATTGAAGGTAGATTAAAATTTGATCAATGGCAAGATCAAAATGGACAAAATAGATCAAAACATAGCATTAGCGTAGAAAATATGGAAATGCTAAATTCTCCTTCACAACAAGGCGGAAATTATCAAAATAATCCAAATTCTAACTATGGCTCAAACGGCTACAATGGCGGCGGAAATTCTTACGGAAATGGCGGCGGTTACAATCAAAATGGCTATGCAAATAGCTACAACCAAAACAGCTATAATTCCTACGGAAATCAAAATTCGCAAAATAGCTATGGCTCATACGGCAATGCAAATTCGCAAAGCCAAAAACCAAATGAAAATTATGCTAAGCCAAAAGAAGCAGATTATAGTGAAAATATCCCAGAAGTAGATGTCGATGCCGACAAATACGACGGCGACGAGACTATACCATTTTAAATTTAAAAGGAAAAAACTATGGCAGATAAAAGAAAATATTCAAGAAAATACTGCAAATTTACAGAAGCTAAAATAGAGTTTATCGATTACAAAGACACTGCACTTTTGAAAAATTGTCTAAGTGAAAGATTTAAAATCATGCCACGCCGCTTAACAGGCACTAGCAAAAAATACCAAGAAATGGTAGAAAAAGCTATCAAAAGAGCGCGCCAAGCAGCACTTATCCCTTACATCGTTGATAGAAAAGATGTAGTTACAAACCCTTTTGAAAATATGTAATCAAAATACTCTTTGGTGGGCGAGATGCCCACCAAACAATACTCACAACACTATAAGAATTAAGAATTTATCATTACAAAGTTATAAATTTTGTTCATCATCTAAATTGTTTTCATTTTGATTTTTCATTAAAAAATAAAAAAATCTCAAAAGTTTAAAAAAAATTTATAAATTTGCAAAAAAATCAGAAAATTTAGCTTTTTGTGATTTATATATTTTTATTTCATAACTCCCACAATAACAATAAAATATAAAAAATTAACAAAAATTTTATATTTTATTAACATAATTATAAACTCAATTTTTAGAAAATTTATAAAATTTTTGTTAAATTTAAGCACATCTTTGAGTAACTTAAATATTTCGTATATATAAAAATTAAAAAATTCAGTTTTATATAAGTTCCAAATTTTGGGAATTTGATATATATTTGGTAAATTTTTTAACTTTTACAAAAAAATCTTTTTAATTTTTATTTAAATTTATATTTCTTTTAAGCAATTTAATAATAAAATAGGGAAAAATTGTGTAATCATAACTTGATGGAGGTCATATTATGAAGTATAAGTCTAGATATAGCCGACTTTTGAGTTCGGTATGCGTGATTTTTGGTTTGACGATGTTTGCTTTTGGCGAAGATATTGATTTGAGTATTTACGACGATACGCACTATGCCGAAGAAAAGCCCGTTAGAGTTCAGACAAACCACCCAGCCGTGCCAAATAGCGGTGAAATTCCTTCCGATTTTACGGGTGAGCATATAGGAATTATAAGCTACGGCGGACGAGGAGTGAGCGGAGTTCCGCTTTGGGGCGGTCTTGCGCCTACCAATCCCGACGGTAGCAACAATATATGGTATGACGAAAACGGTAAAAAACAAATAATTGACTTTTCTACTATGACTATCGGTTCTTACGACATCGGCAATACTCAACAGCTACGATTTGGCGGAAGAGGTTCTTATGTATTCGGCGATATTGTTACGGCAGGAAGCCCTGTTTTACAGGCTATGGATCGTCCGTATATCTCTTTGGGAGCTAAGCTTCAGGGTCGCGATAACTCATATAGAGCCAATTTTCTTAACGACGGCAAGATAGGCGGAGTTTCTAATAGCACAACAGATACCATTAAACTTCCAAAAGGCGTCAAAAAAGACGACATAGTCTTTGCTAGGCTTTATTGGTTTGGTAACCTATTTACAAAAAATAGACCGGATGATTATAGCGATCCGGACAATCCTTACTCTAACGCAAACTGCGACGACAAGGATAATGCAGAAGCCAAGAAAAGAAATGTTACATGCCAAAGATTTCCAAAAATTCTTAAAATAGATGAGATTAAAGGCTATCAAGATGTAAAACTAAAAGTCGGAAGCAAGACCTACGATCTTACCGTCGATAAGGCACAAAAGGATAAAATCGAAGCGATAGAGAAAAACGGCGGTGTTTGTCAAGGAATTTTTGCTTATAACTCGTCATTTTTTGCCGATAAGGGTAGAAACCAAAGATTTAATATGAACTATATCTGCGCTATCGATATTATCACGGAAGTAAAGGAAAATTTCAAGGATTATGACGAAAGCATTGAGATAAGCGTAGGAAATGTTAGAGCTACAAATAACAACCCGACTGTTGTTTATGAAACAGGAGTAGATGGAAAAAAAGCAATTTCCGGTAACCAAGTGTGGTCGAGAGCGGACGCTAACGATGCCGGTAACTACGAAGGCGGCTATTATACTTCATTGCAGGCTAACCACCAGTTGCCTTTCGGCGGTTGGTATGCGGTGCTAGTTTATGATAAGACTATGAGAAGTAGAGAAGAGGCTAAGCAAACGGGAGTATTGACACAAGACGATATAGATTTGTATTATAAGCCTAAAAATGTTACTTTGTTTGACGGTTACGGAGAAATTCAACCAAACGGTCAAGTTCAAAATGTTACGGTAGATTTTACGCTAGACGGCTTTTTTACTCCGAAATATGGCGATGTTCAAGGCAAGATAATCTGGGCTTCTGGCGGTGCCGAGTGGGGTAGGGATAATGTCGCCCCGCAATACGGCGCTAGGGAAGGCTTGTATATATCAAGAGAGCCGGGTAAATTTGATATGACAAATGCCAAGAGCAATAAAAGCTTATTGCAAAATCCGGCTAACCCGTATGAAGGATCTCCGCTTAACGGAACAAGGTCAAGATATACAATCGGCGAAAACGGCGAGTATGTGTTTGAAGGTCCTACGATTACCAATCTTGAAGATCGTTTTACTAACTATAATCAAGGCTTTGACTTGGACGAGTATGATATTTCGAGTAACAGCGAAAGTAAATTTCTCACTAACTCTCAAACTTCTTTGTCGTTAAGGGCGTTTGTAAGTAAATTTGACCCAAGCGGAAACCCAGGCGGCGGTTGGCACCAACGCGCTTTTATTCCATTTATCGGAATGTCTGTTGAGCTTTATATTCCACAACTATGTTATGAGCAAAAAATGTATGATACACAAGGTTGGCTAGGATTTTATAATCTAGACGGAACCCCTATCTCAGGTCATGCGCAAGTAGAAGATGTCTCTGTTGTAACTGGCGAAAATTTATATTATCGAACAGAAATCAGAAACAAGACAGAAGGCGGAGAAGATGCAAGTAAAGTGTGGGTTAAAGTAAATACAGGCTTAAGCAATGACTATGTACCAAATTCGTCTGGTATAGATAATAGGCTTAAATTAACAGGTTTGAATGGCATAGACAGTGCCAAATTTGTATATCTACAAGATAATACTCCGGGAGTTTTTTCTACACAGGCCAATAGGGCAGCTGGTACTAATAAAGATAAAGATTTAGGTGAAGATAAGGAAATTTACGAGGGTAAGCAGTTTAACACTTTTCAAAATCGTGAGTTAAAATTCTATATAGGTGAAGATGCAGGAACAATAGGAACTAGTGGCGAACCTATCGGTGGTGATTTAGAAAAAGGCGAATCTGCGTATATCGAATTTAATGCGACAGTAGGTAGAACTTTTACTTATACGCCTATTAGATACACTGTTGGGTATGCTATGGATCTTGGAGGTCAAGTAGTGCAAGGGCCATCAAGCATTATGGAGCGTTGCGAAACAAAAGAAAATGAGGTAAAAATTGCACTTTTAAACGGTCTTAAAGTAGTAAATCAAAATTTTAAAGATTACGGCGATACTGCCAGCGATAAAAACAAGACCTTATCACAAGATGATAGACTATATACGCAGGTTGCCGAGCTTCCATTTGATATAAATGTTATTTTTAAACCGGATATAAACGATGTATTTAAAAAATACTGCGTTGAAAAAAATAGCAAAGGGGAATGTTATTATCAATCAGATAGCTTTGATATATGCGAAAACTATTCTGGAATTTTTGAAAAAACAGAAGACGGCAAGTGCAAAGCAAAAAAATATAAAAAACTACCTGATGGAACATGGGGAATAGACTATGGCAAAGAAGGCGAACTAGATGGCACACTTCAAAATTTTCCGTTGCCTGGTAAATTATATCTTTCTGCTATTAGAAGCAGTAGCGGTTGTAAATATGTAGATAATAGATTAAAACTTCCGTTTAAGATAAATGGCACACGATATATGACAGATTACGATACGGGCTTTATGGACTATCAAACAAAAAACAGTAAAAAAGTTATGCCTATCAAGAAAGTAGAATTTGAAGATGCATTTAGTGGCGTAACATTTATGTTTAGCTACTATCCAAGAGGCCTAAGTTCTCCTGATACAAATACCACTTTGTTTGTAGGAGATTGGAATAGCACAGTGGCTTACGATTATAATAGAGACACTGATGAGTGGATAGAAGTAGAATTTGATCCAAAAGATGAAGAAAGTATAGAAAAATATTATATTTGGTTACAAACTCAGATGTTGTATAAAAAATATATCCCGGGATATAGCATATCGCTTCCAGAAGATAGAAAAAGAGAGCTTATCAGAGAATTCTTCAAAAAAGACAATGACGGAAATTTTGTCAATGCAGACAAGATTGCAAAATTTGACGAAGAATTAGAAACTATAAAAGATGAAATCAATGATGCTAGTGCTTTCTTTGGCGTTGAAATGTCGCCTGACGGGTCTTTCCATGTCTGCGATAGCGATAGTTTTGTTGTGCGACCGGCATATTTTAAAGCAGATTTGGATACCGCTGATAAATATGCTAAACTTATAGATATGAACAAAACTAATCCAAAAGATGATTTAACCAAAGGAAATACTACTAAACACGAGCATAATTATCGTGTAGGCGGAGATTATAGCGAAAATGTCGATGTTTTAAGTAAAATGTTTTATGCTTCAAGTAATCAAGGAAACCCTGTTCCTAACTACTATAACATTATCGGTAGGGATTCTGGATATTCTAGATTCCGTATTAGAGATAGTTATGATTCGCATTCTTTGAGTATAGAAGACAATGCAAGTATTATTGAAACTGCATATAGGGAAGTTAAAACATATTTAAAACCTTTTATATCAGATCAATGCTATAGCAGTATAAATAACCACGCTTTCTATATAGAAAAAGAACCAGAAAATCGAACAGATAAAGTTTATAGCACATTAGGAACTTGTGCAAATACGCCTACTCCTTATAATGGATTTAAATTCGAAAATGGCGGATATGTATTAGATAAAACTGATGATATAACACAAGACAGGAATAAAACTAAACGAGATTTATTTGGAAAATATATGGAAAGTTGTAAGATAAATGGTCAAGTTTTTGGTGAGTATTATAGAAAAATTTGGGATAAAACTGCCGTTACCTTGACTGCTGATTTTGGTCTTAAAGATATAAACATACAAGGCGATGGATTTGCAAACTTAAAGAGATTTTCTCAAAATGAGTTAATAGCACAAGGTCTTTTAGAGCCAAAAGATAAAGAAAAAGTACCCGCAGCTCTTTATACGGCAATATTACTTGGTAGTGATAATAAGCCTAAAGGTGAAATTTTTAACTACTATAATGTAGGCGATGTATTAGTAAGTATATATGATAACTCTTGGACCGATGCGCATGGCGATCAGACTTTTGATGGGCGCAAAGGACCAGATGGCAACTACTGGGGTTCAACTTGTGTTATAAATTCAACAAGCAACAAGCATGATGAATTTGGAAAAGTCGGTTGCGATGTCGGCATGAAAGATGATCAATATGTTGTCCTTAGATATTTGCCTGCGAAAATGGAAATTGCAATAGCCGGATTAGATAATTCTAAAAGACAAATTGGTATAGATGAGAATGGAACGGCGATACTAGCGGATGAAAATATTAGAAATGCTTTCTCATTTACATATTTCAATCAACCAGATGTTGCGAATTCTTCTCATGGCGCCATAAATCAAGCACTTTTAGCTCCTGCTCAATTGCGAAATTTGGCTTACTTAAATATCAGTGCTGATGCTTATATATCAAATAAAGTCTATCCAAATGTAATCGCTACACTTTACGATGGCAAGAAAGTGGATATAGATGGAACAAATGTGGCAAGATGTGGTTTTGCAAACGAATTTGATTTAAAAATATCATTTAATTTTGATTGCCAAACAAATCCTGCTGATGCTAGGTGTGCAGCAGCTACAGTAGTTCCTACTACGCTAGCTGATGATAGAGGAGCATATAATTACACGCCTTTTAAAAATAAAAGAGCAGCAGAGAATGATGTATTAGATACATTTAATATCAACCTTCCGGCAACTACGCAGTTCTTTACCGAGGCGCAATGTAATCAAAATAGTATAGGTTCTGATAGTAGATGTTTTAAAATAAATTCAAAAGATTTAAATACAGAAACTACTCTTGGTACCGAGTTTCAATTGCCTCTACCAGTTAAACATGCCTTAAATCTATACTCGGATATTAGCGAAAATAGTGGTTTGTTAAATATGAAAGATAGCGTAAGTGGTTTTTATAATCCAAAAAGAGATCCTTTTAAATTATTAGCTACTGCATTTAACCAAGGTCGAACCGTTGTTCATACTCCTGCCGGTATCGCTGGTAATTCTGCGAGAATATATGTAAATTTCGACAGAATGCATAAGAGCCCACATAGACCGCTAGTGATAGCTAGTACCGACTTTAATGTTACAGAAGCCACTGATAACAATAAAACTATAACGCCTGCTAGTTTCGATACAACTTATAATCTACTAGATACCGTAAATAGCGAAACACACACAAATTCTCTAAATCCTGCTACGCTTACAACTAATGAATATATGGCAAAAGTTAGAGATGAGTATGGCATAGATATTTTAGGAGCTACAAATTCTAGTGCATATTTTGTCTATGGTAAAGCAAACGAAATTTCAGACGGAGCGACGCTTTATAGTTCATTTATAAACACACCTATAAGAATTCCTATTAACAGTATGCTTTACTGCGGTCAAAACAATAACTGCACGACCTTACTTGGTGTTCCAACATTATTCAATGGCATTACTGAAGGCAGTCGTTATAGCAATGGTTTTGTTATAAATGAATATGATAACTATACTGCTACAAATATACTTAACGAATTTGTTTCTGAGTATAAACCAGAATCTAGTATTATAACTAGTACTAGAGATGCATTTACACAAAATGGTGTTGAAAATACAAGCTATAACTCTCAACAAGCCGTAAGTGGTAGAGTTAGAGTTTTAACAAATCCTTGGCTGATTTATACACCAGCAGATTCTAATGCCCAAATATTTGTAGATAGTATTGATGCCGATGGAATACCACAATACTACAACTATTTCAAACTTAGATTTGCTACACAAGGCGATTGGGGCGGTCACGGCAGAAGAAAATCCGACGGTGATGTTGTAGGTAATTTTATTGTTACAGACGACGATTTAAATAAGACTTCTTCGAGAAAAAATACAAAGGATATAAATCTTAATAGCGGTAGTCGTATGGACTGGTAAAAGTTTCATATTTAGCCTATCTGAGAAATCAGATAGGCTTTTTTTATTTCTAAAATTAACTTCAATGTTATCAAAATTATCTTTTATTTAATATCATAAAATTATATATCAATTCCACTATATTTATCGATGGTTAAATTATAAAAATATCAAATTTACAAATTTAGATTTGACAGTTTAATTGATTTACCTATTATTGGCTGAAAGTTTAAAATGGTAATAAAAAAAACGAGTTAGAAAATTTCTAACTCATTAAAATCAAAATAAAAAACATTAAATTCTAAAATAAACCAAATTTTCCGTCTTTGCGTTTATATAAAACGCGCATTTTAGCATCCATATCGTTAAATACCAAGAACTGATCTGTGCTTTCTTTTAGTTTTGTCAAAGCTTCATCGATTTCAAGTGGTTTATAAATATCAAGCTCAGTAGGAACTATCTCATCTACGCTGTTTAAATTCGGCGAATCGCTTTCTAAAATATCATCAAGCGCATTTTGTTTCTTGTCATCTTTGTTTTTGTGCGTAGTCATTTTATCGTGGTATCTACGCAAAACTTTTGACGCACGATCTACTATGCTATCGATTGCAGCATATAAGTCTTTATCTTTGTGTTTGATGACAATCGTATCTTTTTTAGCCAAATTTAGCGAAAAATCGACCACAAATCCCTTTCTACCTTGCTTTTCATCAGCAGATACCACGCATCTACCGGCGATTAAATCGAGATTATATTTTTTTAAATTCTCGAACGCCTCTTCTATATAGTTTTTGATAGGATCGGTTAGTTCAAACTGCTTTCCGACTATACTTATGTTCATATTTTTCCTTTCATAATTATGGTTTTTGCAAAGTTCTACGATTGTATCTAATAGGAATACCACCTAAGTTAGGAGTCGATGTTACAGTAACATCAACTAACGCTATATGAGCACCAGGAGATCTATTATTAACTAAATTTGTTGCGCCTATCATATTATCAGCACTACAACCCAACTCGGGATTTACATAGTATAAATCCACTCTTATATTATACAATGGAGTATCCGCAACAGGATAAGTCAAATTTATCTGTTCTAAGCAGTTTGCGCCATCAACACCGCCAACTCTTGTGTCTGGATAATGGTGTGTTTGCATAGCCATAATAGCAAATTCTGTCGCACTTTGAGCTAAAAGAAATGCTTGCTCTTTGGCATGTAAATTTACAGTATCCCTAGCCGTCATAGTCGCAGTAGATAGTGTAGTAACAGCTATCGTTGCGACTATAATTATAAAAAATATCGCTGCTACTAAGGCAAATCCTCTCTTTTTCATCAATACACCACCTGTGATTTACATACTATAAGGTCTAGTTCTTCCGGGTTAAAGTTTCTACCCGCATCTCTTAGACACAATTTTAAAGCTATCGCACCATCATCATTTCTAAACCTAAACAAGCTTACATCTCTTACCATTATAGCGGTAGAAACATTTGCACCGTTGTATGCTTCCCTGCTCCATGGTTCATAGTTATAATGCAGTGCTAAGTCAAAATTCCATTCTGCCACTTCGTTTCCGCTAGGTCCTAAGTAAGGTTCTGTATGATTTGTAGGAACTATGGCATAGGCAGAATGCGCTAAATAGTATTGTTCTGAAATGCCAGGTTCATCTATTGCTGCTCTAACTGGATAATTGATATTTACAGTCTCATTATTTCTTCCATTTGCTGTTCCTATAAAGGTATTGTTAAAGTCACTCAGTTCATAGCCATACGCATTTTCTACATCATCTACTGCGATTCTGCCTTTAAATATTATACCAAAACTAGCATCTGCATTACCTCTAAGGCTTCTAATTACAGTTCCTACGCCATTAAAATGACTACCTTGCGAAATAAAATTAAAATTTGCAGGTATAGGCGTAGCCATATTATAAATATCTGCAAATCCACTCCAACCTACACTATCTGCTGGGTCGCCACCCGTTGGCATCACTAAATTTTTACTCTCAACACTCTGACCAATCCATTCTATTATATCGTGTGTTTGACTGGCAGATCTAATATCTACAAATGTATTATCACTTGATCTTCTAGCTATAACAGTTCCTTTAATACGATCTTCTAATCGTGATGATATAATGGTAATGGCATTCATCGTTCTTGCTTCAAGCTGATTAACTGCCCTAGTGTGAGCGTAAGAGTTGTAAATTTTAGTATATAAATCAGCCCCAAACATAGATATAATACCAAATACAACTATGACAAAAATTAACTCTAAAAGCGTAAAACCATTTTTATTCATATTATAATCCTTCATCTTAGAGTTGTTATAGGCATACCTATATTAAAAGCATAGTATCTCAATACAACGCTTCTGTTAGGGTCAGTAGAAACCGTATCGGTAGCCGTAATCTCAACAAGCTTTATATTTGTAGGATTTGCAGCTATACTTCCTGCTCCAAAGCCAAAATTTGCATTAATAGTTTGAGCACCTACATAATCTACATTAGGTTCACTAATATAATCAACAGAAACACTAACCCTTGTATTTAATATAAAATCACCTTCTGTATTGCCACCTACCGGCGTAGGACCGACTGTTTGGACAAAACTTACATCATAGTCATCAATATCATTAAACTTACCACTGCCAACCGAAATAGCACTGGCATTATCTTCTCTAGAACCAAACTGTGCTTTTGGAGTAGGAGTGGCTGTCGTGGTTTCTCTTTGACTTCCAGATTCATTCATAATAGCTATTTTATTTGCTTTGCCGGAAGGAACAAAAACACCACGAACACCGTTTGTAGGTACTTCATGAATTCTAATAGGCACATCGCAATCTAAATCAATATTTGTTGCGCATCTAGTTTCTGCCATCGCATACGCACTATCCCAAGGAGCTTTCGCTACTTGAACAACAGCAGTCTTAGCATTTGCAACTAGCTCTTGCTGAATAGCAAGAATATTTAACTCCGCTGTTTGTGCCACCATACGCGGTATCGCCATAGTCGTAATCGCCAAAATAACTATGGTAAAAATAAGCTCAATCATAGTAAAACCATTTTTCATAGGCTCTCCTTAAACTTGTTCTCTTTAACAGCATAAACTCATTTTACGCCATTATTTCGCTAAATTATACTATTATTAAACTTAAATTAAAAATTTATTTTACACTTTTTTCAAAACTTTTTATAACGGCACTTGCAAAAGCCGACCTAATGCCGTTTTTTTCAAGCTCTAAAACACCTTCTATGGTCGTCCCAGCAGGTGAGCAAACACTCTCTTTTAGTAAGCTTGGGTGCATATTTTCCAAAAGTTTTGCCGAACTTTCAAAAACTCCGCTTACCAAATTTGAAGCGATTTCTTTTTTTAAGCCACATTTGACGCCACCATTACCCAAGCTTTCAGCCACCATCGCCAAAAACGCAGGCGCACAGCCACTTAAAACACCTGCAATAGCCATATCTTTTTCATTTTCCAATCTTACTGCTTTTCCAAATTCGCTTAGTATTTCATAAATTTCATCATCGAATTTGCCGTTACATTCGCTAAAATACGGCGTAACAGAGCTTTTAAATTTAGCGGCGATGTTTGGCATACAAATGCAGGTTTTTTCACTATTTATAACGCTTAGTTTTTCTAAATTACTCATTGCTAAAACGCTAATACAAATTCTAGCTCTCCCACACAAAATTTTTGCCATATCGCCCAAAGCATAAGGCTTAAAAGCCAAAATTATATTTTTATTGCTTATGTCATACGAACTGCCATAAATTTCAGTTTTAAAACCTAAATTTGCTAAATTTTCTAGCTTTTTCTCACTTCGTCCTACGACGATAACTTCGAATTTATCTTTTAGCCCGATCGCCATCGCACTTGCCATTGCGCCGTTTCCGAGTATATAAATTTGCATTTTTTTCCTTTAAATTTTTCTATGATTTTACCATTTTTTGGCTTGTTTTAATCAAATTTGCGTTAAAATTGTCATTTATTTACGAAAATCATATAAAATATTTGGTTTAAAAATCAAAATTAAAGGAATAAAAATGAGTAAATTTTATAAATTTATCGCAGTTTTAGCATTTACGGCGATGATTAGCGGTTGTAGCACAAAAAAAAGCGACGAACTTTTTAATCTTAGCCCACAGGCGTGGTATTCACAAATCATCGCAGACATAAAAGACGCCGACCTAGAAGAAGCCGATAAACACTATATTTCGTTTTCTAGCGAACATATCGCTTCACCACTTTTAGAAGAAATCACACTGATTTTAGCACAAGCAAATGTCGATGAAGAAAAATATACACAAGCAAATTTATATTTGGACGAATATATCCGCCGATACGGCACCGAAGAAAAAATCGAATATGCTAAATTTTTAAAAATAAAAGCAAATTTTGACTCATTTTCAAAACCAAATCGCAATCAAAAACTTATGCAAAATAGCATAAGAGAGCTTCAAAAATTTATTTTTGAATATCCAAGATCGCAGTATCGACCGCTAGCTGATACTATGCTAGTAAAATTAAAATTAGCAGAACACAAACTAAATAAAGAGATAAAAAAACTTTACGAACGCACAGGCAGGAACGATTCGGCTGAAATTTATGCTCAAAAAATAGAAAATTCAGGTCTAGATGATACCGATATGATTGGCGCTAAACTTCCTTGGTATCGCGAAGTTTTTGAATAGGAGTCTAAATGGAAATCAAAACAAGTCAAAGTTTTCCGACTGATTTGCCTATTATAGTCGAAGATGATGTTTTTTTATATCCGTTTATGATAGCACCGATTTTTATTAACGATGATAAAAACGCAGATGCACTTGATTATGCTATGTCAAACAAAACTATGGTTATGATAGTTAGCTCAAAATCCGAATTTAAGGGACAAAGAAACTTTGATGGAATTTATGATGCCGGTGTTATCGGAAATATCATAAGAAAAGTTTCTCTACCTGACGGGCGAATTAAAATTTTATTTCAAGGGGCATCAAAAGGTAGAATTCTAGCTCCTATCGGCACAAACCCGCTTATAGCAACCGTTGATATAATACACGAAAAAAGACCGAGCGATCAGCAAATCGACGCACTTTTAAGCGTTTTAAAAGAAAAAACCAAAACACTATCAACGCTTACTCATTTTTTTCCAAATGATTTGCTTAAAACTATCGAAGAAAGCAGCGACGCTGTGCGAATTTGCGATTTGATTTGCAGCGCATTACGCCTTAAAAAGCAAGTTGCTTACACTTTTTTTGTAGAAAAAGATTTAGATAAACGAATTTTTAGCCTGATTGACTACATTAACGATGAAATCGAAACTCATCGCCTAGAAAAAGAGATAAAAAGCAAGGTTCATTCTAAAATCGACAAAAACAACAAAGAGTATTTTTTAAAAGAGCAGCTAAGGCAAATTCAAAAAGAGCTAGGTTCAGACGCCGATAGAGAAGTCGAAATCGAAGAATATCGCAATAAACTCGAAGCAAAAAAGAAATTTTTAAACGACGAAGCCTATAAAGAAATAAAAAAACAAATCGATAAATTTGCAAGAGTTCATCCTGATTCTGCTGACGCGGGAGTTTCACAAAGCTACCTTGACTGGGCTTTGGAAGTGCCGTTTGAAAAGCTTTCAGCTAAAAAACTTTCTATCGAAGATGTTAGCAAACAGCTAAATAAAGATCACTATTCACTTGAAAAGCCAAAAGAACGCATTGAAGAGTATTTTGCTTTAAAAGAACTACTTGAAATGCGTGGAATAGATAAAAAAATAAATAACGGAGCGATTTTGTGCTTTTATGGACCACCGGGCGTGGGAAAAACAAGTCTAGCAAATTCGATTGCAGTTGCCTTAAAAAGGGAGCTTATCCGTATCGCTCTTGGCGGGTTAGAAGATGTAAATGAACTAAGGGGTCATAGACGAACCTACATAGGTGCGATGCCAGGACGCATTGTGCAGGGATTAATCGAAGCAAAACAGATGAACCCTGTTATGGTACTTGATGAAATCGATAAGGTTTCAACTTCATATAAAGGCGACCCGACGGCAGTTTTGCTTGAAATTTTAGATCCTGAGCAAAACTCAAATTTTAGAGATTATTATTTGAATTTTAATATCGATTTAAGCAAAATCGTTTTTATCGCAACGGCAAATGATATTTCATCAATCCCCCCTGCTTTGCGCGATAGAATGGAATTTATCGAGCTTAGTTCTTATACGCCACAAGAGAAATTTCAAATCGCAAAAAACTATTTGATTCCGCAAGAGTTGCAAAAACACGGACTAAAACCAAGCGAAGCTACGATAAACGCGTCAGCCTTGCAACTAATCATACAAGAATATACACGCGAAAGCGGAGTGCGAAATTTGCGACGCCAAATCGCAAATATTTTCCGTAAAATCGCTGTGAAAATTCTAAAAGAAAAGGAATTTATAAAATTTACGGTCACAACTAAAAATTTGAGCGAATTTTTAGATAAAAAAGTTTTTGAGATCGATGAAGTATCAAAACACGATGAAATCGGTATCGCAAACGGCTTAGCATGGACAAGTGTCGGTGGCGATGTCCTAAAAATCGAAGCGATAAAAATCAAAGGTAAAGGAAGCTTAACACTAACAGGGCATTTAGGCGATGTTATGAAAGAATCAGCCCAAATCGCATTTAGCGTAACAAAGGTTTTACTGGATATTAAAAAAATCAAATTTGCAAATTCGCAAGATAAAAAAGAGCAAATTTACAATGAATTTGATATACATTTGCATGTCCCAGAAGGTGCCACGCCAAAAGACGGACCAAGCGCAGGTATCACCATGACAACGGCGATTGCGTCCATTTTAACCGGACGAAAAGTCCGAGCGAATTTAGCTATGACCGGCGAAATCACACTTAGCGGAAAAGTCTTAGCCATAGGCGGCTTAAAAGAGAAATTAATAGCAGCACACAAAGCTAAAATAAAAGAAGTTTTAATCCCAAGAAAAAATTTCGAGCGAGATTTGGACGAAATTCCAAGCGAAGTAAAAGATGAAATGAAAATTTACCCGGTAGAAAAAATCGAAGATGTATTAAAATACGCTCTTGTTTAAGAGCGTATTGTTAATTAAAATATAATTAGAATATTTTTTTGCCAAAAACTTTTTTAAGTGCTTGATAA
>JAFUFY010000049.1 GCA_017469645.1 Campylobacter sp. | reverse complement strand
GAAAAGAAAATTTTAGAAAAACTTCTGCCACCGCTACCGCGTGGAGCAAGTGAAGAAAAAAACGCTGATTATGCTAAAAGTTATGAAAAAATGGCAACTAAATTTAAAAACTGCGATTTAGATGATTTGATGATTGAGATTGAAATCAGCGAAAATACATTTGAAGCAAATTCAAACCTGCCGCCTGAAATGGCAAATATGCAAGAAAGTTTTATCAAAGTCATCGGCATAAGTAGCAAAAAAAGCAAAAAAGAGATGAAAATCAAAGATGCAAAAGTGGCTCTTAGAAACGAAGCAAGTGATAAAATCTTGGATATGGAGCGCATAAAGGCAGAAGCTGTGCGAAGAAGCGAAAATGAAGGCATTATTTTTATCGACGAGATTGATAAAGTCGCTGTGAGTGCAAATTCAGGCTCTCGCCAAGATCCTAGCAAAGAGGGCGTTCAAAGAGATTTGCTTCCTATCGTAGAAGGATCAAGTGTAAGCACAAAATATGGAAATATCAATACAGATCACATTTTATTTATCGCAGCAGGGGCGTTTCACATAAGTAAACCAAGCGATTTAATCCCCGAACTTCAAGGTCGTTTTCCTTTGCGAGTGGAGCTTGATAGTTTGGACGAAAATGCGCTTTGTGAAATTTTAACTAAACCAAAAAATTCGTTAATCAAACAATATATCGCTCTTCTTGCCACAGAAGGTGTCGAGCTTGAATTTAGCGATAGCGGAATAAAAGCGATTGCAAAAAATGCCACAAAAACAAATGAAAAAGTCGAAGATATAGGCGCTAGAAGACTTCATACGGTGATGGAAAAAGTGCTTGAAGATATTAGCTATGAAGCCGACGGATTTAAAGGTCAAAAAGTGGTAATCGATGATAAATTTGTCGATGAAAAGCTTGATGAAATCGTCAAAGATGAAGATTTGGCGAAGTATATATTATAATGAAAAGTGGATTTGTTAGTCTAATCGGTCGCACAAATGCAGGGAAAAGCTCGTTTTTAAACTACATTTTGGGCGAAAAAATTTCGCTTGTGTCGCACAAAGTAAATGCAACGCGCCGTAAAATCAACGGCATAGTTATGCACGGAAACGATCAAATTATATTCGTTGATACTCCAGGTTTGCATGAGAGCAATAAAATGATGAATAAAATCATGGTTGAGGTTGCGCTAAATGCGATTGGGGATAGCGATTTGGTGCTATTTTTGGCACCAATCCACGATAGCACTGAAAATTATGAAAAGTTTTTAAATTTGCATAATGGTGTAAATCATATCGTGCTTTTAACTAAGATTGATGAAGCAAATGACGAAAAAATCGTGCAAAAACTAAGTGAATATCAAAAATTCCAAGATAAATTTGGCGCAATAATACCTATAAATATCAAAAAAAATGTTTTCAAACGCCAAATTTTAGACGAAATTTGCAAATTTTTGCCAGAACATGAGTATTTTTATGACCCCGAACTCATAAGTAGCACGAATTTAAGGGATATTTATAGGGATTTTATCCTTGAAAGTATCTTTGAAAACACAAACAGCGAACTTCCATATTCGACAGATGTTATCATAGAAAAAGTAAATGAAACTCCAAATTTAATTTCAATTTATGCCAAAATTATAACCGATACGCAATCTCATAAACAGATTTTAATCGGTAAAAACGGCGATACAATCAAGCGAATAGGCATAAAATCGAAAAAGTTAATTTCAGCTTTTTCTAAGGTTAAAATTTATGTCAAATTAAGCGTTTTTGTTAAAAAGTCGTGGAAAAACGACGAAAATAGCATAAAAAGCCATTTTATCTATTGACATTTTGTTTGTTTTTGATTAAACTATAAGCAAATTTCTTTATAAAGTGGAAAAAAGATGGCTAAGAATAGTAGTAATGCAAACTCTATAGTTGCAATTAACAAGGTCACACAGACTATATTTGGGTTAAGTGGCAACGAAATCTTTGAACACGATTTCGGAAGATCTAGCCGAGCGAAAGAGACTTATGTTTCTTATATTCCTTTTAAAGACATTATAACGACAACCGTTGAAATTCCTCGATCTGTCGAAGACGCGGATTTGTTGGATGCTATCGTTATTAAGGTCTATGAAGAGCTTGGGCTTGATGCTACTTTGGATTACAAGATTACATATCTTGAAGTTGTCGGTGCAAGTAGCGACGAGAGAGTATTTAATGTTTTCGTCGTCGATAACCAACTTTTAAATACTCAGTTTGATGCGATCGCGGCACGAACTGGTTATCTTGATTATGTTGCGATTGCGCCTTTCTTGTATGAAAGTCTATATAGCAGAGGGCTTTTGACAAAAGAAGGGACAGATTGTTTTATCTATTTGCAACGAGAAGATGCGTTTTTGGTTGTGTATCAAAACGGCGAATATTTCCAATCTCGCCAACTAAGATATAATCTTAAATTCTTAAATGATAAATTTGCAGAATTAACTGGAAGTAAGCTTGAAGAAAACACATTTAATATGATGTTATCCACTTACGGTGCAAATTTGGAAAGTCCAGCTGAACGAGATTATATGATTCAAATTTTTGATGATATGTTCTATTATATTAACGATATTATCAATTCTTTGAATAAAATTTATAATATTAGGATTCAAAATATATATTTTGGTAGTGATGTTGGTAAAATTCCAGGTATCGAAGTTTTTGTAGAAAATACGCTAAATTTAACATATAGAGATTTTAATTTTAGTGTTGCAAAAAATGCCAAAGAATTTGAGCTTACACAACTTGATACTTTGAT
>JAFUFY010000048.1 GCA_017469645.1 Campylobacter sp. | reverse complement strand
TATAAAAAACGCCGTATCGAAAATAAAAAAGGGAAAAATTCAAAGCCTTGAAAATTTAGATGAGCAAATTTTAAAATCCAAAAATTATGTCGATGAGTATATTTTAAAATTTGTTTCGCAAAACCCACAAACCGAGTTTTATCTTGTCTTGCCGCCGTATTCTCGCATACATAACACCATAGAATTTCACACCAAAAAGCGAGATTTTTTGGTTACAAAAGAAGTTTTGCGTTATTTGGTAGAGCAAAGCCAAATTTACAAAAATCTAAAAATTTACGCTTGGGGCGATACCAACTACCCTGACGATATTGCAAATTACAAGGATTTAACGCACTATTCACATAAATTTAACTCGCAAATGCTTGAATATTTGCGTGATAATATCGGTCTTTTAACCACGCAAAATTTTGACGCCTACTACGAAAAATTCGAGCAAAAATCCCGCGAATTCGACCTTATGCCGTATTATGAAAAAATAAAAGATTTTGCGGAATAAATTTATTTTTCGTTATTGTATTTTTCTAATATTTCTTGCATTTTTGTTCGTGTGTTTTCAAGCCAGTTTTTGTCATTTAAATCGACTAAATCAAGGCAGATGATTTTAACCAAACCACTTTTTAGCGTGAAATCGTGCGAATTCATAATCTCTTTTGTCCCAACTAACACGATAGGTTGAACCTTTAAATTTAGCTTTTCGGCGATGATTTTTGCGCCTTTTTGAAATTCTAAAAGTTCATCGCCTTTGCGTCTAGTGCCTTCCGGAAACATCGCTATAACGCGTCCTTCGTTTAGGCGATCTTCGGCTTCTCTGACTATTCGAACGAGATCGCGTGGATTGTTTCTATCGACTGCTATCATTTTTGGGAGCGATAAAATTTTGCCTATTATTGGTATTTCTCCGATTTCTTTTTTGGCTATCCAGCATAAATTTGCAGGGTGCGTTTCTTCAAGTGCGATAATATCAAGTATGCTTTGATGATTTAGGATTATCATATCTGCTTCGCCACTAAATTCGCCGATTTGCTCGATTTTATATCCTATGCAAAAGCGTTGCACTTTCGCCCAAGCGCGTCTAAATTTGTGGTGGAATTTGTTAAACAGAGCCATTAATAGCACTACAACTGCGACTGTGCCGATGAAAATAGCCGCATAAATAAGCGCTCTAATTTTTCCTAATATCATTTTTTTCCACCCAGCCGATCTTTCCGTTTTCTAATAAAATTTTGTAATATTCGTTGTTTGCATCTAAAATTTCGGCATTTTCGCTTTTTTGTGTTACATAAAAAATCGTCGAATTTGCAATCGGCAAAATTTTAACTGCTGTTTTTTCGTTTAAAACTCCGTTGCCTTCGGGCTTTTGGAAATAAAAATTCACAGCCAAAACAAGTCCTGCAAATATAAGTGGCGTGATATTTTTACTAGCTATAAACATTACCACAAGTAGCGCAGCAAGGCTATAAATGGCAATATCTTTGTAAATTTTAAATTTGCTCTCTTTTGGATTTAGTCCGATTTGAGTGCTAAGATCTTCGGTTATTGCTCTTGCATCAACTGAAAAATTCTCCATTTTTTTGGTTTGCAAATTAAAATAACTAAAATCAAATTTTGTAATATTATTATCAAAAACGGCGAAATAATAACCGTTTTGATTTGCGTAATTTCCGCGAATGCTATCTACGCCTTGTTTTAAAATGCTTGGATTTTCTAAATGAAATGAGCTTAAATTTGCGTTTTTTACGCTTAAATTTAGCGTTAGTAAATTTGAATTATCGTCAAATTTGGTAGTTTTATAGTCTTTTACTTTAAGTTCGTCTGCTGCGATATTTGCGTAATTATCTTTTTTTGTTATATCGATAAATTCTGGTGATTGCGGTTTGATACTAGCTTCTTGAAAAAACTCGCCGTTTCGATTTAGCACAAGCGTCATATCGTTTATTTTAGCGTTTTTATCACTTGCTTCAAACCAAAGCGTGGCTTCTAGCATATCTTCGCCGTTTATCCAAGTAAGATTTTCTGCATTTAGCCATTTTAGGCTTTCTGTTTTATCGATTTGCAAATTTGGCGTTACGCTGACTTTTTGCCCTAAATAAACGATAAAATCAATTTTAAAAATTTGATTAACATAGACTTTTTTTGGTGCATTTTCGGCTTTTAGCGTTAATTTTGTTATTTTTACACTTTGATAGACATCGCCCGTGCGATCTAGTTCGCTTTCATTTGTAGGTGCTAGCATATCTAAATCATCAAGGCTAAAACTATCTTTTTTTTCGATTTCTTTTGAGCTAAAAGTTATAGGAATTCGCTTGTTGGATTTTTTAACATCAGTCTCTTTTTGCGGTGCAAATTTAGACAAATCTTCGAGCGAATTTATGTTTATATCGTCATTTCCAAAACTAAAACTAAAAAGTGCAAAAAGCACGAAAATAACTCTTACCAAATCAAGCCTTTTAACATTTTTGCGCCGTCATCGCCACCCAAAATCTTTTCGATAGCGCGTTCAGGGTGTGGCATAAGACCAAATATTTTTTTGTTTTTATCGCAAATTCCTGCTACGGCATCAACTGAACCATTTGGATTTGAAATCTCACCGTTTTCATCGCAGTATTTAAGCAGAATTTGATCGTTTTCATACATTGATTTAAGTGTTTTATCATCTACATAGTAGTTGCCCTCGCCGTGCGCGATAGGAATATTTAAAATTTCATCTTTTTTGCAATTTGAAAGAAATTTATTGTCGTTTGAAATCACTTTTAAATGATGATATTTCGAGATAAAACTCAAATTTATGTTTCTATTCATCGCTCCGCTTAGAAGTTTAAGCTCTAAAAGCATTTGAAATCCGTTGCAAATTCCTAAAATATAACCGCCTTTTTTGGCATGTTCTACAACAGCGTTCATAATAGGGCTAAATTTAGCAATCGCAGCCGTTCTAAGGTAATCCCCATGGCTAAAACCGCCCGGAAGCACGACTAAATCGGCATTTATGCTAGTTTCTTTATGCCAAATGATTTGCGAATTTGCACCAAGCAAATCAAAAGCGTATTTTGTGTCCCGTTCGCAGTTTGTGCCGGGAAAATTTATGATTGCAACTTTCATAGAACTATCTCGTAATCTTCAATAACTGTGTTTGCTAGAATTTCATCACACATATCGGTTACGATTTTTCTAGCTTTTTCTTTATCATTTTCATCGATTTCTAAAACGATTTGTTTGCCGATTCTAACATCTCCTACGCCTTTAAATCCAAGTGAGCTAAGAGCGTGTTTGACGGCTTTTCCTTGTGGATCAAGTACGCCCGGTTTTAATTTTACATTTACTACAACTTTCATATTTTTCCTTAGTTTAAAATTCGTCTTAGAACTTCTTCGTAAGCAACTTTTACATTGCCTAAATTTTGTCTAAATACATCTTTATCAAGTTTTTGATTTGTTTTTGCGTCCCAAAAACGACAGCTATCAGGGCTTATTTCATCGGCAAGTAGGATATTTCCGTCTTTATCTTTACCAAGCTCGATTTTAAAATCAACTAGTTTTAGCCCTTTTTCGGCAAAGAATTTAAATAAAATTTCGTTGATTTTTCTAGCGATCGCTTTTAGCTCATCGATTTCGCTTTGGCTAGAAACTGCACCTAAAATGATAGCGTGTTCGTCATTTATTAGTGGATCGCCCAAATCGTCATCTTTGTAACAAAATTCAACCAAAGTAAAAGGTAGCTCAGTGCCATCAGTAATGCCAAGTCGTTTTGTAAGTGAGCCTGTGGCGATATTTCGTGCGATTATTTCAAGTGGGAAAATTTTGCATTTTTTAACGAGTTGTTCGGTATCGTTTAGTGTTTCAACTAATGCAGTTTTAATGCCGTTTTGCTCTAATAAATGAAAAATTTGAGTTGAAATTTTGCAGTTTAGCGCACCTTTTCCGCTTTCTTCTGCTTTTTTAACGCCGTTAAATGCAGTTAGTGAATCTTTATACTCAGAGATAAGCAAATTTTCATCTTCGCTTACGCTCCACATTTTTTTGCCTTTTCCTTCGTAAATCATCTCTTTTTTAGTTGCCATGAAATTCT
>JAFUFY010000047.1 GCA_017469645.1 Campylobacter sp. | reverse complement strand
TTTTCTATGTATTCGTCGATTTTATCTTTATTTTTTTCAAATTCTTCGTTTCGTACCAAATTTATGGCTGCGCTTACCAAATCCCTAACCATAGATTCGACATCTCGCCCAACAAAGCCGACTTCTGTGTATTTACTGGCTTCTACTTTGATAAAAGGCAAACCAAACATCTTTGATAGTCTTCGCGCTATTTCAGTTTTTCCAACGCCTGTTGAGCCTATCATTAAGATATTTTTTGGGATTATCTCATTTTTCATATCATCATCTAGTTGCATTCGGCGGTAGCGATTGCGAAGTGCTACTGCGATAACCTTTTTGGCTTTACTTTGACCGATTACATAATCGTCTAAATTTTTTACTATTTCTCTTGGTGTCATCATTTATTTATTGTCCCAGATTGCATAAGTTTTAATGTTTTCATTTGTATAAATGCAAATTTCAGCCGCTATTTTTAGGCTCTCTTTGACTAGTTCTTCTTCGTTTAAATTTCCAAATTTATCCAAAGCCCTAGCTGCGCTTAAAGCATAGTTTCCGCCACTTCCGATTGCGACGATTTTTCCGTCATCTGGTTCGACGACATCGCCTGTTCCACTAAGTAAAAATATATACTTTCTATCGATAACTATCATCATAGCTTCAAGTTTTCGCAAATACTTATCTTTTCGCCACTCTTTGCTAAATTCGACAACGGCTTTTAAAAGTTCGCCTTTTGCGTTATCAAGACATTTTTCAAACATATCAAAAAGATTAAACGCATCAGCCGTGCTTCCTGCAAACCCTGCTAAAACGCTCTCATCTTTGCCTATTTTGCGAATTTTGGTCGCCTTACCTTTTAAAACGGTGTTTCCAAATGTAACCTGCCCGTCTCCGCCGATAACAGAAGCATTTTTGCCTTTGTAGGCAAGTATGGTTGTAGCTTCAAACATTACAAACCTACCACTTCGATTTCAAATTTGGCATTTATGCCATGTTTAAATTTAGCCGTAACATCGTAAATTCCAGTTGTTTTAATTGTGCTAAATTCTAAAATTTTTTTATCAACTTCAAAACCTTTTTGTTCTTTTAGTGCATTTGCTACATCGTCTTTTGTTACCGCACCAAACAAACCGCCATTTTCGCCGACTTGTTTCGCCACCTTTACACGCACTTTTTCAAGCTGAGTTTTTAGCAAATTTAGCGTTTCTATTTCGCTTTGTTTAAGCTCGGCTTCTTTTCTTTTTCCTGCTTCAAATTTACGCAAAACTTCGGTTGTAGCAGCTAACGCAAAGCCTTTGCCGATTAAAAAATTATTTCCGTATCCGTCTTTTACTTCTTTGATTTCCCCTGCTTTTCCAAGCCCTTTGACATCTTTTATAAGTAAAACTTTCATCAAATTTTCCTTTGTAAATTTAGAATTTTCTACCGCTTTTTCCTGCGATGATAAAACGCAAAGCATTTAGTTTGATAAAGCCTTCTGCGTCTTTTTGGTTATAAACTGCATCTTCTTCAAATGTGCTAAAATCGACATTGAAAAGACTATCTGTTTTGCTTTCTCTGCCTATTACGCTTACGCTTCCTTTGTAAAGTTCTAGTCTAACGGTGCCATTTACGCATTCTTGCGATTTGTCTATCAAAGCTTGAAGCATAATGCGTTCAGGGCTAAACCAAAAGCCGTTGTAGATTAACTCGGCATATTTTGGCATAAGTTCGTCTTTTAGGTGAGCGGCACCTCTATCAATCGTAATACTTTCAATCGCCCTGTGAGCTTTTAGCATTATCGTTCCACCCGGAGTTTCGTAACAACCCCTACTTTTCATACCGACGAAGCGATTTTCGACGATGTCAAGTCTGCCTATGCCGTGTTTTGCACCAAGATTGTTTAACTCATTTAGCATTTCGTGCGGTTTTAGTTTTTTGCCGTTTAGTGCGATAGGATCGCCATTTTTATACTCGATTTCGATGATTTAACTCTCATTTGGTGCTTTTTTAGGATCGGTTGTCCATCGCCACATATCATCTTCCGGGGCATGATTTGGATCTTCCAAAACTAGTCCTTCATACGAAATGTGAAGCAAATTTGCATCCATCGAATACGGCGACTTTCCTGCTTTTTTTACGATTTCTATGCCGTGCTTGTTAGCGTATGCTAAAAGTTTTTCGCGACTATTTAAATCCCATTCTCGCCATGGTGCGATGACCTTTATATCAGGTTTTAACGCATAAGCTCCAAGCTCAAAGCGAACTTGGTCGTTTCCTTTTCCCGTAGCGCCATGGCTAATGGCGTCCGAATTTGTCGCATTTGCGATTTCGACTAATCTTTTTGCGATTAAAGGACGCGCTATGCTCGTTCCTAGCAGATACTCGCCTTCATAAATCGCATTTGCCCTAAACATAGGAAAAACATAATCTCTAACAAATTCTTCTCTTAAATCTTCGATAAAAATATTTTCTGCTTTTATGCCTAGTTTTAGGGCTTTTTCTCGCACCGGTGCTAAATCTTCGTTTTGCCCAATGTCAGCGGTAAAAGTTACTACTTCGCAACCGTAATTATCACCAAGCCATTTTAAGATAATGCTAGTATCTAGCCCGCCAGAGTATGCCAAAACTACCTTTTTTACGCTATTTTTTTCTGCCATTTTTAAACCTTTTAAATAAAATTTAACTGCTTATTTTAGCCAAAATTTTGTTTAAAACTTCTGAAATTTATAAATATTTATTTTTATCATAAAAAAAATTAAATTTGGAATTTTTTATAATAATTTGCAATTAAAATAAAAATTAATATCGTTTTTGTTAAAATATAAATTTCAAAATTTTGTAAAAAAGGCAAAAAATGTTTTCTTCATTTTTTAAAAGTCCAAAATGGCGAATTTTGGCGTGGAGCGGACTTATTTTTATATTAAGTCTAAATTTGTTTCAAACGGTATTAAATGTCAAATTTAATGAGTGGTATCGTTCGTTTTATGATATGGGTGGAAATATCGATAAACACACTATCGATGATTTTTACAAACAAATTTCACTATTTTTTTGGATTTCACTTTGGTTTGTTATATCGGTTGTTGCAGAACGATATTTAACGAGAGTTTGGGTGTTAAAATGGCGAGAAGCGATGACATTTTCGTATATTAAATTTTGGCGCAAGGTAGAAAATGACATAGAAGGTAGTTCGCAAAGAATTCAAGAAGATATTTATCGATTTACAAAAACGCTCGAAGATGTCGGTATGAAAATCGTATATGCTTTTATGACGCTGTTTGCTTTTATTCCGATTTTATGGGGGCTAAGTAAAGGTATAAATTTGCCATACATAGGAGACATTCCGGGAGTTTTAGTTTGGATTGCTTTGATTGTCAGTATCGGCGGACTAGCCGTTTCGTGGTTTGTAGGGCGTTATCTGCCACGCCTTGAATACAACAACCAAAAAGTTGAAGCAGCATTTAGAAAAGAGCTAGTTTTTGCCGAAGAAGATAAGCAAAATTACGGAAACGAATATAAAATAAATTCCCTTTTTGACAAACTTAAATTTAATTATAACAAACTTTTCTTACATTACCTATATTTCGATGTTTGGCTCAATACTTATTCAAGAATTTTAATGGTTGTTCCATACCTTATGATTGGTCCGGGACTTTTTACAAAGGCGATTACGCTTGGCGTTTTAATCCAAACAGCAAACGCTTTTAACAAAGTTCGCGTTAGTTTTAGCGTTTTTACAAACAACTGGACGACGATAACCGAACTTCGCTCAATACACATGCGACTTAGAGAATTTGAAAAAAATATAGGCTATGACCCAAAAATAGCACTACAAAATGAAATTTGAATTTATAAAAACAAAAATTTGAGCGGACTTAACCGCTCAAATTATTTTAATGATAAGGAGATTCTTTATAAAACTAGAATTAAATTTTAAAACCTAAGTTCTAAATCGACCCAGAAATTTCTACCGCGACCGACTGCCGTGCTTTCTCTATTTCTGTTTGCATTGATATATTGTTTATCAAATATATTATTTACACCAAAGCCGATTATTGCGTCATCTAGGAAAGGGAAATATTTATTTTTGCTGACTTCCCATTGCCCTTTAAAATCAGCAATGGTAAAAGATTTATCGACATAATATGTCGTAACACCAGTTCTTGCGTTATAACTATACACGCCATCTTCATATTTTTCTGGTGCAAACCAATGACTAACCTTTAAATCAAAACTCAAATTCTTAAATGGCTTATAACCTACACTTCCAATAATTTTATCAGCATGTCTATTGATTGGCTCTTTTGTTTTACTATCATAAAGTTTTAGATGTTCGTAACTTGCACCAAATTTAAAAGCATCAATTTCATAGTTTGCACTAAGTTCAAAACCTTTTCTTCTAGCTTCATCGACATTTTGATGTTGTGCATATTGCTGAATGCCACCGTTTGCAGGATTTAAAGCACTTATAGGAGGAGTTCCTAAATCTGGTCTAGTTACAATGGCAATCATATCTTCAATTTTTCCGTTAAAATAAACGCCTTTGAAGCTAAATTTATCATTATCACTAAAAATCGCGTCATCTGCGAAACTAAATCCAATCTCATACTCTTTTGCAATCTCTGATTTTAAATCAGGGTTTGGTATATAATAATATGGTCTATTTACAGAACCTGCCTGTGATGTCTCGTGTGGAGTTGGCGCTCTAAAACTTTCGCTATATCCCGCAAGTAAAGTAAGCTTATCAAAAAAAGTATAGCTTAGTGCAACTCTTGGAGAAAATCTATCATCGCTAAAATCAGCACTGTTTTTACCAACTTTGCGTTTAAATTTATCATATCGTCCCCCAAGAGTTAGCTCTAAATCGCCAACTTGCATAATATCTTGCAAATAAATTCCAAAATCTTGCCATTTATTTGGATGAGAGAAAAAATCCATAGTAGAGACGCCATCGACCGCCATTAAAGCATCCTCTTCTCTGTTTTGATAGTCAAATCCAGTCACAAGATTGTGATTTATAATACCAGTTTCGAAACGCGAAACATTTTTCAAATTTAAGCCCCAACGCTCTTCATCGTTATCATATTTATTATTCCAAATTCCAGAGCCTTCTGTTTCTTCATAAATTCTATGATAACTAGACTTTGTTTTATAAGCTGTAAATTCCAAATCTATCCACGGATTTTGTGGCGCAAAGAAATAATTAAAAACATAGTCTCTTTGTTTTAATTTACCCAAAATTTCCATATTTTCGTAATTATTCCAAAGAGTTTGCCAAGTAGTAAGAGCATCTAATTTATAATCAAATACGCTAAATTGCAATCTATGACTATCGCCTAAATTTGCCCCTACTTTGGTAAAAAATGTCCTAATATCTTCATCGTCAAATGCTTTTTTGGTAGTAGGATCGTTTGAATCTGCATATTTCGAACCACCATCGGCAAATTTCATATTTCCATGTGAAGCTTTTTTGCCATAAACCAAAACATCCAACGGAATATCTTTTGGTGCAGCATATACAGCAGCTCTGCCACTTTTCATATTATTTGACTCTAATCTGCCACCAAGCATAGCACCGAATTCTTTGCCTTCGCTAAGATAATCCCTAGCATCTTTTGTGCTCATTTCTACAATTCCACCAATCGCACCAGAACCATGCAAAATAGAGCTAGCACCTTTTGTAACCTCAACTCTTTTTAAAATATCGCTATCGGTTCTAAAACTTGAAACCATATTCGAATACAAACTTGGGCTTCTTGGAACACCGTCTTGCTTGATAATAACGCGATTTTCGCTTTGGTATCCAAAACCACGGATTTGAAACTGCCTACCGCTTTCGCGCCCCATTTCCATACCACCATCTACACCCGGAATATCCATAATAGAGTCGATGACATTTGATTTTCGCTTTAAATCCTTTTCACTAATCACGCCAACCGAACCTGCGTATTTTAGATTATCGACCTCAGTCAATGTCGCACTAACGATAATCTCATCAAATTCAAGCGCGTTTTGATTAGAATTCGTTGCGTTATTTTCAGCACCAAAAAGCATACCTGCCACAGCCAAAGAAAGATAAAAACTCTTTTTCATAACAATTTTTCCTTTCATTAAATTTATGTTTGGATTGTATTGTAAAATTATATTCATTATCAACTTAAAATATAATGAAAATTTTTATCATTAAATACAATTCTACCAATAATCCAAAAATATCAAAGTATTTAAAAAAAAATAATGAAGTTTATAATAT
>JAFUFY010000046.1 GCA_017469645.1 Campylobacter sp. | reverse complement strand
CGCCAAAAAAATTTAAGGATTTTAAATGGGACTAAAAAGCGATAAATGGATAAGGCAAATGAGCGTGGAAAACGAGATGATAACGCCATTTTGCGAAGAAAATGTTGGCAAAGGCGTGGTAAGTTATGGCGTTTCTAGCTATGGATATGATATAAGAGTAGGAAATGAATTTAAAATCTTTACAAATATCGGCGGAACGGTTGTTGATCCAAAGAATTTTGATGAAAAAAATGTGGTTGATTTTGTAGGCGATGTCTGCATTGTCCCGCCAAATTCGTTCGCACTTGCTAGAACTGTGGAGTATTTTAAAATGCCTCGCGATGTCTTAGCAATTTGTCTTGGCAAAAGCACTTATGCAAGATGCGGAATAATCGTAAATGTAACGCCGTTTGAGCCGGGATTTGAAGGTCATATTACGATTGAGATTTCAAACACAACACCGCTTCCTGCCAAAATTTACGCAAACGAAGGCATTGCGCAAGTTTTATTTTTGCAAGGCGATGAGCCGTGCGAGGTAAGTTATAGCGACAAAAAAGGTAAATACCAAAGTCAAACAGGCATTACGCTGCCTAGAATTTTGAAATAAATAAATTTTTGGTAGAATACAAGAATTTAAAGAGTTAAATTTAAGGTAAAAATATGAAAAATTTAATAATAGTGGAATCTCCCGCAAAGGCAAAAACGATTAAAAAATTTTTAGGCGATGAGTATGAAGTAATCGCTTCAAAAGGGCATATTAGGGATTTGCCGACAAAAAAATTCGGTATAAAAATCGATGAAAATCATTTTGAACCACAATATGAAATTAGTAGCGACCACGCCGCGGTTGTAAAAGAGATAAAAAATCTTGCCAAACAAAGCGATCAAATTTACCTTGCAACGGACGAAGATAGAGAAGGAGAAGCAATAGCCTATCATATCGCCGTTTCTATCGGCAAAAAACCAGAATCCTTGCCACGCATTGTATTTCATGAAATCACAAAAACTGCAATCCAAAACGCCTTAAATTCGCCACGCAAACTAAATATCGATAGCGTAAATGCTCAACAAGCAAGGCGTTTGCTAGATAGAATTGTTGGTTATAAATTAAGTCCGCTTTTAAATTTAAAAATCCAAAAAGGGTTAAGCGCAGGGCGTGTGCAAAGTGCAGCTCTAAAAATCGTAGTAGATAAAGAACGCGAAATAAAGGCTTTTAAGCCCGTTGAATATTATAGTATCGATGCGATTTTTAAGAAAAAACTTGAAGCTGAATTAGTTAAATTTGACGGCGTTAAAATGGAAAAACTAAGCGTAAATTCTGCTAAATTTGCCGATGAAATAGTTAAAAGCGTTGAAATAGAGAAATTTAGCGTTAGTTCGATTGAGAGCAAAGAGCGAAAAACAAATCCTTACGCGCCGTTTATGACTTCAACCTTGCAACAAAGTGCTAGTTCAAATCTTGGTTTTAGCCCTAAAAAAACGATGAGTTTGGCCCAAAGCCTTTATGAGGGCGTAAATACGAAATCAGGCGGTGCGATAACCTATATGAGAACTGACTCGCTAAATATCGCAAAAGAAGCCATTGCTATGGCAAGAGATTTCATAAAGAGCGAATTTGGTGATAATTACCTGCCAAAAAGCCCAAATTTTTACACAACTTCAAGCAAAGGCGCACAAGAAGCACACGAAGCTATAAGACCGACTGATTTGAAATTTACGCCAGAACTTGCGGCGGCGACTTTGCCAAAAGATGAGGCAAGACTTTACACACTTATTTACAACCGATTTGTGGCTTCGCAAATGACACCAAGCGTGTCGCAAATTCAAACCGTAAATATTAAAGGGCAAAAAAGCGAATTTAGGCTAAGCGGTAGAAAGGTAAGTTTTGACGGATTTTACCGAATTTACGGGGACTTGGATAAAGATAGAATTTTGCCAAGCCTAAATATCGGCGATGAAATGAGCTTAGAAAAAATTTCTAGCGAACAACACTTCACAGAACCGCCTGCAAGGTATTCAGAAGCTAGTTTGGTTAAAAAGCTAGAAAGTTTGGGTATCGGAAGACCATCGACTTATGCGCCGACGATTTCTTTGCTAAGTGCTAGAAAATATGTAGAAATCGAGAAAAAGCAGTTGGTTCCGACTGAGATCGCATTTAAAATCACGGAAATGTTGGAGAAAAATTTTGAAAATATAGTTGATAGCGAATTTACTTCAAAAATGGAAGAAAAACTTGACGATATAGCCGAAAATAAGGCAGATTGGCAAGAAATTTTATCTGATTTTTACTATCCTTTTATAGAAAAAATAAGCGAAGGAAAAACAAATATCGCTAGTCAAAAAGTAGCTATTAGTATCGGCGAAGCATGTCCTGAGTGTGGCGGAGATTTGTTAAAACGAAGTGGTAGATTTGGCGAATTTATCGCTTGTTCAAATTTTCCAAAATGCAAATATTCAAGGAATTTAAAGAGCGAAAATGGCGATGAAAATTCGCAAAATGCGACCAAAAAAGTCGCCAAAGAAATCGGCGTAAAATGCCCAGAGTGTGGTGGCGAGATCGTGGAGAGATTTTCAAGGCGGGGCAAATTTTACGGCTGTAAAAGCTACCCAAAATGCAAATTTGTAAGTAACTACGAACCGATAAATTTAAAATGCCCTGAGTGCAAAAAATCGCATTTAGTAAAAAAAGAGCTAAAAAGCGGAACTTTTTTTGAGTGTCCGGCTTGTAAATTTAAAGAAAAACAAGATTAAAATATGCTAAAAATCGGCGTTATCTCGGATTCTCATCATCGCTCTGACATCGCAAAAAGTGCGATTGATTATCTAAAAGAAAAGGGCGTGGATTTGCTGCTTCATGCAGGGGACATCGTAGAAATTTCTACGCTAAAAGATATGCGAGATAGCGGAATTCCGTATAAAGCCGTTTTGGGAAATAATGATTCTTTTTTAAAAAGTTGCGAGAGTGAATTTGAAATTTATCCTGAGCCTTATGATTTTGAATTTAAAAATTTAAAAATTCGCCTTATGCACCACCCGTTTTATTTTGAAAATTCGGCGAATTTAACCATTTACGGGCATACGCATTTTTTTGTCGGTGTTTTAAATGGTGCAAATTTAACACTAAATTCTGGTGAAATTTGCGCTAGGAAAAAACCAAAACACGAATTTGCATATATCGAATTTGAGAATAGCAAATTTAGAGTTTTTAAGGTTGAAAAGGACTTTGGCGAGAAATTTTGGAACCAAAGGGAAATTATTTTATGAGCGAAATTTCCATTTTATTTAGCGTTGCTTTGATTATTTTTCTCTCCCCTTATGTCGCAAAAGTGATAAAAATTCCCATTTCTCCGACTGAAATTCTGCTTGGTATGATTTTTAGTTTTTTTGGCTTTTTACCGCAAAATGAGCTATTTAAATCAGTTTCAGAGATTGGATTTTACTATATGATGTTTTTAGCAGGAACTGAGGTTGATTTAAAAATTTTCCTAAATATAAAACGAGAAATTCTAAAAAAAGTGCTTTTGTTTTTGGCAATTTTATATTTTTTAACTATTTTATTGGTTTTTGGCTTTGGTTTGGAGCAAATTTTTGCCATTGTAATCCCTACGATGAGCATTGGTTTGCTTTCTACGCTTTATAAAGATTACGGCAAAAACGAAATTTGGCTAAATAGAGCAATGCTAATAGGCATTATCGGCGAAGTTATCAGCATAGGCGTCATCACTATTGGCGCAATTTACCTAAAAAACGGCTTTGGAAGCGATTTGTTTTTGCATATTTTTGCACTTTGTGCGTTTTTGCTTATGGCGACTTTTGTTTTCAAAGGGTTAGAGACGCTATTTTGGTGGTATCCGAATTTAAAAACAATTATTATGCCAAAATATGACAAAAACGAAAAAGATATTCGTTTTGCGGCGGCGATTTTGTTTTTTGTAGCAGGAATTATGCTAATGTTAGACCTTGAAATCGTCATCGGTGCATTTATCGCAGGAACCTTCATACCGACATTTTTCGAGCATAAAAAAGATTTGCCACAAAAATTATCGGGTTTTGGTTTTGGATTTTTGGTGCCGATATTTTTTATCTACACAGGCTCTGTTGTGGATTTGCGTTCGGTTTTGCTTCCTGGAGTTTTACCAAACATCGTTATAATCGTTGTTTCAATGTTCGCATTTAGATTGATTGCTTCAAGCGTTTTTCTAAAAGAATTTAAATTAAAAAATACGATTTTAACTTCTTTAAGCCTTTCTATGCCGCTAACTTTGGTTATAGCAACAGCTACAATCGGAAAAACACTTGAAATTATAAACAATGAAATTTATTATGCTTTGGTTTTATCAAGTATTTTTGAAGCCGTTCTTTCAATGGTTTTAATCAAATTTGTATTTAATTTAAAAAAATCTTAAATTTTTATTTCTGATTTTAAGCCCCTTCGAATTTTAATAATATTTTTGCTACAATTTTAAAAAAATTTGAAAGGATATGATATGGCAGAAAATTCCGTAACTCTAACCGATAATCGTAATGGTAAGTCATATAATTTCCCGATATTAGACGGAAATTTAGGACCTAGTGTTGTAGATATTTCTACATTTTATAAAGATACAGGAATGTTTACTTTTGATAGAGGTTATACTTCTACTGCGATGTGTCGAAGCCAAATAACTTATATCGACGGCGAAAAAGGCGAACTTTTACACAGAGGATATGATATAGCGTGGCTTGCCGAAAATAAAATTTTCTTAGATGTAGTTTATCTGCTTTTAAATAAAAGACTTCCGAATTCAGACGAGCTAAAAGAATTCAAAACCGAGTTAAAAACTCGCTGTTTTATCAATGAAAATATCTTAAAACTTTTTGACGCATTTCCTGATCGTGCCCACCCTATGGCAGTTTTACAAGCTTGTGTGGCAACGCTTAGTACATATTATTCACGAGATATGAATTTTGACGATCCAGTTGAATATATGGAACTTGCAAAAAGATTAGTTGCAAAAATGCCTACACTTGCAGCATTTTATTATCGTCATTCACGCGGTTATCCGCAAATTTATCCTGATCTTGATCGCGGATTTACAGAAAATTTTCTTTATATGATGAGGTCTTTTCCGCACTCTCGTTTTGAATTAAGACCAATCGAAGTTAAAGCTTTTGATACCGTGCTTATGCTTCACTGCGACCACGAGCAAAACGCTTCAACTACGACAGTTAGAACGGTTGGCTCAACCCATTCTCACCCGTATTCGTGCATTAGTGCAGGTATCGGCGCGCTTTGGGGACATGCGCATGGCGGTGCCAATGAAAGCGTTATTCGCCAACTTGAAATGATAGGAAGCGTTGAAAATGTAGATAAATATATCGCAAAAGCAAAAGATAAAAACGATCCATTTAGACTAATGGGCTTTGGACATAGAGTTTATAAAAACTACGATCCGCGCGCAAAAGTGCTTAAAAAACTAAGAAATCAACTAATCGATGAAATCGGCATTGATTCGAATTTAATAAAAATCGCAAATAGAATCGAAGAAATCGTGCTAAATGACGATTATTTCGTGTCGCGCAACCTTTACCCAAATGTTGATTTTAACTCAGGTCTTATTTTAAAAGCGTTAAAAATTCCAACTGAGATGTTTGCGGTAATTTTCGTAATGGGAAGATGCCCTGGCTGGATGGCTCAATGGATGGAGCTAAAAGAACAAGATACAATCAAAATCGTCCGACCAAGACAACTTTATGTAGGTCCAAAAGATATAACTCCGAAAAACTAAGCGTTTTGTCGAATTTGCAAATTTGCGAATTCGGCAAATTCTTTCAAAATTTATAAATCAAATTTATTGTAAAATCCAAATTTTAAAAGGATAAAAAATGCAAGATTTACTAAATTTGGCAGTTATGGCTGCGAAAGATGCCGGCAAGGAAATTTTAAAACATTATGAAAAATTCGAAATTTACGAAAAAGAAGATAAATCTCCGCTTACGACGGCAGATTTGGCTGCAAATGAGATAATTTTAAAAATTTTAAGCAAAAGTGAGATAAAAATTTGCTCCGAAGAGAGCATTTTAAGTGCCGATGAACGCAAAAATGCCGAAATGTTTTGGCTTGTTGATCCGCTTGACGGGACAAAAGAATTTATTGCACAAAATGGCGAATTTTGCGTTTGTATCGCTTTGATAAAAGCTGGACGACCGATTTTGAGTGCGATTTATATTCCTGTAAGTGATGAGCTTTTTTATAGCAAAGGTGAAGGCATAGTCTATAAAGATGGCGAAATTTTGCCTAAATGCGACAGGACACCAAATTTGTTTTTACTTGGAAGACACGGAAATTCGGCAAAAAGAACAGAATTAGCTAACAAATTTGGTTATGAATTAAAAAGAATTGGTTCGGCGATTAAATTTTGTAGAATTTGCGAAAACAAAGCAAGTGCGTATTCTAGGCTTGGTCCATCTTCGCTTTGGGACATCGCTGCGGGAGATTTTTTGGTAGTGCAAAGTGGCGGTATGATAATCGATCTAAAAACGCGTGAGCTACCAAGATACGACAGCGAGAGCCTGATAAATAATCCTTACTTAGTCTTAGATAGAAATAATGTCAAATTTTTGGATGAAATGCTTAGAAATTTATAAAATTTAACATTTTTAAAAAAAAGTTGTATAATATGTAAGCAAAATTTTTTTAACAAAGGTTAAAAACATGAAAGCTTTTACAATGATTGAGTTGATCTTCGTGATCGTTATTTTGGGCATTTTGGCGGCAGTTGCTATACCTAGACTCGCAGCAACAAGAGATGATGCTGAGATAGTTAAGGTGGCTACAAATATAACAACCTTAGTGCAAGATGTTGGGGGATATTATATGTCTCAGGCAAAATTTGCTAGTGATATCTCTGCCATGACAAATGTGCAAAATCCAATAATAGTACGCAATGAAAAATGCGCCGAAATGTTATTTAAAGATACAAATGAAACAGTTTTAAAAATGTATAAAAACGGTACTATATGTAATAAAGTTTGGCAATCTAGCAGTCTAAAAAACATCGAAAATATGATATTTTCTGGCGGAATCATATTTATTGAGGTTGAATAGAGTGAATAAATGCGGGATCTTCCCGCATTTTTAAAATCTATTTCTCATTAAAATTCCAAAAAGAATTGTTAGTGCAAATAAAATTGCTATTACAAAAAATAGCACAAATGAGCATTCGGCAAGATTTATAAATCTCATTTGTGGGACTAAATACCAGCCGTTTTCATAAAGTTTAATCAATACTTCTTGCGTAGCATCGAGTTTTGCGCCGTTTGGCACGACCGGCATATCATAACCACAATCCCCCAAAGGCTTGAAAATCGCAGGAAAAATCTCATGCAAAGGCAAATTTAGTATAAATTTTGGTTCAGCCGAACAGCCTTGGATTCCAAACATATCTCCGCCGTGAAGTGCTTTGTGGATGGCATTTAAATGAAGTGCAGAGCTAATTCCTAAAATCACACCATAAATTCCAAAAAGAAATCCTAAAATTTTTAAAAAGATATTTTTTGGATTTATAATTGCAAAAATGGCACCAATGGCTATCACACAAAGTGCAAAACGCACATAAACGCATTGCTCACACGGCAACATAAAAAGAT
>JAFUFY010000001.1 GCA_017469645.1 Campylobacter sp. | reverse complement strand
GGCATAATATGTTTTGTCCGTTTTGTAATAGCTTTAAAAGCGAAGTATCAAGCACCAAAAATTCGGGTTATTTTATAAGGCGTTATCGCTATTGTAGGAAATGTGAGAAATATTTTGCAACGATAGAAAAACCGATTATTCCAAAAGATAGCGACATAAAAGCACTTAAAGAATTTAGCGAAATATCCGAAAATTTGATAAAAGGGGCTAAAAATGGATAAAGTCGTTTTAAATGTGTTGCGACAGATACGCACTACGCAAAAAAACGCAACGCAAAACGCCGAAGTAACGCAAAGCCACGCCGAAGCAACGCAAAGTAACACGCAAAAAACGCCAAATTTAGAAAATTATCAAAAAGCCCTTTTGCCTTTACTTGATAATTTACAAGTAAATCAAGGTATAAGGGCGTTATTTTTCGCAAAAGTTGCTAATACACGCCAAATTTGCGAGTATTTAGCCAAAGATACGGATTTATTAAAGTTAAAAATAAATCAAATTACAGAAAAAAGGAATTTTAAAAATGCGATTTAACGAACAATACACAAGAACAAGATTTAAAGAATTTAAAGGTTTGATTTTGTTTTCAAAAAACCTTACAGACAGATACACAACAGGCGATTTAAAATATCTTTTAAATGCAAGTTTGCAAAATATGTTTAAGGCTTTTGTATATGAGCTAGATTTAAACGAAAAACAAAGGCATTATATAAGCAAGTTAAAAAAGCAAATATCGCAACACAATCAAGCCAAAAAAGCAAGAAAAAAAGCAAACGAAATTTATAAGAAATTTTTTAAATAAAAAAAGGCGAATTTAACAATTCGCCTAATTTTTCTTTAAAGCAATGAAATTATATCATAAAAAACAGCGTTTTAAGTCTATTCAAAAGGATTTTAAAAGCCTTTTAAAGTGTTTAGATATTGCGACAGCCGATAAAATAGAAAATCTTTTAAATGCCACGCAAAAACCCGATTTAATAGGCGTTGATAGTTTGCGATTTTTCACAACGGCGAATTTTATATTAAAACTAAAACGCAAATTTAATTTAAATTTGATAGAAAAATCTACAAATGCAAAGCGTGAAATATTTGCAAATTTAGGGCTTTATACGGCTAAAATAGGCACGATACAAAGCACAAAATTAACGCAAAAAATAACTTTGCAAATTTATCATACCGAACAAAGCATAAAAACAGCACGAAAAAGCAAAAAGGCGTTAAATAGTGTTGTTGTGTTAAGCTTACACGGATTAACGCAATACAACAGACACGGCGAAATTATAAGGCATAAAAAAGCGATTATCGATTTACTTACTTATCTTTTGCAAAATGCGACAAAGGGTAAAAAGCGAAAAAATATCACGCTTAAAAGCTTTGATTTGGCTTTTGATTATTTTGAATTTGATTTATTACAAGGAAACACACCCGAACTTTTACCAAATTTTAACCGAACTACCGACCACGCAAAAACCGAACTAAACAGCGACACGCAAAAGATAAATAAAAGCTATGCACTTGCCAAAATGCCATTTTTAAAGGATTTTAGCGTAAATTTTAGACTTTATAATCAAACCACGCTTTACATACAAACACGCACAAAACCGATTAACGAATATTTGCAAAAAATCGTTTTATATGACAAACTAGCAAAAAGCAAAGCCAAAGACAAACACCCGATAAATAAAAAAATCATACGGATAGAATATCATTTTTTAAGCAATTAAAATATATAATGAATTATTGATTTTAAAGGGCTAAAAAGCGTAAATTTTGGCACAAACCTTAATTTAAGTTTTGCGTTAAAATTTAGCCAAATTTTGCGAAAACTTAAACGAAATTTGCATTTTTAAGCTTACGAAACTTAAATTTTTAGATTTTAATTTTTCAAAATGCCTAATTTAGGGGCTTTTCTTTAATTTAGTATTGAAAATTGAAGTTTTCAAAACTTCAAAAAAATATTTTAAAACCTTAAACAAATAACGCTAAAAAGGTATCCCGTAAATAGTAAGTCGGGTAACTTGTCGGGTAACAAAGTTTAAAGCCTTTAAAATATCGATTTTATCGTATTTTTATAGCTATTTTTCGAAGTTGCTTAACTCCACCATTAATTTTATTAAACAACTACTTAAAATTTATCACTCAAATGTCCTATTTGGCGAATAAATTTCCATTAAAGCTTAAATTTCATTAACTTTTTATATACTTTCGCTTTGAAAAGTATTGAAAATTCAAAAACCAAAATAAAGGAAATTTATGCTAACAAATCCTGTGTTACTTAGTATCATCATTATGATGATTTTGTGTCTTTTGCGTTGCAATGTCATGCTTGCGATTTTGATTTCGGCTATGTGCGCTGTGTTTTTAAGTAGCACTGCGATTGAAAATCCGCTTTCGCTTTTTATCGACGGTATGGGCGGAAACCTTGAAACTGCACTTTCTTATGTGCTTTTGGGCGTTATCGCAAGTGCGATCGCAAGGACGAATTTGACGGCGATTTTGGTAAATAAGGTTTCAAGCGTAATCTCAAACAAAAAATACCTTTTCATCGCTTCGATTGCCTTTTTTTCGTGCTTTTCGCAAAATTTAGTCCCTGTTCATATCGCATTTATTCCGATTTTGATACCACCGCTTTTAAAGGTTATGAATTTGCTAAAAATCGATAGAAGAGCCGTAGCGTGTGCGCTAACTTTTGCGTTACAAACGCCGTATATGGCACTTCCACTTGGTTTTGGTTTGATATTTTTTGGATTAATTCAAAAAAATATGACCGAAAACGGCATAGCTGTGAATTTGAGCGATATTAGCTCTGTTATGTGGCTAACGGCGATTCCTATGCTTTTTGGGCTTATTTTGGCGATTTTTGTTTATCGAAAGCCACGCGAATATCAAGAAATTGCAACGCAAGTTGATGAAAAATTTGAAAATCTTAAATTTGGTCGCCAAGAAATAGGCGTTTTGCTTGGCATTATCGTATCGTTTACAATACAGCTAATAAGCGGTTCTATGCCGCTTGCTGCGCTTGTTGGCATTATCGTTATGATAGTAACGGGCGGAATAGTTTATAAAAATCTTGATAAAACTTTTCAAGACGGCATTGTTATGATGGGTTATATCGCTTTTGTTATGTTAGTTGCGGCAGGTTACGGTGCTGTTATAAAAGCCACAGGCGGTATAACAGAGCTTGTAAATTTTGCAGCAGGTCTAAGTGGAGGCAAATTCGGTGGCGTTTTGCTTATGATTTTAATCGGTTTAATCATCACAATGGGTATAGGAAGCAGTTTTGGAACAATCCCTATCATCGCAACGATTTATTGTCCTTTGGCATTGGAGCTTGGTTTTAGCGCGGCTGCGACGATTTTGATTATCGGCATAGCAGCAGGAATTGGCGATGCCGGAAGCCCAGCTAGTGATAGCACTCTTGGACCAACAGCGGGTCTAAATGCAGACGGACAGCACAATCATATCTATGATACTTGCGTGCCGACATTTATATTTTTTAATATCCCGCTAATCGTATTTGGCGTGGTTTTTGCAATGTTTTTATAAGGAGTTAAAATGGAAGTAAGGCTTTTAAATTTTACACCGCTTTGGGTTTGTTCTAATGCGATACGCACTTGTTGGCAAAGTTTCGATAAAGGCGATAACGGCGGCGAAAAAGACATAGAACTAATCGATAGAGTAGGGAATAAATTTAAACATGCTTCCACACTTGAACATTTAAGTTACAACTTTTATCTAAAAGGCATTTCAAGGGCGTTGTTGCAAGAACTCGCCCGCCACCGCATGGCAAATTTGTCGGTTAAATCAACTCGCTACACGCTAAAAGAGCTAAAAAACGAGAGCGAATTTAAAAAAGGCGATTTTGAAAATGCTTCACGCTATCTCGTGCTAACGGGCAACGAAATTGTCGATAATGCCGGAATTTTAGCACTTGAAAATTTACGCCAAATTTTGCAAACGCCAATAAGCCTTGACATAGCAAAATACTGCCTGCCTGAGTGCTATAAAACCGAGCTTTCGTGGAGTATAAACGCACGAAGTTTGCAAAATTTTCTATCTTTGCGAACGAGCAAATCGGCGTTGTGGGAGATAAGAAATTTAGCAAATTTGATATACGAAGCATTGCCTGATGAGCATAAATTTATCTTTGAAAACTGCCTAAATAGAGAGAATTCTTAGCTAAATTTGCAAATTTACCGAGCCTAGCTTTTCCGTGATACTTCGTATTTGCTTCGCTCGATAGGCATACCAGCCTTATCTCACTCGCAAACACTCGTAAGCACGAAAAATCGTCGGCGTTCGTAATCCAAATTCGGATTGAAAGAAATTTTAATAAATTTTTTGATAGTTTCTACACTTATTAACGATAGGGTAACTTCGCTTGAAATTACCTAAATTTGTACCTTACTACGCCTACTCTGTCTTGAATATTTTTTAAAATTATGTAAAATCGTCGGCATAAGCCGTTCAAATTTAGATTGAATTATTTTTGTAAATTTGTTAGATTTGTCATTGCGAGAATTTTGCGTTAGCAAAATTCGTGGCAATCGCCAAAGCCAAAATAACCAAAACAAGCGAGATGTTTTTTGCAAAGCGAAAAATGTTTCCTTGAAAATACAAATTCGTAAATTTAAAGAATTGGAAATTTATAAATCTGCAAAAAAAAAGTAGGAAATGTTGCCACTGGCGATTGCTTCGACGGCGTTGCTGTCTCGCAATGACAATGAATACAAAATAATTCAATACAAATTTTGAATAACAAATGCCGACGATTTTGCTAAATTTACGAAACAATTCAATGCAAATTTAAAATATTCAAGACGAAGTAGGCGTATTAATTTAAAAAATTTAACGCTCGGGTTAGGGAAATTAGCTAAATTCAAAAAAATCTAAACCACCAAAATTCCAGCATTTCGCATTAAATTTAACGCCGCATTTGTGTAGTATTCTTTATTGTGGCTCGGTGCTTCGTAAGTTGAAACGCATGAGCTTGGCAAAATAACATCTTTTTTCATATTTTTTTCGTTTAGATAAGTTCGCAAAGAAAGTGCAAACTGCAACACGCAAATATCCGTGCAACAGCCTGTAATGATAAATCTATCAAAATCATCTAAAATATTTTTATCCAAATTTAAAAAGCCGTTTGTGGATTTTTTAAGTGTTGTATTTTCAGGCGTGGCAAACTGGGCTAGTTCATCGATAATTTGGGCTTCCGGCGTCCCTGCTAAACAATGCACCGGGTAACTTTTCATCTCCAAATCTCGCTCTTCGTGAGCGTCGCAGATAAAATGCACACTAGACGCATTTGCGATTTGCGTTGCGATTGCAGGGGCGATTTTAGCGATATTTGGATCAGCCATCGCACCAAATTTACAAAAACCATTAACCATATCGATAACAAAAACTAAACTTTTCATCTAAAAATCCTTTGAAATTCTGAATTTTGTGTCTTTTGAAATGTCTATTTTAGCACGAATTTGTTGAATTTCGTCCAAATCAATCATCGCAGTTTTCACGCTTTGAAATTCGCCTAAATTTAAAATTTCATCGCCGTTTGGCGAAATCAAAAGCGAATTTCCGCCGAATTTGCCCTTTTTTTCGCCTTTTGAATTTATTATTTCGCCGCTTCCATTTACACTACAAACAAAAACTTGATTTTCCACAGCACGGGCGAAATTTAAAATTTTCCAGTGGTTTATCCGTTTTTCGTCCCACTGAGCGGGAATAAAAAGCAAATCCGCCCTATTTTTTTCGCTATTTTCGCCCTGCCCTGCACCACAAAGCGATTTTATAAAATCCCCAAAACGCAAATCATAACAAATCGCCACAGCGCACTTAATCCCGTCAAGCTCAAAAACGCCGTAGTTTTCGCCACTTGTAATAATCTCATCTTCACGGGCAGGAGAAAAAGTGTGAATTTTATCATACTCGCTGACTACTTCGCCGTTTCGATTAAAAACAAAATTTGAGTTATAAATTTTATCATTTTTTAAATTCATAACGCTTCCTGCGACGATATTTACGGAATTTTGCTTAGCAAATTTGCTAAAAATTTCCTTTGTTTTCTTTCCATCTTTATCGCAAAATTCAACCAAATTTTTAGAAGTAAAAAACCCGCAATTTAGCGTTTCGGGCAAAACGATAAAATCGGGCTTTTCAGCCATAGCTAAATTCATCAAATTTAGCAAATTTTGATAATTTTCATCGTTTTTTCTAAATTGAATATCTGCTTGGATTAAAGAAATTTTCTTTTTCATTTTGCAAGCCTTAAATTATTTGCGTGAGTTAGTGCAATTGCGATAGCATCGGTAATATCAAGTGGTTTTATCTCTTTATTTATGCCTAAAATTCGCTTCACCATAAAAGCAACCTGCTCTTTTGCCGCTTTTGCCTTGCCTGTTACGCTTTTTTTAACTTGCAAAGGCGTATATTCGGCAAAATTTCCATAAATTTGCAAAATTTTTAAACTCAAAGCTCCCCTAAACTGGGCTAGTTTTAAAACTGATTGCGGATTGTAAGCATAAAACATGCTCTCAATCGCCACTTCATCAATCTTATGGGCGCTAAAAATTTGATCAATCGCTTCGCACATTTGTGTCATTTGAAATTGAACATTTTCAGGTTTCATTTTTACTAGACCTGCTTCGACTAAACTAATTTTATTCACGCTTTTTTCTAAAATCGCATAGCCCATATTTCTGGTTCCCGGATCTATTCCTAAAATTTTCATTCACACTCTTTCACGCGTTTTTATAAATTTATTCACAAAATTATATATTAAATTTAATCATCAATTTATTAAATTTTAGATAAAATCTTATGGTTTATTTATCTAAGGATTTTGATGTTATCGTTACAAGAGGAAATTTTAACTCTATTTCAAAAGGAAATTTTGCCCGTCGAATTTAACCGCTACGCAAAACAGCTTAAATTCAACGAGAAAAATTCCAAACCTGATTTTGTCGTCTATAATGTCCCAAATGAGATTATAGCGAGATTTATTCAGACAAAATACGGCGATTTACTAACAAGACTTTGGGAAAATAAAACCGGCATCAAACCTATCATCAAAATCACTTCAAAATCGCGAATTTCGCAAAAAGATCAAATTCAAAAGAGCGAAAAGCCAAAAAGTTCGCTTTTGTTTGAATCTTTTACTTTTGAAAATTTTATCGTTGGCGATTCAAATCAATTTGCTTACAATCTTGCAAAAAGTGTTGCAGAAAATCCCGGAAAACAATTTAATCCACTTTTTATCTACGGTCCAAGCGGTTTGGGTAAAACTCATTTACTCCAAAGTATAGGACACTACGGCATAGCAAAAGGAAATTCGGTTTTATGCGTAACTAGTGAGCAATTTGCAAATGATTTAACATTTCACATAGCTAATAAAATAACTGATAAATTTAAAAATAAATATCGCAACTGCGACCTACTTTTAATCGATGATATTCAGTTTTTAGTAGGCAGGGAAAAGGCAAAAGAAGAGTTTTTTAACACATTTAACGAACTTAGAAAAAAGCAGTGTCAGATTGTTTTAACAAGCGATTGCAAACCAAAATATTTAAAAGGCTTTGAAGATAGGCTTATTAGCCGTTTTGAAAGCGGAGTTGTGGCTGATATTACTCCGCCTGATTTGGAAACTAAAATAGCTATTATTAAGCGAAAAAGTTATGATAATAAAATCACTCTTACAAAAGCCGTCATCGAATATATCGCCACAAATATGGGCGATAACATAAGAGAAATCGAAGGAATTATGAGTCAAATTTTAGCCTATTCTAGACTCATAAGAGCTGAAATTTCGCTTGAAATCGTTAAAAATTTCGTTCAAGATAAAATAAAAGAAAAAATGGATCAAGTCTCGCTTGATAGCATACTTAACATTATCTCAAAAGAGCTAAATATAAAACCAAGCGATATAAAAAGCAAAACTCGCACAAAAGGCATTGTCGATGCAAGGCGAATAGGAATTTATTTAGCTAAAACTCTAACTTCAAATTCAACCGCACAAATAGCTAAATTTTTTGGCTTAAACGACCACAGTGCCGTTAGTCATAATATAAAAAAAATAAACGAACTAATAGATAACGATGATGAAATTAGACTGCAAGTTGAAGAGTTAAAAAATAAAATTCAGCGAAAAAAGGATTAAATTTAGTGATGAATTGTGATAAATTTTCAAATTTGCGTGATTTAAATTTCGCCTATTTTACGAATTTACAAAGAGTTTTTCACAAATTCACAAAGCCAACTATAACAACAATAAAATTTAATAAATTTGTAAAGGATAAAAGATGAAAGTTGTAATTAACAAAACCGTTCTTGAAAGTATAATTACAAACACAAATCCTTATTTAGACAAAAAGGATTTAAGTTCTATTACTTCTCATATCTTACTTTGCGCTAAAAACGGCGTTTTAAGCATAAAAGCAACCGATCATGAAATAGGACTTAGCTACAATATAAAAAATGTAACCATTGAAGATGAAGGTTTTGCTACCGCAAACGGAACAAAATTACTAAGTGCTATAAAAGGTTTAAATGACGATGATGTAACGCTTGAAGTTATGAACGGCTCTTTGTTTGTAAAACAAAAAAGATCAAAATATAAACTTCCTATGTATAACCACGAAGACTTTCCTGAATTTCCAAATGTTTCAAACAAAGATAAATTCGATATAAACACAATGGTTTTTGGACGAAGTTTAAAGAAAATTTTTAGCTCAATAGATACTAGTAATCCAAAATATGAGCTAAACGGAGCTTTGATTGATGTTAAAGACGGCTTTATAAATTTAGTCGGAACCGATACAAAAAGACTTAGTATTTATAAATTAAAAACTGCGACTAATTCAAACGGAAAAAATATCATAATCCCTAAAAAAGCAATAGCTGAAATTCAAAAACTTTTCAGCGATAAAATCGAAATTTATTACGATGAAACCGTGCTTTTAGCCGTTAGCGAAAATTTCGAATTTTTTACAAAGCTAATCAATGGCAGATACCCTGATTATGCAAGAGTTGTGCCAAGCGAAACAGCTTTTAGCGTTAATATTTCTCGTGATAAGATGATTGAAGGTATAAAAGCTATTAGCACAATGTGTGATCAAATGAAAATCACGATTAAACCTGACGGAATTATTTTTGAAAGTATAAACGAAGATAACTCAGAAGCAAGAACTGAAATCGAAATTCAAAACGAAGTCGATGAAAATATAGTTTTTGGTATCAAAAATAGATTTTTACTTGACTTTTTAACTAGTATTGAAGAAAATAGCTTCTTGTTAGAATTTAATAACCCTGAATCGGCATTTGTAGTATCTAGCGGTGATCTAAAAACCGTAATGATGCCGATAAATTTATAAAATAAGGAAAAATTTAAATGGAAAATTACGGTGCTGGTAATATTAAAGTTTTAAAAGGTTTAGAAGCGGTTAGAAAACGCCCCGGTATGTATATCGGCGATACAAATATAAACGGACTTCATCATATGATTTATGAAGTTGTCGATAACTCTATCGATGAAGCTATGGCTGGGCATTGTGATACTATTGATGTAGAACTTACACTTGAAGGAAGTTGTATAGTAACTGATAATGGTCGTGGGATTCCAGTTGATATTCATCCGACTGAAAAAATTCCTGCTGCAACGGTTGTTTTAACCGTTCTTCATGCCGGTGGTAAATTTGATAAAGATACTTATAAAGTCTCAGGCGGTTTGCATGGCGTGGGAGTTTCTGTTGTAAATGCACTTTCTAAAAAATTAGTCGTAACAATCAAAAGAGACGGAAACGAACATAGACAAGAGTTTTCAAAAGGAATTCCGCAAAGCGAACTAGAAATCATAAAGCCTGCCAAAAAAACAGGAACTACGGTTGAGTTTTGGCCTGATGGCGAAATTTTTGAAATTTTAGAATTTGATGATGAAATCTTATCAAAAAGATTTAGAGAACTTGCATATTTAAATCCAAAAATAACTATAAATTTCAAAGATCAAAGAACAGGTAGAAGCGAAAGTTTTCACTATGAAGGTGGATTGGAAAGTTTTGTAACCGATATGAACAGATCAACTCCGGTTTCAAAGCCTGTATTTTTTAGCGATACCGTCGAAGATGTCGCCGTTGATATAGCTTTAATGTATAATGAAACTTATAGTGAAAATTTACTAAGTTTTGTAAATAACATTAAAACTCCCGACGGCGGAACGCACGAAGCAGGTTTTAGAGCAGGGCTTACAAGAGCTATAACAAATTATATCGCCGCAAATGCTTCGGCAAAAGAAAAAGATACAAAAATAACTGGCGATGATATTAGAGAAGGCTTAATCGCCGTTGTAAGCGTAAAAGTGCCTGAACCGCAGTTTGAAGGGCAAACCAAAGGAAAACTAGGGTCTAGCTATGTAAAACCGATAGTGCAAAAAATGACCTTTGATGTGCTTTGCAAATATTTTGAAGAAAATCCTATCGAAGCAAGAGCGATAATGAATAAAGCTCTTTTGGCAGCGCGTGGTAGGGAAGCGGCACGAAAAGCAAGAGATTTAACTAGAAAAAAAGAGAGTTTTTCGGTTGGAACATTGCCCGGAAAACTTGCAGATTGCCAAAGTAAAGATGCAAGTATTAGCGAAATTTATCTTGTCGAGGGCGATAGTGCAGGTGGCTCAGCAAAACAAGGTAGAGATAGAGTTTTTCAAGCGATTTTGCCGTTGCGCGGAAAAATTTTAAATGTCGAAAAGGCAAGATTAGAGAAAATTTTGCAATCAGAAGAGATTAAAAATATGATAACTGCTTTTGGTTGCGGTATAGGGGACGAATTTGATGAAGAAAAATTGCGTTATCATAAAATCATCATTATGACCGATGCCGATGTCGATGGTAGCCATATACAAACTCTGCTTTTGACTTTCTTTTTTAGATTTTTACCAAAAGTCGTTGAAAACGGCTATGTATATCTAGCACAACCGCCGCTTTTTAAATACAAAAAAGGCAAAAAAGAAATTTATCTAAAAGACGAAAAAGCTTTGAGCGAATTTTTGATTGAAACAGGCATTGATATGGCTGAATTTGAAGGCATCGGAAATAAAGATTTGACAGATTTCTTAAAAATCGTCTCAACTTATCGTTCGCTTTTAAATGAGCTTAAAAATCGTTTTAGCGTTTTAAGTGCTATTAGATATTTAATCGAAGAAGCAAATTTAGAAAATGTTGATTATGATGAGCTTTTTGACGCACTAAAAATTCGCCTTGAAAAAGAGAATTTTAATATCTTAAATCATTATGTTAGCGAAAATGGAATTCGCATGTATGTGCAAACTCCAAACGGCTTAGAACAGCTAAAAATCGATAACACACTTTTAGATAACCATATTTTCAAAGAAGCAAAATATGTTTATTCAAAAATCAAAGATAGAGAGCTTGATTTTGGCGGCAGAGATTTTGTCGAAGTTTTAAACGAAATCGAGCGAAATTCGAAAAAAGGTGCGTATATACAACGCTACAAAGGTCTAGGTGAGATGAACCCTGATCAGCTTTGGGAAACTACGATGAGTCCTGAAAATCGCCGTTTGCTTCGCATAAATATAAATGATGCACAAAGTGCTAGTGATACATTTAATCTTTTCATGGGCGATGAAGTTGAGCCAAGGCGAAATTACATTCAAGATCATGCAAAAGATGTTAAACATTTGGATATTTAGATGTTATATAGCGAAAAAAAAGAGAGATCAAATCGGTTTAAACTAGCACTAAAAGTTGCTTTTCCTTTTACTTTGGTGCTTATTTTTGTCGCATATTTTATGTTTAAAGAAGGCGATTTTACAAGAGACGATGTTATTTTATTTGTAATTTTGCTTTTGTGTTATGTTTATTACGCGACATATTTGATTTATATGGGATTTAAAAAAAGCTTAATAGATCCCGTTAGTAGGGTGTTTGTGCGAGATGAAATTTTAAAAATCATAGCAAAAGACATAAAAAAAGAAAAGGTAAATAATATCGTTTTAATGCGTATAAAAAATATCATCGACATAAACGATCGCTATGGTTATCGAAACGGCGATGAAATTTTGCGACTTTTTGTCGTTGAATTTGATAAATTTATGCAAGATCATAAATTTAAAGATATTCCTATCGGTAGATTTATCAATGGAAACTTTATCTTTGCAATCGACGGAAAAAGGGCAAATTTACACCATATTTTAAATATGTTTGAGCGAAAAATTGCAAATCAAACTATAAATAATATCGAACTAAAAATGGAATATGCCACGATTAATGCAGACTATGATAAAAATTTAAACAATGTTATAAATGCGCTATTTTACAAGATAAATCACAAAGATGATGAAGAGCTTGATTTTGATAAAATCGAAATTGGAACCTTTGAAAATGATGTTTTAGAAGCGATAAATAACGAACAATACAGCATAAAATATCAGCTAATGAAATCTGTAAATGGCGAAGATGAGTATCTGAATTTTATCCCAAAAATCGATTTAAAAGAGCAGGGCAAGATAACAAAAAGCAAGATTATTGATATTATTTTGCAAAATAACTATGCCGTGAAATATGATTTGAATTTGATAAAATATATCGCTAAAAATATATATTTTAGGGATATTAAGGGTAAAATTTTTGTAGAAATTATAGCAAGCACACTGCGAAATAGCGACTTTAAAAAGGAAATTTTAAAGCTAATCGATAACAATCTAATCGATCCTAAAAAGATCGTTTTTGAATTTAACGAAGAGCTGATTTATCCTGAGATTAAGCGATTTAGCGAGATTTTGTTGCAGTTTAAAGAGCTTGGATTTAGTTTTGGATTAAGCCAGTTTGGCGGCGCAAATGCAAGTTTTGAGTATCTAAAACATTTAAGCGTTGATTTTGTCATTTATGACATTGAATTTAATAAAAATTTTTACGAAGAAAAAACGCACGAAATTTTTCTGAATTTAAATAAAATGTGCAAAGAAATCGCCGTAAAAACGGCGATTAGATTTGTTGATAAAAGACCATTTTATGAAGATTTAAAAGATAGCGGAATCGACATAGTTCAAGGTTTTTGTGTCGAAAAACCTGTTGATTTAGAAAATTTAAGAGAGCAAATATGAGATACGGCGAAAAAGAGATAAAAGAATTTGATGTAGATAAAGATTTAGAAATTTGGGAAAATAAACACAAAAGGGATTATTTGATAAAAATAACCCTGCCCGAGTTTTGTTGTTTATGTCCGAGATCTGGTTATCCGGATTTTGCGACTATTTATTTGGAGTATGTGCCTGATAAATTTGTAGTCGAGTTAAAAGCGATAAAACTTTATATAAATTCATTTATGAATCGCCACATAAGCCACGAAGACAGCATAAACGAAATTTACGGCGTTTTAGAAGAAAAACTAAAACCAAAATCGATGAAAATCATCGGCGATTTCAATCCGCGCGGAAATGTCCATACCGTCATAGAAATCAGCTCAAAAAGCATAGAAAAATGATAACTCCTGTTATAATCGAGCAAATTTTCAAAAGCGCAAGTATTAGTCGTTGGAACGACTACCCAAAAATGGTAAATTTAGTCGAGCTTGACAAACAGGCACATAAATTTATCATTGCATATTTTTTGGCTAGTTTTGAAGATGATATTGATATGGGTTATTTGATTGAAGCTGGAATTTTTGAATTTTTGGCTCGTATTGTGGTAACCGACATTCGCCCTGATGTTTTTCATCATATCCAAAAAACACACAAAGAAAAGATAAATAATTGGGTTTTATCAATCCTTGAAAATGACTTAAAACTCGTGCAAAACGGCGAATTTTTCGAGCGTTTTAAAAATTATTTAAATTCAAAAGATCATATCAAAGAAAAGACCATTTTAAAGGCTTCTGGCTACCTTGCTACAAGGTGGGAATTTAATATCGTTTATCAAACTAGCCAGTTTCTAAACGACATTGAAGAGCTTAAATTTAAAGTTGAAGAAGAGCTTGAAGATTATTATGAGCTAATTGGCGTTCGCAAAATCGTTATGAATAAAAAACTAGCAAGACTAGTTGATCTTAGCGGCAGACTTCGTTTTCAAAAGCGTTGGGCTCAAACACCGCGGATTCCTGAGACTTCGGTTTTAGGACACATGCTGGTTGTGGCGATTTTAAGCTATTTTTACTCGCTAAAAGTCGGCGCTTGTAAAACCCGCAAAATTTACAACTTTTTTTGCGCTTTATTTCACGATCTACCAGAAAGCCTAACAAGGGACATTATAAGCCCTGTAAAATACGGTATTGATGGGCTAAGTGAAATCATAAATGATTATGAAATGCGTCTGATTGATGATAAAATTTTGCCTTTTGTGCCTGGGAATATAAGAGATAGTTTTAGTTATATTCTTGGAATTCGCAAAAACGGCGAAAAATTTATAAAAGATGAATTTGAAAATAGAATTTGCGAAAGTGAGCCAAAATTTATCGAAGGAAGTTTGCAAAGCGTAAATGAAGATAAATTTAACGCTATTGATGGCAAAGCGCTTAAATATTGCGATAAAATCGCAGCATATTTTGAAGCCGGAATTTCCATAAGCTACGGCGTAAAAAGTAAAGAACTAGTCGCAGGTTTTGAAGGTATGGAAGAGTTTTTCAAGGAAAAACCAAAGGTCGAAGGCGTAAATTTTTACGAAATTTGCGAAAGTTTTAAAAAACATTTTGGCTTGAAGCGTGAAAATTTGTGAATTTAAAGGAAGCAGAATTTAAAAAACCCCTTCCCAGATGACTGCGGCACACACCTAAAAAAAGTGCTCTGCTGTGTTCCCACCCTGAAGCGGTGCTTTTTAAAAGCATTGCACAGGTCTAAGAAGAGGCGAATTCGGATTATATTTGAATTTTGCTTAAAATAAGGTTATAAGATGAGTTTTAAAATTTTTTTATCGGATGTGTTTAGACAACTTTTTATTCGCCGTCATAAGTCTATGGAGTTTCGTGGCAAGGTTTTTGCGGCAATGCTACTAGCCAAAAAAACGCAAAGCGATGAAGATTATGAGATCATAAATGAGTTAGCTAGCGAAATTTATCCAAATGATCAAAAGTGCATAGAACTTTTGAATTCTACGGTAAAAGAGTATGTCGGGAAAGCAAAAAATTATAAAAATTTAAATTTGGATTCTTTATTAAATGAGATTGATAAAGACTTAAAAACGCACAAAAGGCTTATCAAAAAAATCGATTTTTCGCACCTTAGACGACTTATTTGCGATGACGATACTGACGCACTTATACAGCAAAGAGTTTATGAATTTTTTGTCAGCGAAGTAAAAAGTTATTCATAAATTTAAGAATAAATTTTGTATAATAAACCCTTTTTATAAAATCACAAACGGAGTAAATTTTGGAAAATATAAGAAATATCGCCGTTATCGCCCATGTCGATCACGGAAAAACCACAATCGTAGATGAACTTTTAAAGCAATCAGGCACATTTGACGAACGAGCAAATATCGGCGAACGGGTGATGGATAGCAATGATATAGAAAAAGAACGCGGAATTACCATTTTATCAAAAAATACGGCTATCAAATATAAAGACACAAAAATAAATATCATTGATACCCCAGGACACGCAGATTTTGGTGGCGAAGTTGAACGCGTTTTAAAAATGGTCGATGGCGTTTTACTATTAGTCGATGCACAAGAAGGCGTAATGCCTCAAACCAAATTTGTCGTTAAAAAAGCCCTATCTTTGGGACTTCGCCCGATAGTCGTGGTAAATAAAATAGATAAACCGGCAGCTGATCCAGATCGCGTGGTAAATGAAATTTTTGATCTTTTTGTCGCACTCGATGCTAACGACGAACAGCTTGAATTTCCTGTGATTTATGCAGCGGCTAAAAACGGCTTTGCTAGATATTCACTTGATGATACAAACAACGATATGAAGCCACTTTTTGAAACGATTATTTCGCATGTGCCTAGACCTAGCGGCGATAATGCAAACCCTTTGCAGTTGCAAGTTTTTACGCTTGATTATGATAACTATGTCGGTAAAATCGGCATTGCACGAATTTTCAACGGCAAAATCGCAAAAAATCAAAGCGTAATGTTAGCCAAAGCTGACGGCACAAAAGTAACAGGGCGAATTTCAAAGCTTATCGGATTTTTGGGGCTTGATAGGATTGATATTGACGAAGCAGGGACGGGCGATATTGTGGCTATTGCAGGATTTGAAGCCCTTGATGTTGGCGATAGTATCGTCGATCCTGCTAACCCGATTCCGCTTGAAGCTTTGCATATCGAAGAGCCGACTTTAAGCGTTATTTTTAGCGTAAATGACGGACCTTTGGCAGGAACTGAGGGTAAATTTGTAACTTCAAATAAAATCGATGAACGATTAGCGGCAGAGATGAAAACAAATATCGCTATGCGTTATGAAAATGTCGGCGAGGGCAAATTTAAAGTTAGCGGTAGGGGCGAACTTCAAATTACCATTTTAGCTGAAAATATGCGTAGGGAAGGGTTTGAGTTTTGTCTTGGTCGTCCAGAAGTCATCGTAAAAGAAATAAACGGCGTAAAATGCGAACCTTTCGAGCATTTGGTTATCGATGCGCCAGATGATTGCACCGGAACGGTTATAGAAAAACTGGGTCGAAAAAAAGCAGAAATGAAAGTTATGAACCCGACAGGCGACGGACAAACAAGAATCGAATTTGAAATCCCTGCTCGTGGGCTTATCGGCTTTCGTTCGCAGTTTTTAACCGATACAAAAGGCGAGGGCGTGATGAACCATAGCTTTTTGGAATTTCGCCCATTAACAGGAAATGTTGAAAAACGCCAAAACGGCGCATTAGTGAGCATGGAAGATGGCGTTGCTTTGGGTTACAGCCTTTGGAATTTGCAAGATCGCGGAGTGCTATTTATCGCGCCACAAGCAAAGGTTTATAATGGTATGATTATCGGCGAACATAGCCGCCCAAACGACCTTGATGTAAATCCTATAAAAGGCAAAAACCTAACAAATGTTCGCGCTAGCGGAAGCGATGATGCGATTAAGCTTGTGCCGCCAAGAAATTTAAATTTAGAAAGAGCCTTAGAGTGGATCGAAGAAGACGAACTAGTGGAAGTTACGCCGATAAATATTCGCGTTAGAAAGCGATATTTAGATCCGAATATCAGAAAGCGTATGTCAAAAACTAAGTCTTAAAATTATATGAGCCTGGTTTTAATTCCCCAGACTTGAACGGATTAAGGCGTAAATTCGGACAATTCCTACGCTCATTACCGCTCAAAGGTAACAACGCTAATAAATCGTCCGAATTTACGCCTTACTACGCCTATTCTGTCTTGAATATTTTTTAGAAAATTAAACAAATTCGTTTTTTCGTCATTCTGAGCGGAGTGCAACGGAGCGAAGAATCTCTTGATTAAATTTAAAGTCTAATTATTTTGTAAATTCGAGATTCTTCGCTTTCTACGAAAGCTCAGAATGACGACAATATCGTAGGGTGGGCATCCTTGCCCACCAAAAATTATGCAAATTCGATTTATCGTTGCGTGAATTTGCAAATTTAAAAATTCAAATTCTCTAAATTTATCAAAATTCAGTCGCAAATTTGGAAATTTTGATGATCCATTTTTCGAATTTTTTTGTTTTTGATTAGCCTATTTACGGCGACTGAGACATTTTGGCGTGGGGCGCCTACAAAACTAGCGATTTCGCTAACTCCGCCATTGACATGTGCTATATCGCCGTTTGCGATTTGAAGTAAAAATTTATAGGTTCGAGTTTCGACGCTATCAAAAACCAGCTCTTTTATCACATTTTTTTGCATTGTCATATTTTTCAAAAACGAGTTAAAAAGATAAATCGCAAAGTCTTGGTTAAACTCAAACAAATCAATCACAGTGGATAAATTTGCTTCTAAAATTTCCGCATTTTGCGTGATTTCAAAGGACGAAAAAGTATCGACAAGCACAAATGAACCTGCTCTAAAATAGCTTAGCACATACTCTCTGCCGCTTTCGTGATAGGTGTTTAATTTGCCCTCGCCTTCTAGGATTATCATAAAAAGTTTTTTTTGTGCGTAAATCATCGTACCTTTTTGGTAGCAAAGATGTCTAAATTTAGCTAAATCTTCTTCGTTAAAAAATGATAGTTCCTGTCCGTCAAAAACCCCTGTCGTTCTCGTTCCCATAATATACCTTTTTTGTTTTAATTATACAGAAAAATTCGCAAAAAACAAAAAAAACGGAAAATGAAAATTTTTCGCAAAAACAAAGTCGAATTTTTTAAATTTGTCGCAAAAATGACAACGGCTTTTTTGGCTTTTAATTATAATTTTGGTATCTGTTTTAAGGAGAATTTATGAAAAAAGCTATCATTTTTTCTTTGCTTATTTCCTGTCTTAGTGCAGGGGAGTTGCTCTATCCAAGCGTTGTAAAAAATGTTTCTTTGAGCGAGAATTTAAAAGAAGTCGCAGGAAAGCTCCTGCCTACAAACGGCGTTGAAATTTTAGAAAAAAAGGACGGCGTGGTTAAATTCGCCGTTACAGGCTATCAAAATCCAAAATCGCCAAATATCGTATATTTTACGCCAAAAGCTAGAATTTTGGTTGTATCTTTTGCTAAAACAAAAATGCCTGAATTTGAAGTTTTAGGCGATGAAGACGGCTTTAAAAAAGTAAAATTAATAGCCTACACAAATGACGGCGATTTTAGTGCGAATTTGGACGAAATGTTTGCAGAAGCGAATACTAAATTTATGGAAAATTGCGGGACTTGCCACCCGCCACATTTAGGACATACGCAAGTGGCAAATCGCTGGCCAGCACTCATTAAATCAATGCAAGCTAGAACGCCGTTAAATCAAGATGAAATTTGGACTATAACTCAGTTTTTACAAAAACATTCAAAAGACTTCAACATAAAGGAGATCAAATGAAAAGACGAAGTTTTCTAAAAGGAACAGCTACGCTTGGTGCAGCAAGTGCTATGCCTAGTTTTGTTTTCGGTGAAGCCGCAAATACCGCTTTGGTTAAAAACGGCGAAGTTATAACAGGAGCGCACTGGGGAATTTTAAAAGCTACCGTAAAAGACGGCAAAATCGTAAAATCGGAAGCTTGGAAAAAAACTTCAAATGTGCCAAATCCTTTGCAAACAGCCATGGATGATTTGGTTTATAAAGCAAGAATCAAAGCTCCAATGGTTCGCAAAAGCTACCTTGAAAACCCAGATAGCCCAAAACCAGAGCTTCGCGGAAAAGATGAGTGGGTAGAAGTGCCTTATGAAGAGGCTATCAAACTTGTCGCAAAAGAACTTAAAAAAACACGCGAACAAAAAGGACCAAATAGCATTTGTGCAGGAAGCTACGCTTGGCAAAGCTCAGGCGCACTTGGTATGGCAAGAACGCTTCTTCATAGATTTATGAACTTAACAGGCGGTTTTGTGGGCGTTACGGGAGACTTTTCAACGGGAGCTGCGCAAGTGATTTTGCCACATGTCGTAGGATCTAGCCAAGTTTATGAGCAACAAACCGTTTGGCCTGTGGTTTTAGAAAACTCAAAAGTCGTCGTGCTTTGGGGTATGAATCCAATCGGCACTTTGCGTTTGTCATTTACAGTTTCTGATGAAGGCTCGTTTAAATATTTTGAAAAATTGCGCGATAGCGGTAAAGAAATCATCATCATCGATCCGCTCAAAACAATCACAACTAAATTTTTCGAAGGCAAAGCTACTCATATCAGACCTACTCCAAATACCGATGTAGCGATGATGTTAGCTATGGCAAATCATCTACTAAAATCAGGTAAATATGATAAAGAATTTTTAAGCACTTATACTGTGGGATTTGATAAATTTAGTGAGTATCTAACAGGCAAAGAAGACGGCGTAGAAAAAACACCTGAGTGGGCAGAGAAAATTTGCGGAATCGAAGCAAAAGTTATAAAAGAACTAGCCGAAAAATTCTTTGATAATCGCACTATGATTATGGCTGGTTGGGGTATGCAAAGAGCGCACCACGGCGAGCAAGTCCATTGGATGATAGTAACTCTTGCTAGTATGCTTGGTCAGATTGGACTTCCTGGTGGCGGATTTGGATTTAGTTATCACTATGCAAACGGCGGAACGCCAAGTTGCGTTGGTGGCGTAATCAAAACAATCAACGCAGGAAGCGTAGGTATCATCAAAGACGGCAAATATATGGGCCCTGCTAATGCTGATGGCGCAAAAGAAAATGCAGCGCAATCTTGGCTATCAAATACTGCTTTGATGTCATATCCTGTCGCAAGAAACGCGGATGCTTTGCTAAATCCGGGTGCCACACTTGATGATAACGGAAATAAAATCACATATCCTGATATGGATTTTATCTACTGGGTCGGCGGAAATCCGCTCACACAGCAACAAGATACAAACAAAAATGTCAAAGCATGGCGAAAAGTGCGAACAGTAGTCGTAAATGAAATTTACTGGACACCGACAGCAAAAATGGCTGACATTGTGTTCCCAGTAACTAGCTCTTATGAGAGAAATGACATTTCTATGACAGGGGATTATACAAATATGCACATTGTCCCACAAAAACAGGTCGTAGAAAAACAATTTGGCGCAAAAGATGATTATCAAGTTTTCGTTGATTTGTGTAAAGCTTATGCAGACGGCCTTGCAGAAGCCTACACAGAAGGTGGCAAAACCGAAATGGACTGGATAAAAGAGTTTTATGAAACAGCGGCAAATCAAGTAAATGCAAACGAAGCTTTGGGAATAAAAATGCCAAGCTTTGAAGAGTGGTGGAACAAAAACGAACCGACTGAATTTAACCCTACAATGGAGAGCGAAAGCTATGTAACTTTTGCAGATTTTAGAGAAGATCCGATTTTAAATGCACTTGGCACACCAAGCGGACTAATCGAAATTTATTCTGAAACAATCGAAAAAATGGGCTATGATGACTGCAAGGCTCACCCGACATGGTTTGAGCCAATCGAGTGGCTAGGTATGAAAGACAAACCTGCGCGTTTCCATATGATAAGCCCACACCCAAATGATCGCTTGCACTCACAACAAAACCAAACTAAGCTAAGAGATAGCTATGCAGTGGCGGGAAGAGAGCCGATTTTCATTAACGAAAAAGATGCAAAAGAGCTAGGTATAAAGGGCGGCGATTTGGTAAGAGTATTTAACGCTAGGGGTCAAATCCTAGCAGGTGCGGTCGTAAATGATGACGCTCCAAGAAATGTAGTTAAACTTTGCGAAGGTGCTTGGTATGATCCAAATGAAAACGGACTTTGCAAAAACGGCTCGGCAAATGTGCTTACTATCGATATTCCGACAAGCAAACTAGCTAACGGAAATATCTCTCACACTTGCCTTGTAAATATCGAGCCTTACAAACCAAAAGAGGGCGAAGACATTACGCTAACTGCGTTTATGCCGCCAAAAGGTGCTAAATAAGCAAAATTTGGCTAGGATTTCCTAGCCAAATTTTAAAATTCTACAAAATTTTGCAAATTTCAAAATTCCGCTATCGCAAATTTGAAATACTGCCCCGAAATTTTGCTTTTTAAAATCCAACGAAATTTCTACGAATTCCTTAATTTTACAAAGTTACTTCGCAAGCTTATAATAAATCAATACAAAATTTTGCACCACATAATCAAAATTTCAACCCATTTTAAGGGGGGGTATAATAAGACTTATTTTTTTGTCAAGGAGAAAACTATGGATGAAGAGCTACACTTAGACTGCCCATTTTGTGGCAAGGACGACATCAAATACGGAGTATCGGTTTGCAGTGGTTGCCAAGCTGAGATTAGATATGGTGTAAACTGGGCTTTTACTTTAATTTTGGGTGTAATATTGTTTATCATAGGTGCTGCTATGGGTAGCGCTATTGGTGGCCTTGTTTGTATCGGTGGCTTGGTCGGTATCGTCATAGGTGCATATAGATTTTTACAAAATTTAAGCTATAAAAAGGGTCCTAAATTTTTCAGACGAGAATTTCGTTAATTCTGTTGTTTATTTGTAGGTATTCAAACCTACAAATAATCGTTTATGTGATATTAGTATCGTAGGGTGGGCATCCTTGCCCACCAAAAAAGATAAAATAATTCAATATTCAATTTAAATAAATATTTTTCGCTTCGCTTCGTTTGGCTCAGAATGACATAAAAATCAAATCGTAAATTTAACTCGTAAATCGCCACGACTTTGCTGTCGCAAAGTATCGCAATGATAAAACAAGTGTAACGCTTTTTTGCATAGCAAAAAATGTTTCTTGCGAAGCGTAGCGAAGTAGAGTAAATCAAACAAATTTAACTTATAATTCAAATTTACTGAATAAATTACAAAATTTAAATTTCTTAATATGAAATTTATGCTATTCTACAAATTTAATTTTTTTGCAAAAAAAGGTTTTTTATGAAACAAATTTTAATGGGAAACGAAGCGATTGCACTTGGGCTAATCCACGCAAATGTCGATGTCGTCTCAGGTTACCCCGGGACGCCCTCTAGCGAAATTCTAGGCAATTTCCAAAAATTACGCGACAAAATGGGCTTACAAGCTTACGCCGAGTGGGCGAGTAACGAAAAAGTCGGCTATGAAGTAGCTTACGCTCATGCTATGAGCGGTAAAAACGCCTGTGCTACGATGAAACAAGTGGGCTTAAATGTCGCAGCAGATGCTGTAATGAACTCAGCCTACATAGGCAATATCGGCGCGATGATCTTAATAAGTGCCGATGATCCGGGCTTTTACTCATCTCAAACCGAGCAAGATAGCAGAGTTTTTGCTAAATTTGCTAGGATTCCTGCTCTTGATCCGGCTAACCCCCAAGAAGCGTATGATTTTATAAAAATTTGTGCAGAAATATCACGCAAATTTGAAATCCCTGTAATGTTTCGCTCTATAATGCGAGTTGCCCACGCAAGGCAAAACTGCGAAATAGAAGACAAAGCCGAATTTAACCCGCCAAAAGGCGAATTTATCAAAAATACAAATCGCTGGGCAGGCGTGCCACCCGGACCAAGATATATTCAAGGCGTAGAGTTACTTGAAAAAATCGAGCAAATTCGCAAATTTAACTATGAAAATTTTATAAAACCAAAGATTGCAAATTTAAAAGGCGGCGATAAGGCTGAAATTCTTTGTATCACAAGCGGTGTGGCAAGTAGTTATGTAAGCGAAGCGGTGAGTGATCTAAAAATAAACGCCGATGTTCTTAAAATCGATATGCCGACGCCTTTGCCATACGACGAGCTAAACGAACTTTGCAAAAGCTATAAAAAAGTCGTGGTTTTTGAAGAGCCGTATGCTTGTATGGAAGAAGATTTAAGCGGCGAAAATATCTACGGCAAAAAAACAGGACATGTTCATAAAATCCACGAATTTGGCAAAGATAAAGTTTTTGAAGCGTTTGCAAATTTGGGCGTTCTTTCAGGCAAAAATCCTTTTAAAGCACCAAAATTTAGTGAATTCGAGCTTCCAAAAAGACCGCCGAATTTATGCCCCGGCTGTCCGCATAGAGATATTTTTTATAGCATTACCAAAACTTTTCGCACGAAGCAGTCTATTTATGCAAGCGACATTGGTTGCTATACTTTGGCACTTAATCAAAATGCGATCGATCACTTCCTTTGCATGGGTGCTAGTATTTCAACCGCAAGTGGTTTTAGCCTAGCAAACCCTGATAAAACGGTCGTTGCCACGATCGGCGATAGCACATTTTTGCACTCAGGTATGCCGCCGCTCATCAACGCAGTTTATCAAAAACACAAATTTATTTTGATAATTTTAGATAATTCAACGACTGCGATGACAGGTCGCCAAACCACGCCAGAAAGGGCTTCGGGCGATATTGACATCAAAAAGCTGGTTGAAGGCTGTGGTATAAAATGCCATGAGTATTTTTACGAGCCTGATTTAAACAAAACCATGCTTTTTATGAAAGGTTTAAAATCAGCTTATGAAAATAGCGAAGTGCCTGTGGTAGCGGTGATTCGCCAGTTTTGTATTTTGGATAAATCGAATTCAAAAATTCCGCAAATTTACGCCGTCGTAAATGAAGCAAAATGCGTTGAGTGCGATACTTGCGTGGGCAAATACAAATGCCCTGCTATGAGCTACAACGAACGCCATAAAGTTGAGGTTGATCCGTTTTTATGCACGGGCTGTTCGGCATGTATTAGCGGACTTTGTCCGACAGATGCTTTTGAAGTGAGGTCAAAATGAAATATCAAATTTTAATAGCTGGATACGGCGGACAAGGTGCCGTTTTTTTAGTAAAACTGCTTTCAATCGCAGCCGCAAATAAAGGCTATGCGTGTCTTGGCACGGAAAATCACGGCATGAGCCAAAGGGGCGGAAGTGTTTCATGTGGCATTAAAATCGGCGATTTTTTTAGCCCAAATATCGATGAAAACTCGGCTGATTTGTTGATTGCATTGGAGCAAACAGAAGCGCTTCGTTATTTGCAATTTTTAAATCAAAATTCAGGCGTGATTGCCGTAAATTCAGATGAAAATTTTCCAAATTTGCCGTTTAAAATTTACGCAACGAACGCCTTTAAAAAGGCAAAAAGTGGCGAATTCGACATAGGCGGGTTAAATGTTTATATGCTTGGCGTTGTGATTAAAAATGTAGCAAATTTCCCGTTTTCTTACGATGAAATTTGCAAAGCAATCGAAATTTTTAACCCAAAAGTCGCCGAAAAAAACAAACAAATTTTAAAACTAGCAATGGAGAGCTAAGATGAGTAGTGATACGCCAAAATACTGGTCCATCAACGAAATCGTTGATAAAGAAACGCTAAGAGAAATCCAAAACAAAAGATTTGCCAAATTTTTAAAAAGGATTTCTAAGGTCGAGTTTTATCAGAAAAAATTTGCCGAACTTGGGCTTAAATTTGATGAAATCAAAGATATTTCCGAGCTTTCAAAGCTTCCTTTTACGACAAAAAAAGATATGCGAGATCACTATCCATTTGGGCTTTTTGCAGTTCCTCAAAAAAAGGTCGTGCGAATTCATTCAAGTAGTGGCACAAGCGGAAAGCCGACCGTCGTAGGATATACTAGAAAAGATTTAGAAATTTGGTGCGAAGTTTTGGCTAGGGTCTTTACCATGGCAGGTGTGGGCAAAAACGACACCGTGCATAATGCCTACGGATACGGGCTTTTTACAGGCGGTCTTGGGGCGCACTATGGTGCTGAGACTGTCGGGGCTTCTGTCGTGCCGTCTAGCTCTGGCTTTACAGAACGCCAACTTATGCTTTTAAGGGATTTTGGAGCGACTGCGATTTCATGCACTCCGTCATTTGCTATGCACTTAGCAGATCATGCCAAAGCTTTGGGCTATGATCTTAAAAAAGATTTTAAGCTAAAAGCAGGAATTTTTGGTGCCGAGCCAACTAGCAAAGCCCTAAAACAAGCAATCGCCCAAGCTTGGGGGATAAATTATCACGATATTTACGGACTTAGTGAAATTTTAGGACCCGGTGTTGCAGGAGGGTGCGGCAAAAGCGAAGGAATGCATATTTTTGAAGATCATTTCTACCCAGAAATCATCGATCCCAAAACAGGTAAGGTTGTGCCAGATGGAGAGCGTGGTGAGTTAGTCATAACAACGCTTACAAAAGAAGCTATTCCGCTACTTCGCTACCGAACGGGCGATGTAACTTCGATAAAAACGGGCAAATGTCCTTGCGGCAGGAATTTGCGTATGATAGAAAGTATCGTAGGAAGAAGCGATGATATGGTTATCATAAACGGCGTAAATGTCTTCCCAAGCCAAGTAGAGCATGTTTTATCGACTATCGAAGGATTAAGTCTAAATTATCAAATCGTGCTAAGCAAAAAAGGGTATTTAGATAAGATTGAAGTCAAGGTCGAAATGAGCGATGATTTCAACTTTGATAGCATTTCGGCGATTGAAAATTTACAAAAAGAAACAGCCGCAAAACTGCTAACAAATTTATTTATTCACGCAAGTGTAAATATAGTAGAACCGCGTAGTATCGGTGCTAGCGATACCAAAATCAAAAGAGTAATCGACAAAAGGAACGAAGCATGAAACAACTTAGCGTATTTTTAGAAAACAAACCCGGCGAACTAACCGCTATGAGCGATATTTTGCGAGATAGCGACATTTCTATTGATTCAGTTGTCATAGCAGAGACTTCTAAATTTGGCGTTGTGCGTATCATCACTAGCGAATTTGACAAAGCGGCGGATGCTCTAAAAAAAGCAGGATTTAGCGCAAGGACCGTCGATGTGGTCGCCGTTAAAATCGCAAATAAAAAAGGCACATTTGCTAAAATCGTCGAAGCTTTAAGCGGGGCTGGAATTAGCATAAATTATTGTTATAGCTATTATGCTGATACAAATTTTGGCATTTTTGTATTTTCGCTCGATGATAACGAAAAAGGCGAGAAAGCACTGCAAAATGCAGGATTTGAAATAGTATTTTAAGATTTTAAAATTAGAGATCGCAAAATATTATAAAAGAGCTACATAATATTTTGTCTATTTATTTGTGAATTACCGACCAAATAAGAAAATTTTCTTGTTTGGTCAATATAATATAAATTTTACTAAATTTTTATGAAATTTAACCAAATTTTGCAAAATAAAATAAATTTTTAAGCTTATATTAGATAATATTTTAATTCGCGTTAATGTTTGCGGGAATAGCTCAGTGGTAGAGCGCGACCTTGCCATGGTCGATGTCGCGAGTTCGACTCTCGTTTCCCGCTCCATTTGTTTTTTAATTTTGTTTATAAGCGTTGCCCGGATGGCGGAATTGGTAGACGCAAGGGACTTAAAATCCCTCGGAATTTTTTCTTCCGTGCCGGTTCAAGTCCGGCTCCGGGCACCATAAGGTTTAAGTTTAGTGCATGGCGACATGGCCAAGTGGTAAGGCAGAAGCCTGCAAAGCTTTTACCCCCGGTTCGAATCCGGGTGTCGCCTCCAAGTTTTAAAGGAGCTGAAAATGCGTTATTTAGTTATTTTTGTAACGGCTTTGATTTTTTTTGGCGGTTGTTCAAATACTTGGCACGGTGTCAAAGAAGACACAAACAATGCTTATCAATGGTCCAAAGACAAGGTTCATGACGGAGCCGAGTGGGTCGGAGAAAAGACAAAATAACTTTGTTAAATTTTCGGGAGATGGCTGAGCGGTCGAAAGCGGCGGTCTTGAAAACCGTTGAGGTGAAAGCCTCCTGGGGTTCGAATCCCTATCTCCCGGCCACTTTTATCTCAAATTTTTAAATCCATTTACTATATTATATTCCCTATTTTTTCAAAATGTAAAAATTTAGCCATTTTTCTATTGTGCGGTGCTGCCGGCTG
>JAFUFY010000045.1 GCA_017469645.1 Campylobacter sp. | reverse complement strand
GCCTTTGGCTGAGCCTTTTAAATCTTGTTTTGTGAGATTTTTTAGCTTTGAAAAGTCAGCGATATTTATGTCGCCGTTTATCTTGCCGTCTTTTGAAGCAACTTCATAAATTCCATTAAAATCGCCCAAAAGTCCGCTATTAAAGGCTTTTATGGCAGTGTTTGTAAGCTCGAATTTTTTCATATCAGTTTGCAAATTTCCGTTTGCGATCAAATTCCCACTAGTTTCATAGTTTATAATCTTTGCGATTTTTGCTAAATCATCGATTTTAAGGGCAAAATCGGTTTTAAGCGTGTTATTTTTTATGTCATAAATGCTTTCGTTTGCGCTTAAATTTGCTAAGTTTGAATTTATCACGCTTTTGGCGTTAGCTATCCAGTTTGCGACGCGTATATCCGAATTTAAGGCAACTTTCGTGTTCGCAGGTATGCTTAAATTCATATCGGCAAAAACCTTTTCATTTAGCACTAAATTTGCGCTTTTTATGTTTGCCGTTCCGCTTGGCTCGTTATTTTGCGATTTTATATCAGAAATAATATCTAAATTTCCTTTGGCATAAAGCGGTTGTTTTGCCACTGCCAAAATCTTTTCAACGCTTAAATTTTTGGCATCTATTTGCAAATCAGTCGGCTTCATTTCGAGCAAATTTGCTAAAAATTTAATGTCGCTGTCAAATGCCTTTCCGCTACCATTTACGGCGAATTTATCGATATTTCCGACTGCTTTTCCGTTTAAATTCATCTTTTCGCTTAACTCTACGCCAAAACTTTTTAAATTTGCTACTTCTAGGGCATAGTCAAAATCAAAGCTTTTATCAAACAAAAAATATTTTCCCTTTGCCCTTGCTGCGATTTCGCTATTTAACTCAGCTGTAATGTCGAAATCATCGATATTTAAATCAAATTCTCTAAGCTTTATATCATATCCTGTTTTTTCTTTTAAGATTTTTTCGACATAAGGTTTTGTGATAGAATTCCCAAAATCCGTAAAAGCAATGCTGTAAGCGCCGACTAAAAGTATCAAAATTATCCCTAAAATCGCACCTAAAATTTTCATTACAAATCCTTTTAAACATTTTTATCGTATAATTATACTCTTTTATATGTAAGAAATAGTAAATTTAAAAATTTACAAAGTTGAGCCGAGACGACTAAAATTTTATGATAAATTTTTGATTAGGTATTGACAAAAAAGCAAAATTTACATATAATTTCGTCACTCAATTTAAAAGAGTGCTAAAAAATCAAAAACAAAAATTCTTAATAAAAGGAAAAAAAATGAAATTTCAACCGCTTGGAAAACGCGTATTAGTTTCACGCGAAGAAGAGGTTAAAACAACGGCTTCTGGCATTATCATACCTGATAACGCTTCAAAAGAAAAACCATCAACAGGTAAAATCGTAGAAGTAGGCACGGAGTGCGATGGCGTTAAAAAAGGCGATGTGGTAGCATTTGCAAAATACGCAGGTAGCGAAATCACGCTAGATGATAAGAAATATCTTATCTTAAATTTCGAAGATGTTTTAGGCATAATAAAATAAAAAGGAAAGAAAAATGGCAAAAGAGATAAATTTTTCAGATGACGCTAGAAACAAGCTTTATAACGGCGTTAAAAAACTAAATGATGCAGTAAAAGTTACAATGGGACCAAGAGGCAGAAATGTGCTTATCCAAAAAAGTTTTGGCGCACCTGCTATCACAAAAGACGGCGTAAGCGTAGCAAAAGAGATTGAACTTAAAGATAGCCTAGAAAATATGGGTGCAAGTTTGGTTAGAGAAGTTGCAAGCAAAACAAACGACGAAGCAGGGGACGGCACAACGACTGCGACCGTTTTAGCTCACGCTATTTTCAAAGAAGGCTTACGAAATGTAACAGCAGGAGCAAATCCTATCGAAGTAAAACGCGGTATGGATAAATTCGCAGCTGCCGTTATCGAAGAGCTAAAAAAAGCCTCTAAAAAGGTAAGCGGAAAAACTGAAATAGCGCAAGTTGCGACAATCTCAGCAAATAACGATAGCGCAGTAGGCGATCTTATTTCAGAAGCTATGGAAAAAGTCGGCAAAGACGGCGTTATCACAGTAGAAGAAGCAAAATCAATCAACGACGAGCTAAATGTCGTCGAAGGTATGCAGTTTGACCGCGGTTACCTAAGCCCGTATTTCATCACAAACCCTGATAAAATGATAGTTGAGTTAAATTCGGCTCTTGTTTTACTATTTGATAAAAAAATCACAAATTTAAAAGATTTGCTTCCTGTTTTAGAGCAAGTTCAAAAAACAGGCAAACCACTTTTAATCATCGCAGAAGACATCGAGGGCGAAGCTTTGGCAACGCTAGTTGTAAATAAACTTCGTGGCGTGTTAAACATTTCAGCTGTAAAAGCTCCGGGCTTTGGCGATAGAAGAAAAGCAATGCTTGAAGACATTGCGATTTTAACAGGTGGTGCGGTTATTAGCGAAGAGCTAGGCAGAACGCTAGAAAGTGCTAGTTTAGCCGATCTTGGTAAAGCTGAACGCATTGTCATCGACAAAGATAACACAACAATCGTAAATGGCGCAGGCGAGAAAAAAGCGATAAATGCTAGAATTTCGCAAATAAAAGCTCAAATCGCCGAGACTACAAGCGATTATGATAAAGAAAAATTGCAAGAAAGATTAGCTAAGCTAAGCGGCGGCGTTGCTGTCATAAAAGTAGGCGCAGCAACCGAAACAGAGATGAAAGAGAAAAAAGATCGCGTTGATGATGCGCTAAATGCTACAAAAGCTGCCGTTGATGAAGGTATCGTCATAGGCGGTGGAGCTGCACTAATAAAAGCAAGTCTAAGCGTAAAACTAGATCTAAAAGGTGATGAAAAAATCGGTGCTGATATAGTCAAAAGAGCGCTTTTTGCACCGCTTCGCCAAATCGCAGAAAATGCAGGATTTGACGCAGGTGTAGTCGCAAACGGCGTAGCCGAAAACAAAGACAAAAAATTCGGCTTTAACGCAGCAAACGGCGAATATGTCGATATGTTTAAAGCAGGTATCATCGACCCTGTAAAAGTCGAGAGAATCGCACTTCAAAACGCCGTAAGCGTGGCAAGTCTGCTACTAACGACAGAAGCAACAGTTAGTGAAATAAAAGAAGACAAACCTGCAATGCCAGCGATGCCGGATATGGGCGGAATGGGTGGCATGGGCGGAATGATGTAGTTTTCAAAGCCTTAAATTTTGGCTCTTTTTCGTGAGTTCGCAAATTTCAAGCTTCGATAGACTTATATGTCTTATCTCACTTGAAATTTGCTTCACAGCACGAAAAATAACTCAAAATTAAAGACTTTGCATTTCGTCTTTTAAGTGCTTTTGCAACTTGTTCGTGTTCGCTACATTGCGACGCACGAACAAGTGCGTCCCATTTGCTCACACTCACAAATTACAAAACCACCTTTTCTGCTTGCAGTTGCGAGTGCAACGAAGCAAAAAATACTTCATAAAACACAAATTCACAAATTTGGAAGAATTCGCAAATTTAAATTTTTACGACCATAAATTTTCTGATGATTGCTTTGGATCGGTAATTTTTCCGTCTATATTAACTCGCTTAATGTCTTTGATATAAATATCAAATTTTTCTTTTAAAAATCTATTTAAATTCACATATTCGCCTTGCGAAAGCTCCGAAAGCATGATTTCTATATCTCCTATTACAATAAATTCAGTTTTACGGCTTTTCATAATTCCAAAAAATTCTAAAAGTAGCAATCCGGGAAGCATAATCACACCAAAAAACCAATTTGCACCAATAAAATCCTTTTTTTCTTTCTCTGAACCGTATAAAAACCACGAATGGTGTTGGAAAAGATTTGGAAATATATAAATTTCATCAACATTATCTATTTTTTCTACAATGTTTCTATGTTTTATGTTAAATAAATTTGTTTGTATAATTTTATCATCAAAAAAAACTATATTTTTACTTTTTTTAAATAAAAATATAAAAATAGCTATGCCGATAAGCATAATACCACCGCCAACTCTACTGACAATCATATAATCAACATTAGTAAAATTTGAACCTAATATAAAGAAAAAAACACCAAAATACAAAAAACTGATTAAGGTGAAATTTCTACTATAATTTTTTATCGTAAAAAGCGATTTTTCATCTTTATCTAAATTCATACTCTCACCCTTTTTGTTTAAAATGACGGATTTATTATACTGTTTTTTTTGCAAAATTTAATTTGCAAATTTTAGTTTTTAACCACTACGACGAGATTTTTAAAATTTGAAAATTTATAAATTTTAAACTAAAATTTTATAAATTTTTTTGTAGGAGCGTTAAAATGACACAAATTCAAAGAATAGAAAAAATGAGTGAAATTTTAGGCGAAGTCATAAAATCTCAAAAAGAATTTGAAATCGCATTAGAAAATTTTAAAAATTCGCAAAAGCTTATGGCAAAACTTAGCAGATACTACTTTGGCGGAGCGTGGCGAAAGGACTACGAGTGCGATGAGCAGGGTAAAATTCCAAAAACTATAAATCGTGGCGCACTCAGTGAAGACGGCATTTATAACGCCATTTGGCTAAATAAAGAACTCGCCAAGGATATACAAAAAATAGCAAAAAAGGTTTTAAATACTAAATAAAAAATTAATTTGTAAAATTCATACAAAATAGTAATTTTTATTTTCTTTTTTTGTTAAGTTTTGCTACAATTTTTCGTTTAAATACATAATCAAGGAAACACAAATGCAACAAAGCCAAAAACAACGAGATGAAATTCACAAAACCATTTGGAATATCGCCAACAAGCTTCGTGGAAGCGTTACAGGCTGGGATTTTAAACAATATGTCTTAGGAACGCTTTTTTATCGTTTTATATCTGAAAAATTCAGAAATTATATAAACGAACGCTATCAAGGCATAGATAATTATGCAAATTTAGACGATGAAAAAATCAAACAAATGCCACAAAATAATAAAATACAATTTATCAAAGAAATCGGCTTTTTTATGCTTCCTAGCGAACTTTTTGAAAATGTCGCAAAAGACGCATATCAAATGAAAGAAAATTTAAACGAAAAGCTCGAAAGCATTTTTAAAAATATTGAAAATTCAGCCAAAGGCAGTGGAAGTGAAAGTGATTTGAGTGGTTTGTTCGACGATTTTGATATAAATAGCAAAAAGCTTGGCACAACGGTTGTTGCTAGAAATGAAAAACTAGCCGACATTTTAAGCGAAGTTGCTAAAATGAATTTTGATTTTAGTGATAATAAAATAGACGCTTTTGGCGATGCTTATGAGTTTTTGATGACTATGTATGCAAGTAACGCAGGTAAAAGTGGCGGCGAGTTTTTTACGCCACAAGAAGTCAGCGAACTTTTAACAAAAATCGTTGCAAATAACAAAGAAAAACTAAAAAATATCTACGATCCAGCTTGTGGTTCTGGCTCGCTTCTTTTAAAAGCTATAAAAGTGCTTGGCAAGGAAAATATCGGTAACTTTTGCGGACAAGAAATCGAGCTTACGACTTACAATCTATGCCGTATGAATATGTTTTTGCATGGGCTTGAATTTGATAAATTTGACATTGCGCATGGAGATACGCTGGTTTCTCCGTTTCATAGTGATGAAAAATTTCAAGCCGTCGTTTCAAATCCGCCGTATTCTATCAAATGGAAAGGCGATGATGATCCGATTTTAATAAACGATGCTAGATTTTCCCCAGCCGGAATTCTAGCCCCTAAAAGCAAAGCCGATTTAGCCTTTGTTATGCACGCACTTTATCATCTTGCTGGCAACGGCACCGCCGCAATCGTTATGTTTCCGGGAACCATGTATCGAAGTGGGGCAGAGCAGAAAATTCGAAAATATTTAGTAGAAAATGACTTTGTAGATGCAATTATAAATTTACCACAAAATCTATTTTTTGGCACTTCTATCCAAACAAATATCTTGGTTTTGAAAAAAGGCAAAACAAACGGAAGTTGTGGAAATGTCCTTTTTATCAACGCCGAAAACGAATTTGAAAAATCCACAAACAACAACAAACTCACGCCAAAGAACATTGATAAAATAATGCAAATTTACAAAGAGCGAAAAGATGAGCAGTTTTTTAGTCGCAAGGTAGAAATTTCGCAAATCAAAGAAAATGATTTTAATCTTTCTGTTTCAAGCTATGTAGAGCAAGAGGATAAAAGCGAAAAAATCGACATAAAAGAGCTAAATTCGCAAATTTCAGCTATCGTAAAAAATCAGCAAATTTTGCGTTCGCAAATTGATAAAATCGTGGCTGATTTAGAAAGTGCAGTATGAAAAGTCAAATCATAATATTTCAATCAGAAGATAAAAATATCTCAGTCGATGTTCTTTTTGACAATGAAACTGTTTGGTTAAATTTAGACCAAATCGCAAGTTTGTTTGAAAAAAACAAATCTACCATTTCAAGGCACATTAAAAATATCTTTGATGAAGGCGAATTAGAGCCAAATTCAGTTGTTGCAAATTTTGCAACAACTGCCAAAGACGGAAAAACTTATAATGTCGATTTTTACAACCTTGACATTATCATTTCAGTAGGTTATAGAGTAAAATCGCTTCGTGGAACGCAGTTTCGCAAATGGGCTACCAAGCATTTAAACGAATTTATCAAAAAAGGCTTTGTGCTTGATGATGAAAGACTTAAAAACGGCTCAAATAGATACTTTAAAGAGCTTTTACAACGCATACGAGATATTAGATCAAGTGAGCGAAATTTTTATCAGCAAGTTACCGATATTTATGCCACTGCTGTTGATTACGACCCTAAATCAAAACTAACACGAAATTTTTTCGCCACAGTGCAAAACAAAATGCACTATGCCACACATAAACACACGGCTGCTGAGATAATCTTTGATAGAGTTGATAGTAATAAACCCTTTGTAGGTATGACAAATTTCAAAGGAAATTATGTTACAAAAGATGATGTCAAAATCGCTAAAAATTATTTAAACGAAAAAGAGCTTCAAATTTTAAATTTACTTGTTTCGCAGTTTTTGGACTTTGCCGAGCTTCAAGCCTTAGAAATGCGAAAAATGACTATGCAAGACTGGATAAATGAGCTAGATAGACAATTAAAAAATTTAAACAGAGAGCTTTTGCAAGATAAAGGCAAAATTTCACACGAACAAGCAATCCAAAAAGCGAGTAACGAATTTGAAATTTACCGTGCAAATGAGATGAAAAATTTGCAATCCGATTTTGACAAGAGTATTAAAAAACTTAAAAAGGATACGAATGAGCCAAATTGAAAATTTGATAAAAAAACATTGTCCTAACGGAGTGGAGTTTAAAAAGCTTTTGTAAATTTATGAATTTTCTTAAATTTGTAAATTTATTATGAGATTCTTCGCTTTCTTACGAAAGCTCAGAATGACGAAATAGTTCGCAATGACGAAAAAACGCCGTCATTCTGAGCGAAGCGAAGAATCTAAAATAAAACCTAAAAAAGGAAAAAAATGAGCCAAATTGAAAATTTGATAAAAAAACATTGTCCTAACGGAGTGGAGTTTAAAAAACTTTGTGAAATTTCACTATTAAAAGCTGGTGATAGAATTACAAAAGCAATAATGAGTGATGATTTTAAATATCCAGTTATTGGTGGTGGAACTATGCCAACTGGCAAATTTAATGATTTTAATCGTCAAAAATGTATAACCATTTCAAGGGCAGGAAGCGCAGGTTTTGTAAATTGGCAAGAAGATGAATTTTGGGCTACTGATGTTTGTTTTACTGCTGAGAATTTAGTTGATTTTATGAATTTAAAATTTATATATTATTTTTTGAAAAATTTGCAAACAGATTTGCAATCGCATTTATACGGTGGTTCTTTGCCAAAACTTGATAAAAATTATCTATGGAATTTTAAAATCCCTGTTCCGCCGATAGAGGTGCAAAATGAGATTGTTAAAATTTTAGATAATTTTACTAAGCTAGAAGCGGAGCTAG